>JBLIIB010000016.1:0-26819 GCA_047634795.1 Candidatus Azotimanducaceae bacterium | reverse complement strand
GTGGCGGCATTAGAACGTGGCGTTCTGCCAATCGGGCTTTGGTCAATATCGACGACTTTATCGAGCTGATCTAGTCCAATGACTTCATCATAAGGAGACACTTGTGGATTGGTGGCGCCGTTCAGTTCTCTTGCGGCAAGCGGATATAGTGTTTGATTCACCAACGTCGATTTACCAGAACCTGAAACGCCAGTGACGCAAGTCATGAGCCCCAGTGGGATGTGCAAATCAACGGATTGCAGATTGTTGCCGTTAGCGCCTTTTAGACTGAGCAGCTTGTTTGCGTTGTATGGGTGTCGCTCTTTCGGAATCTCTATTCTTCTTTTGCCGCTCAGAAACTGACCGGTAATGGACGCTTCCGAGTTTAGGATGTCGTCTAGCAAACCTGCAGCGACAACCTCGCCTCCATGCACTCCCGCGCCTGGACCTATATCGATAATATAATCTGCGGACCGAATCGCATCTTCGTCGTGTTCGACGATGATCACCGTGTTGCCCATATCCCGGAGTCGGGTCAAGGTGTTGAGCAATCTTTGATTGTCTCTCTGATGCAATCCAATCGACGGCTCATCAAGGATGTACATCACGCCCACGAGCCCTGCGCCAATCTGACTTGCGAGCCTTATTCTCTGTGCCTCGCCACCCGAAAGAGTATCTGCGCTTCGAGATAAAGTGAGATAGTCGAGACCCACATCCATTAGGAATCCCAATCTGGCCTGGGTTTCTTTCAGGATCTTTTCAGCTATTTGCGCACGCTGACCGCTCAGTTCTAATCCAGCGAAATAAGCGTGTGCATCAAAGACTGATAGCGATGTGATTTCGGTGAGAGATTTCTTATTGATGGTAACGCTACGCGCATCAGCGTTTAGGCGCGCACCATCACATTCAGGGCAACGTTGAGTGCTTAGGAACTTTGACAGATTTTCTCGCACCATCGTGGAGTCTGTTTCACTATAACGACGCTCCATGTTCGGTAGGATGCCTTCGAACCCATGTGCCTTGGTGTATTCATCGCCCCGGTCGTTCACATAGCGAAATTCAATCTTTTCATGCCCGCTGCCTTCCAGCACCACCTTCTGAATCTTGTCCGGTAGGGTGGAAAATGGTGTAGCCAGATCGAATCCATAGTGTTTAGAAATTGATCCAAGCATTTGGAAATAATATATATTTCTACGGTCCCAGCCGTGAATAGCGCCTTCGGCCAGGGACAAATCAGCATCGTTCACAACCGAGTTAGGGTCGAAAAATTGCTTTAATCCAAGACCGTCGCAGCTTTGGCAGGCCCCGGCGGGATTGTTGAACGAAAACAAGCGTGGTTCGAGGTCCTGGATCGCATGACCGCATTCAGGGCAGGCGAATCGGGACGAGAACAAAAGGTCGTCGGTATCGTCATCCATAAAATTAACAGCAGCAATTCCATCGGCTACCTGGACCGCGGTTTCGAACGAATCGGCTAATCGAGTTTGGAGGTCAGGTCGAATGCTGAATCGATCTATAACGACTTCAATCGTGTGTTTCTTGTTTTTATCCAGGTCCGGTGGTGAATCGAGATCGGTAATGATCCCGTCTATTCTTGCGCGAACGAAACCCTGTGTCATGAGCTGCTTAAACACATGCAGATGTTCACCTTTGCGCTCACGAATCACAGGCGCCAACAAATTGACCCGAGTACCCTCAGGTAATGCAAGCACCTGGTCCACCATCTGGGTGATGGATTGTGCTTCAAGTTTAAGACCATGAGTTGGACAATGCGGTTCGCCTACTCGGGCAAACAGCAACCGCAGGTAGTCATAGATTTCTGTGATCGTGCCGACGGTTGACCGAGGATTGTGATTGGTAGACTTCTGCTCGATTGAAATAGCGGGCGATAAACCTTCAATGTGGTCGATGTCCGGTTTTTCCATTAGAGAAAGGAATTGACGGGCATAGGCCGATAGAGATTCAACGTATCGGCGCTGGCCCTCTGCGTACAGGGTGTCGAAGGCGAGCGATGATTTACCGGAGCCTGACAACCCTGTCACGATGACCAGTTTGTCTCTCGGGATATCCAGACTGATGTTTTTCAGATTATGTGTTCTGGCGCCTTGAATAGAAATGTAATCCATCAGATTTCAGCGCCTTGATCAGTCAGCAAAAGATTAACCTCGTGGGGTTGTCACAGTTTTTTAGGAGTTTGATATACGGAGATTTACGTCAGCCAAGGCTGAGTTTGTTATCGTCCGCGTCGTTCAAATTGACTCCCGTCACAAACCTTGACCTTCAGTCCTGTGATCGGGCAGGGCACCGATATTATAAGTTTGTGGGCGCTGGCGCAAAGACCGATTGACCAATTGATGGGGAACGCTCCCTCGGGTTGATCTGGACAGCGTGTGTCACTTAGGGTGTGTTGAACTACAGAGGGTGGCGAGGCGAAATTTTGATCCCTTCCGGCTGCGAAGACACGTTGTGAACCAACGAGGTTATAGTGCGGCCAGGGCAATGGGTCTGCGCTATTTGATGCCAGTGCTGTGTTTGTCTATAACGTTGATGGCGACACCACCGTTCGCCTCCCAAGCTTCGTGTTTCGTGCTATTTTTGATGCCAGATTCAAGTGGGTGCGATTGGCGGGTTTTGCTCTGTTCTTTACGACTTTGATTCGAGTTCTCAGGCCGAGTGATCTTCGCTCGTTGTCTTGTGAGTGGTTGGCTTCTGCGCGAGCCCGATATTTGCTCGTTGATGGAGGTGTATTTTCTGATCACGGTAGGTTCGATGCTGATGGCACTATTGTTGTCGCGGTTAGCTGATCTGGGAGAACCTGCTGCGCTATAGGCGCACGGAGTGTCAGATTCATTGATAGGCGCTCCAAAAAAGGGGCGCGACGCGCTATTATCGATAGACGGCATCACTGATGCCGTTGATGATGAAAGTAATACGACAATAGGAGAAGAAAATGGCGCGCGGTATAAACAAGGTGATCCTCGTGGGTAACCTGGGCAGAGACCCTGAAACTCGCTATATGCCAAGCGGTGGAGCTGTAACCAACGTGTCTGTGGCGACGTCCAAAAGCTGGAAAGATAAAGATTCCGGCGAACAAAAAGATCGCACTGAGTGGCATCGCGTGGTCTTCTTTAATCGCTTGGCGGAGGTGGCGGGTGAGTATCTCAAGCGTGGGTCTAAAGTCTACGTAGAAGGCGAACTGCGAACACGTGACTGGGAAAAGGATGGTCAAAAACACTATACGACTGAAATTGTTGCCAGTGAGATGCAGATGCTCGATAGTCGCGGCGAAATGGGCGGCGGTGGTGGCGGAAACTCAGGCGGCGGCGGCAATGGTGGCGGCAACTCGGGTGCCAATAGTGGCAGCGGTGGTGCGCCATCGGGCGGTGCCTCTTCTAGCGGCCCGGCGGACGACTTTGGTCCACCCCCAACAGATGATTTTGACGATGACATTCCGTTTTAGTTTATGGCGCTAGTTAACAGGTTTAGTTAATAGCACGAGTGAGTAGCGATCGGGACAGATCTGGTGGCTGATTCTAAACAATCATCCACCAGAGCAATCCACCAAGTGCGATGCGGTAAATCACAAACGGCGTGAAACCGATGCGATTGATAAAGTTCAGTAAGAGCATAATGCACAGGTAGGCTGAAATACCCGCCAGAACAGTCCCGGTAATGATCGGTACCCAATCGATTGGAATCGGTGATTGCCACAAATCCCAGATCTTGATGGTGGCGGCGCCGGCTATAGCGGGAATCGCGATGAGGAATGATATGCGCGTAGCCTCTTCTCGTGAGTGTCCCAGGAGCAATGCCATGGTGATGGTAATACCGCTTCTTGAGGTGCCGGGAATCAGTGCCAGACACTGAGCGCAACCGATGGCCAACGCGGTTCGCGGTGATAACGCTTTAGGCGCGCTCTTCTTTCCGATGCGGTCTGCGATGTAGAGTGCCACCCCGAAAACAATAGTGGTTGTTGCGATCACTTCAAGGCCGCGTAGCGAATCTTCGATAAAGAATCTGGCGAGAAACCCCACCGGTATAACGGGCAGGCTCGCGATGATTAGGTTGATGGCAAAGCGGCTTTCGTCGCTTGGTGTCTTTGGATGGGCAAGCAAGGCGGGAATCAATGTAAGGATATCTCGCCGAAAATACGCCATGACAGCGACCAGCGAGCCAAAGTGAACCGCCGTATCGAAGGCTAGCCCTTGATCTGGCCAGCCCAGCAATTGTGAAGGCAGGACGAGATGGCCCGAGCTGGAAATGGGTAAAAATTCGGTAATGCCCTGAATTAAGGCAAGCACGATAGCTTGTGTAATATCCAAAGTTGGTCCGTTTCCTAATTCTTGTTTTTGATTCTTGTTTCTAATTCGGGTCTGGTTTGCGTAACCGCGTATATCAGGTATCGATGTCTCGTACCTCTTTCGGCAGCGACGCAGTTTATAGTCAGACGGAGTGAAGTGCTAACTGCGCCAACTTCACATAAAATAGCTGCATGAATGAAATCCCACTTTTTCCTGTACCGCATGTCCTGTTCCCCGGTGGAAAACTGCCGCTTCAGATTTTTGAATCTCGCTATCTGGATATGGTGAAACACTGCCTGAAGCAGCAAACGGGCTTTGGTGTTGTAATGATTACTGAAGGTGAGCAGACCCTTTCAAACCCAGATGAACAGCTCCCGGAAATCTCTCACTGCGGGACCTATTGCGAGATTATAGATTTCGATCAGGCGCCCAATGGCACGCTCAGCATTGTAATTGAAGGCAAAAAGAAGTTTGTGATTCGCGATCAGTATGAGCAGGCGGATCGTCTAATGATAGCGAACGTTCGGTTTCTGGCGGAGGAAGCGGAAGCCGAAGTGCCCGAAGAGCAGGAGCACCTCACCGGATTATTGGAGTCTCTGATGGCACATGAGGCTGTCCAGCGGTTGGGCGTTGATTGCGACCTGGGCCTTGCCGGTGAAGTCGGGGCAAGACTCACCGAGCTTTTGCCTTGTCCTAATCATTTCAAACAGCGCATGCTTGAAATGAAGGACCCTCTGGTTCGACTCGCTGAAATCGACAAGCTTGTGGAACGTATTCAAAAAGCCAATAACTAGTCCCTGTAGTCTTATTAGCGGGGCTGTTTTTTTATTTTAGAACCGCCCCGGCTATTTTAGAACCGCCCCGGCGGTCCCGATTTCATCCCAAAGTCCCGGATCAAGAGATGCCTTGCGGCGGGTTTGCGGTGACCCTTGTCAACAAACCGATAGGGTAGGGTCTGATTTGGGCCGGGCCGGGAGGCATGAACATCGCCCCGCATCTATCAGGCTATCCCAGGAAAAAGTAGCTGCCACATTCGCATGCTTAACCGGCTTCGGCTTCGAAGATTTGTGCGGACAGCCAGAGGGGCCCTTAGCGCGGATGTTCGATGCGGTGACGCAAAATTTCACCCCGTAGCAAAATGGTGCTGTCCCGGACACCGGAATCAAAAAAGGTCGATGACAACATCACGGTAGAAGCAGGTTATAATGACCGATTCGTTGAAGAAATTGTTCCCATGACCCTCTCAGACTACATGCGTGTCGTTGGGGTGAATGCCCGCGAGGCCTCTTTCGAGGTTAGCCGAGCATCCACTGCGACTAAAAATGCTGCGCTCCGTGCTATCGGTGACGAGATTTTGTCTCGTCGTACTGTATTGATGGAGGCCAATGAGCAGGATCTTGAAAAAGGTAGAGCAAATGGTTTGAGTGAGCCGCTATTGGACCGACTGGTATTTACCGAAACCGGGTTCGAGGTGATGGTCGAAGGTCTGCAGCAGGTTGCCTCACTTGATGATCCCGTGGGTGAAATCTCAGGCATGTCCTATCAGCCGAATGGCCTGCAGATTGGCAAAATGCGGACCCCGTTGGGTGTTATCGGTATTATCTTTGAATCCCGGCCCAACGTGACGATTGATGCGGCAAGCCTGTGCTTGAAATCAGGTAACGCAGCAATTCTTCGAGGCGGTTCTGAGGCGATCCATTCAAACCTTGGACTCGCGTCTTGCATTGAGGCCGGTCTTATCAAGGCGGGGTTACCCGCCAATGCCGTACAGGTCATTTCAAGTACAGACAGGGCGTTGGTCGGTGAACTAGTCACGATGAACGACTACGTGGATGTCATTGTTCCTCGTGGTGGAAAGGGTTTGATAGAACGTATCGCGGGTGAAGCCACCATCCCTGTGATTAAGCACCTCGATGGTGTTTGTCATGTTTATATCGATAACGACGCGGATTTTGACAAAGCGTATGCGATTGCGATTAACGCAAAAACACAGCGCTATGGGGTGTGCAACGCAATGGAAACCCTGCTGATTTCTGAGAAGGTGGCAGCATCCTTATTGCCTAGACTGGCATCCGGCTATCATGAGCACGGCGTTGAATTGCGAGGCTGCGAGCGAACAATTGAAATTCTGGGTTCGGAAACCCAGATACGCCCGGCCGAAGAATCAGATTGGACGACAGAATATCTGGCTCCTATATTGTCGATTCGGATCGTGCGCGGCCTTGATGAGGCCATCTCGCATATTAACCGTTATGGTTCCAAGCACACCGATACGATCGTGACGGAAAACTTCACGTCGGGTCGGCGTTTTATCCGGGAAGTCGATTCTAGTTCAGTCATGATCAATGCTTCTCCTCGGTTTGCCGACGGATTTGAGTACGGATTGGGCGCTGAGATTGGTATTTCTACCGATAAACTCCATGCTAGAGGTCCGGTGGGGCTTGAAGGTCTAACGTCGCAAAAATACGTAGTCTTTGGTGACGGCCAGATACGGCAATGACCGTGACATTGGTGTTCGGCGGCACCTTCGATCCCGTGCATGCCGGTCACGTGGGTTTGTCGCGATCGCTACTCCAATCGTTTGGAGATGCCGAGCTGAGTTTGGTGCCCTGCAACATTCCAGTGCATAGAGGAATGCCCTCGGCGGCAGCGGGTCATCGTTATGAGATGTTGATGATTACGGTGCGCGATGAGCCGGGATTGCGGGTCGATGATTGTGAGTTAAGACGAGAAGGTGAGTCTTACACTATTGATACATTAACCTCGTATCGTGAAGACTTGGGCGAAAATGCCTCACTGGTTTTTGTGATGGGCATGGATAGCTGGCTGACTTTGCCTACCTGGCGAGATTGGCAGTCCTTCTGTGATGTAGCCCATTTGCTGGTGCTTCCCAGATCGGGTCAACAGTGGTTATCAGAAACAGAGCCCAAAGTGCTTAGGCAATGGGCAAAAGATCGACGAGTAGTTGATATTGATGAGCTGAAACACCGGCCGGCGGGTTGTATTACGCTTGCGCCATTCAGTGAAATTAAGGTATCGGCAACTCGGGTACGACAACAACTGGCGAAGGGTGATGGTAAAGGTGCTGACATAGACCCGCGCGTGCTGAGCTACATCTCAGAACATGCGCTGTATCAACCGGCCGGATTAACAGAGACGTAAGAGAGTGTTGGAGAGAAACTTCAACCGAGGAGTAGAAATGGAAAGTCCGGCCCTGAAAAATTTGGTCGTCGATGCACTTGAAGACATCAAGGGACACGAAATTGTCGTGCTTGATGTTCAGGGGCAAACTGATATTGCGGATTACATGGTGGTAGCAAGTGGTGCCACGGCGCGTCAGGTAAAAGCGCTTGCCAACAGTGTGCTTGAAAAAGCGAAAGCTCAAAATGTTCACATTGTTGGTGTTGAAGGTCAGGACACGGGGGAATGGATACTGGTCGATCTTGCCGACGTCCTTGTTCACGTCATGTTGCCTAAAGTTCGCGAGTTCTATGAGCTTGAGCGGCTATGGAGTATCGGGCCCAAGGACAAGGAAGAACGTAGCGACGAGAGCGGCGAGGCAGGTTCTCTGGAAGGTTAGATCAGGCAAGATAGGTCGTTTTTATGCTGAAGATTGAGATCATTGCCGTGGGGACCAAGCCTCCAAGCTGGGTTCTGGCGGGCATTGATCAATATGCAACCCGTATGAAGCGGGATTGTCAGTTCAGTATTCGAGAGCTGAAGACGTCCGATCGTTCGCGCCCAACTTCGATCGAAAAGCACAAGGACGCCGAGGGCGATGCGATGCTGAAAGTTATTGATCGAAATGCCAGGGTCATTGCGCTGGATGTGTCCGGCAGAAACTGGAGCACGGAACAATTGGCGAGTAAGTTTATGAACTGGAGCCAAATGACGAATCACTTTCAGTTTTTGGTCGGCGGCCCGGATGGGTTGGCTAAGACCTGCCTTGATCGAGCGGATGAAACTTGGTCTTTGTCTAACCTGATTTTTCCGCACTTTTTAGTCAGGGTGTTACTTGCCGAGCAGGTTTATCGAGTTCTGATGCTCAATGCTAATCATCCTTACCACAAGTAGGAGACCCTTAAGTAAGCAAAATGGTTGAACCGTTAGCACTAAAAGATCACACCTGGGAAAGCCGTGTATTCTTCGAACGAATCGTCGTATGCTTCGGCATTCTTGTGGTGCTCACGCTGATTCTTGTGGCGCGTTTCTTTCACCTGCAAATCATTCAGCATGAACTCTACGTAACCTTATCCGACAACAACCGCATTCAGGTTCAATCGTTACCGCCTATTCGTGGCCTCATCTTCGATCGAAACGGCGAAATCCTGGCAGACAATTCCCCTTCGTTTAATTTGACCCTCACCCCAGAGCGGATGGATGACATGGATGAAACGCTGGCTCATTTGGGAAAGATGCTGAATCTGACAAGCGACAAAATTGATGCCTTTCGAAAACGGTTGAAGCGTCGACAACGACCTTTCGAATCCGTGCCCCTAATGTTTCGACTAACAGCGGAAGAGATCGCACTTTTTAGCGTTGATCGTTATTCGCTGCCAGGCGTCGAGATAGAAGCGCGTTTAGTCCGTCACTATCCGAAAGCCGGTTTGATGGTGCATGCCGTGGGGTCTGTTCGCCGTATTAATGAAAGCGATGCCCGCCGCCTTGATTCAGTGGCATATTCCGGTACCGAGCATGTCGGTAAAATAGGTGTTGAACGTTTTTATGAGGCTGATCTGCTGGGTAAGGTCGGCTTTCAGCAGGTTGAGATTGACGCGCGTGGCAAAGTGATGAAAATCCTGGATGAGTCGCTCCCTACGCCGGGCAAAGATTTAGTGCTTCACGTTGATTCGACGCTCCAGCAAGCGGCCAGTGATGCACTTGGAGACCGGCGCGGCACGGTTGTGGCGATTGAGCCATCGACAGGGGGCATTCTGGCCATGGTAAGTAGTCCCGGGTATGACCCAAACCTTTTCGTCACGGGTATTGATCAAAAAACATACGCCGCGCTTCGGGATTCAAAAGATGTTCCATTCTTTAACCGGGCGCTTCAAGGGCAGTATGAACCGGGCTCAACCATTAAACCGATTGTTGCAATTGCGGGCTTGGTGTCAGGTGTCACGAATTCGAGCTATACGATTGATGACCCCGGCTGGTTCCGCCTGCCGGGCAACGACCGTCTCTATCGTGACTGGAACTGGACGAGCAGTGGCACTGGTGGTCATGGCATGGTTAATCTCGAAAAGGCTATCTATCGATCATGTAATGTCTATTTTTATTCCCTTGCGGTAAAGATGGGTATAGATCGACTTGATGACTATTTGGGGTTGTTTGGTTTTGGAGTTAACACCGCGCTTGATCTACCTGAGGCGAGAAGTGGCCTGCTCCCCACCCGTGAATGGAAAAGGAATGCCAGGGGATTACCTTGGTACCCCGGTGACACTGTCAATATTGGTATCGGTCAAGGCGCCATGCTGGTAACTCCCCTGCAACTTGCCACAGCTGCAACCGTCATTGCGAATCGTGGCCGTTGGGTTGCGCCAAGAATGATGCAGTCTGGCAGTGATCTCATCGATAGCTCGCCGGTCACGCGAATGGACAGTATTGAATTGATCCCCGACCATGTGTGGGATCTGGTGATTGGCGCCATGGAAAAAGTGGTACATCGTGGCAATCAGGTTTATGGGGAAAATGGTACAGCCTGGGCTTACATTGGTCGCGATATTGACTATCGTATGGCCGGCAAATCAGGTACAGCGCAGGTAGTAGGGATAAAGCAGGGTGAAGAATATGAAGCAGAAGAACTTGATGAGCGGCTTAGGAAGCATGCCTGGTTTATCGCATTTGCACCTATCGAAAATCCCCAAATAGCACTTGCCGTGCTGGTCGAAAATGGCGGGGGCGGAAGTAAGATCGCCGCGCCGGTAGCGCGAGCCGTGATCGATCATCATTTACGCAACTACGTCGCACCGGTCGCGCCGGTTTCACTCTTAGAGGCAGCGGTTGGATCCGTTGAGGCCCGCCATTGAGTCAGGATTTTGTTCGACAATTGCCGGGCGCCGGGCTGGTCACGCATCGGCCAAAAGGATTGGGCGATGTGCTCCATCTGGATCTCCCCATCGTATTTTTGTTACTGGCGATTTCTGTCTACGGGCTGCTTATTCTCTATAGTGCAGTGGGGCAGGAGCTCCAGCCAGTCATCTCGCAAAGTTTTAAAATTCTCATTGGGATTGGTGTCATGGTGGTGATTGCCCAGATTTCTCCCATCGTTTACCTGCGGCTGGCACCCTGGATATTCCTGATGGCACTCATCATGCTCTGCATGGTTTATGTGTTTGGTGTCGAAGTGAAAGGGTCGCGGCGCTGGCTCCGTATTCCCGGTGTGATCAACTTTCAGCCATCTGAAATCATGAAATTGGTGCTGCCGTTGATTTTGGCATGGTACTTC
The DNA here is from genome assembly GCA_047634795.1 of Candidatus Azotimanducaceae bacterium. Lineage (GTDB taxonomy): Bacteria > Pseudomonadota > Gammaproteobacteria > Pseudomonadales > Azotimanducaceae > UBA9659. The sequence continues at coordinate 16,091 of JBLIIB010000016.1, read as the reverse complement.
CACGAGCGACACTTGCCGCCAAAAACGCGGCATGTTTTTTGGTCGCTGGTGATTATCACGATCCCCGTTTTGCTGATTGCGTTTCAACCGGACCTTGGCACCTCTCTAATCATTGCAACGTCAGGGCTCTTTGTGTTGTTGCTGGCAGGGGTGAGTTGGAGGTTAGTTTTCTCGGCGATCGGGTTGGCACTCGCCTCAGCGCCTGCGCTCTGGTTTGTTATGAGAGATTATCAGCGCTCCCGAATCATGACGTTGCTTAACCCTGAAAGAGACCCTTTGGGCGCCGGTTGGAACATCATTCAATCTAAAACAGCTATCGGGTCAGGCGGTCTCTTCGGTAAGGGATTGTTTGAAGGCACCCAATCTCACCTCGATTTTTTGCCCGAGAGCCAAACAGATTTTATTATTGCGGTGTTAGCCGAAGAGTTCGGTTTGCTAGGTGTGGTTGGCTTGCTCATTCTTTATTTACTGCTTGTTGGCCGTGGTGTCATTTTATCTGTTCAGGCTCAGGACACCTTTGGCCGTTTATTATCCGGGAGTATTACTTTCACATTTTTTGTCTATGTGTTTGTTAACATAGGCATGGTCAGCGGTCTGCTGCCGGTCGTCGGCGTGCCATTGCCGCTGGTGAGTTTTGGGGGAACTTCTATCCTGACTTTGTTCGCGGGATTTGGGTTCTTAATGTCTGTTCACACACATCGTAGGATTACCTTGTAACCATGCGTTTACTACCGAATATAGTTTTGATTTTCTCTCTCTTGGTGACGGCTGCCGCGCCTTGCCTGGCGTCTTCTGCAGATGGGCCGGAGCGGCCAGCTTATTCAGATCGAGAGGAAGTCAAAGCGCTTGTCCGAGAACTGGTTCAGGATAGTGGCTTTAATGAGGCGGAACTACTCAGCATTTTCGGTCAGGCGGTCTACAAGCAACACATTATTGATGCGATCAGTCGACCCGCTGAGCGAACGCTGAACTGGGCAGAGTATCAGGATATTTTTCTTACCGAGCGACGCGCCAAATCTGGTATCGCGTTCATGCACGAACATCACAAGGCGCTGCTCAGAGCGCAAGAAGTCTATGGTGTGCCTCCCGTCCTTGTGACTGCGATTATTGGCGTTGAGACAATGTATGGCCGGATTGCCGGTAATTATCGTGTTCTGGATGCGCTTTCTACACTGGCGTTTGATTATCCTCCTCGATCGAAATTTTTCCGGCGCGAACTCAAACAATTTATTTTGCTGGCCAGGGAAGAGAATCAGGTGATCACCGAATTGAAGGGATCATATGCGGGCGCAATGGGATTGGGTCAATTTATTCCCAGTAGTTACCGCCATTACGCGGTTGATTTTGACGGTGATGGTTTTCGGGATATATGGAACAATCCAACGGATGCCATTGGCAGTGTCGCTAACTACCTCAGTGTGCACGGCTGGCGTCCTGGTGCAGCCGTCACGCTGGCGGTTGATGGTGAATCACTACCTCAGGATATTTTTAATGTGTCGCTGAAACCGAGTCAGTCCATGTCGAATATGAGAGCGCTGGGGCTTGCCGCGACGAGTGTTGAGGTCGATGGAGATGCACGGATTTCGCCGATGCGCCTTGAAGGTAAAGCAGGCAACGAATATTGGTTGGGTCTGCAAAACTTTTATGTCATAACTCGCTACAATCACAGCAAGCTATATGCGATGGCGGTGTTTCAACTGAGTGAGTCACTCAGGCTGGGCTCTGGGGCCGTTAATAACTGATAGCCGCGCCAAGTCGATGTTTATCCGCGATAACTATCGCACTATTTTCCGAGTTGTTTTTCGCGTTGTAGTCGTCAGCGCGTTCACGCTTATTCTCACGGGTTGCGTGGCAGTTTCTCGCGAATCTGGCTCTCCCCAAGCCAAACCATCAGCCAGAAATCTGCCTTCGAATCAGTATGAAGTTTTTGGTCAGGTCTATGAAATTCAGCCCGACAATCTGGGCTACCTAGAAATTGGCGTCGCTTCCTGGTACGGCCAGAAATTCCATGGACGACTGACCGCTAATGGAGAGACCTACGACATGTTTGAAATGACGGCCGCGCACAAGGCACTTCCATTGCCGACTGTTGTCAAAGTGACCAATCTGGATAATGGCCAGAGTATTGTGGTCCGAGTGAATGACCGCGGTCCGTTCCATGATGACCGGCTAATTGATTTGTCCTATGCCGCTGCGCAGGCGTTGGGTTTTGCCGACAAGGGCGTGGCGCCGGTCGTCGTTGAAGCGATTGATGAGATCAATCATCCGGAATTAGTCGCGATAGAACCTCATGAGGCGTTTACTTATCTGCAGGTAGGTGCTTTCAGCGTACACGACAGTGCGCAGCGAAAGTTGGTGCTCGTCCGAGCGGCGCTGCCTCCTGAAACGCCAACGCGTATACTGGTGAGTGAAACTGAAGCTGGGGAAATCTTGCACAAGGTGTGGGTAGGGCCGCTGCAAAATGACAGGCTGGAAGCTGAAACCATTGCTCGATTATTGGCCGCCAATCTGGGCCAACCGCTCAGAGTGAGTGTGGAATAGATGATAAAACAGGGGAAACAATGTTCGTAACAATGTTCGTAACAATGTTCGTCACCGGGTTTGTAACAACGCCCGTATTGAAATCATTTCGTGGGTTGTGCGCGGGTATCTTATTGTTGCTGGTATCTGGTGTGAACGCAGCCCCTGCTATTATTCCGGCGCCACCTCAAATTGCGGCAGAAGGTTATCTATTGATGGATGCCGCAACCGGTAAGCGTCTGGTTGAATTTAATTCAGAGCAACGATTACCACCAGCCAGCCTCACAAAGTTGATGACAAGTTATGTCGCTGCTCAGGAACTGGCGCGAGGCACCATTTCGTTCAATGATGAAGTGAGGATCAGTAAAAAAGCTTGGCGAATGAAAGGCTCGCTGATGTTTATCAAAGTCGACACTGAGGTGCGTGTTGAGGATTTGCTGAGAGGCATGATCATTCAATCCGGGAACGATGCGAGTGTGGCAATAGCTGAACATATTGCGGGAACAGAGGCGCAATTCGCGACGCTCATGAACCAATACGCCGAACGTTTGGGCATGGTAAATACCAATTTTGAGAATGCTACGGGCTGGCCGGATGATAATCATTACTCCACGGCCAAGGATCTCAGCAAATTAACGGCAGCGATGATTCGTGATTTTCCGACTCATTACAAAATGTATTCTGAACAATCGTATGAGTACGCAAACATCAAGCAGGACAACAGGAACCTGCTGCTTAGGCGTGACAGTAGCGTCGATGGCGTAAAGACAGGCCATACGGAAGCTGCCGGCTACTGCCTGATCGCTTCAGCGGTCCGTGATGATATGCGACTCGTTTCTGTTGTCATGGGCGCCAATTCGAAAGAAGCGCGTGCGACAGAAAGCCAGAAATTACTGACCTATGGTTTTCGTTACTTTGAGACAGCGCAGCTTTACCGCGCAGGTGAGAACCTGAAGCAGGTTCGCGTTTGGGGTGGTCAGCACGATTCTGTGAGGCTCGGCGTGGGGGAAGATGTCGTTCTCACCATTCCTAGAGGATCTCGCTCTGAACTGGCGGCGGAAATCCAATTGCAAAAAGAAATTCACGCGCCGATTAAAGCCGGCGATCAAGTGGGTACCCTGACTATGCAATTGCCAGAAGGCGAGCCAATGATTATTGCAGTGCAGGCAATATCCGGCGTTCAGGAAGCCGGATTTTTTGCGGCCGTGTGGGACGCAGTAACATTATTCTTTCTAAAGATATTCGGCGGTGATCCGCTGGCTTACGAAGCGTGAAACCAACGGTTCATGGTCGTCGGTGTTGGTGGTTGGGCCTGGTGACTGATAGGGGTGAGATGACGCATGACTGATGATATTAAAATTGTGTATCCCTGCGACTACCCTATAAAGGTGGTGGGAGACGTGCACCCAGAATTCCACATTGATGTTTTTGATGTGGTGGTTAAGCACGACCCGACAATGAGCACCGACAAGGTGTCGCAAAAAACCTCTCGCAAAGGTAATTACATTTCGGTCTCGTTCATGCTTTATGCCACCAGTGAGCAGCAAATTCACGACCTTTTCGGTGACCTGAAAGAGATTTCATCTGTCAGATTGGTGCTCTAGTTTTGTCCGGGTCGCCCAAGGTCAGGTCTATTATTGTGAGAGATTTGGGTGTTCAGGAATACACGCCGACCTGGCAGCGCATGAAATCATTCACAGACGCTCGGAGTGATGATTCAGAAGATGAAATCTGGATCGTTGAACACCCGCCCGTGTTCACTCTGGGTCAGGCAGGTAAAGAAATACATTTGCTGGCACCCGGAGATATCCCGGTGGTTCGCACGGATCGAGGCGGCCAGGTGACTTATCACGGGCCCGGGCAATTGGTGGCCTACGTGCTTCTTGATATTAGGCGGCTCGGCATCGGCGTAAGAGATCTTGTTACCGCGGTTGAAACGGCGGTCGTCGGTCTCTTGGCCCAATATGGTGTCGTTGGTTTACCTGATAAGAAGGCGCCAGGTGTGTACGTTGGGGGTGAGAAAGTCTCAGCACTGGGGCTTAGGATTCGACGAGGGCGGAGTTACCATGGCCTCAGTCTTAACCTTGATATGGATTTATCACCTTTCGATCGGATTAATCCGTGTGGTTATGAAGGGTTGAAGGTGACCAGTCTGGCTGAGCTCGGGGTTGATGTGAATCGTGACAGGATTGCACAGGAATTGGCGGACCTGCTCTGTGATCAATTCGGGTATGATGCCTCTCGCTTATTGAGAGACAGCTGATGGTCGACAAAAATCGTATGGTGCAGGGCGAGAAACTACGCGGGGCCGAGAAGGTTCGCAGGATTCCCGTGAAGGTGATACCGGCTGAGACGGTTCAACGTAAACCTGACTGGATTCGCGTTCGGATTCCTGCCAATCCTGAAATTTCTCGAATCAAAGAAATATTGAGGCGCCGGAAACTAGCGTCTGTCTGTGAAGAGGCCAGTTGCCCCAACCTGCCGGAATGCTTTTCCCACGGCACGGCGACTTTTATGATTATGGGCGAGATTTGTACACGGCGCTGCCCATTTTGTGATGTGGCCCATGGTCGTCCTAACCCATTGGATCCTGATGAACCAAGGGAATTGGCCGAAGCTGTTCAGGAAATGGGGCTGAAATACGTGGTCGTGACATCAGTAGATCGAGACGACTTGAAGGACAGTGGGGCAGATCATTTTGCGGCTTGCATTGCGGCGATCAGAGAGAGCAATCCGAGCACCACGATTGAGGTGCTAGTACCTGATTTTCGCGGTCGAATGGAGATTGCCGTGGATATCTTGTCCCGAACACCGCCGGATGTGTTCAATCACAATCTGGAAACGGTACCCCGACTTTACCGCAAGGCGAGACCCGGCGCGGATTACGGCTGGTCACTCAAATTACTTCAAGAATTTAAGGCAAGCAGGTCTAATGTGCCGACCAAGTCCGGGCTCATGCTCGGTCTGGGAGAGACGATAGACGAAGTGATTGAAGTGATGCAGGACCTGCGTGCGCACAATGTTGACATGTTGACGTTGGGTCAATATTTGCAGCCGAGTAAGGATCATCTGCCGCTTGATCGTTACGTTCATCCCGACGAGTTTGAGGCGTTGGCTGTGAAGGCTAGAGAGTTAGGCTTTGAGCAGGTCGCAAGCGGGCCGTTGGTCCGGTCTTCCTACCATGCTGACCTTCAGGCGGTTGGCGCCTTTAATCCGGACGACTAATGCGATCCTGTTGTGTCCGGCGCACATGCCGGGCAACCTGGGTTTTTAGGTAGTTTTAGCTTTCGCCAATCCATTCGCTTGGCATCAAAAGTCAAAAGGTATCCCGCCAGCGAAGTGCCTATGCCCGACAGTATTTTTACGGCCTCTAAAGCCTGCAGGGTGCCGATAGTCCCTACTACCGGTGCAGCGATACCTGTTTCTGCGCAGTTGAGTGCCGCATCCGAACCCTCCTCATATAGACAACGATAACAAGGCATCTCTGGGTCCGTTGCATCGACGACCATCAATTGTCCTTCGAGTCTGACAGCAGCCCCGGAGACGAGCATCTTTTTTTGCCGGAGGCACGCATCGTTGATGGCAAAGCGAACCTCGAAGTTGTCGGTGCAATCGATGACAAGGTCAGCCGATGCGACTTCCTGTTCTAACGCTTCAAGCGTAAGTTTGCTATCGATGGTTCTTATCCGAGTGTCCGGATTCAATCGCGCGAGACTTAATTGAGCAGAGTGGGTTTTTAGTTCGCCAACGGTTTCGGTGGTGTGGACTATTTGACGCTGCAGGTTAGAGAGATCAACCCTGTCAAAGTCTGCGAGTACTAACTCACCTACACCTGATGCCGCAAGGTACATGGAGACAGGGCTGCCGAGACCTCCAAGCCCTATGATGAGTACGGAGGCGTCGAGAAGTTTTTCCTGCCCAGCGATATCAATGTCGGGGAGCATGATATGTCGCGCATACCTTAGGAGTTGATCATCATTCATGCCAGTTCCTTCTATAGATGGGTCTTTTCATCGCGGGACCCTTTCACAGATAGATCCTCGCGTCGTTGGTGCTTGTCATCATCGACGCATGCTTAGCATAGGCTTTGGTCGGTTTCAGAAACAGTGTGGCATTGGGCAATGATGGCGCGATGAAGTCCCGCAAGATCATCGAGCGGGGTGATGGTTTCAAACCCGGCGGTTTTCAGGAGTTGGGTGACCGCTGCGCGCTGATCAAAGCCATGTTCCAGCATGAGTATTCCATCCGGTGCTAGATAGCCGCTTGCTTGATGAACAATCATGCTCAGGCAATCGAGCCCTGTCTTGCCTGCTGCGAGGGCGAGCCGGGGTTCAAACGCGAGACTTTCGAAATGTGGATCATCGTCTCGCAGATATGGTGGATTGCTGACAATAAGATCAAATTTCCCGGTCACGTTTTCAAACCAACTGCTTTGGATAAATTGGACATTGTTGATACCCACAGCATTAGCCTTATTGGTGTTAATACTGCTCATCGCATTGCGCTGAGCAATATATAGCGCCTGCTCGCTGACATCGGTCGCCGTCACCTGCCAACCTGGTCTTGCGCTCGCAAGGCTCAGGGCAATGGCGCCGGATCCTGTTCCCAGGTCGAGTACGGTCCCAATCCGGGATGCAGTCAAATCTAATGCCGCCTCAACAATGAGTTCTGTCTCTGGTCGGGGTATCAGTGTGTCTGGTGTTACCTTGAATTCTAGATCCCAGAAAGCGCGCTGTCCCGTGATATAGGCAACAGGTTCGCCTTTGCAGCGCCGGTCGATGCATGATTGGAATTCATCACTGTCGTTTTGGGTCAGGCTTGCTTCGCTATGAGCGTAAAACCACTGTCGATCTTTGCCCGTGACGTGTGCAAGAAGTAACTGGCAATCTAGCGCAGGTGAGTCAGAGCCATCGCTTAACCGCGCAACGGCGGCCGCAAGAATCTCGCTGACAGTCTCAGCGGTGGCAGGTTTAGCCATCATCCTGGCCCAAAGCGCTTAGCAGGTCTGCCTGATGTTCAATGATGAGCTGGTCGATGATTGGATTAAGCTCTCCGGTCATGACCTGCGCCAATCGGTGAATGGTGAGATTGATTCGATGATCTGTCACTCGACCGTCGGGGAAATTATAGGTGCGGATTTTCTCTGATCGATCGCCGCTACCCACAAGGCTTCTTCGTGCCTCAGCTTGCTCGTTGTCTTGTGCGGCCTGGGCCTGGTCCAGTAATTTAGCCTGAAGTAGGCTCATGGCCCGGGCTTTGTTTTTGTGCTGTGAACGTTCGTCCTGACACTCCACAACGATGCCCGTCGGCAGGTGGGTGAGTCGAACGGCTGAATCAGTTTTGTTGACGTGCTGTCCGCCGGCCCCTGAAGCCCGGTAGGTATCTACGCGCAGATCACCTTTATTGATGTCAATGGCTTCTACGCCCTCAACCTCTGGCAGTACGGCGACGGTGCAGGCTGAGGTGTGTATTCTTCCCTGCGATTCTGTTTGAGGGACGCGCTGCACTCGGTGTGCGCCTGATTCAAATTTCATTTTCCCAAAGGCCTCTTTGCCCTCTATCCTGGCGACCACTTCTTTATAGCCGCCATGATCGCCGGGTCGCTCGTTGAGTATTTCCAATTTCCAATTCTGTGTTTCTGCAAAGCGGGAGTACATGCGAAACAGATCGCCAGCGAAAATTGCCGCTTCATCACCACCGGTACCTGCTCTCACTTCGAGAAAAACGTTATTGCTGTCGTGCGGGTCCTTGGGAAGTAATAGTGTCTGTAGTGTCTGGTCGAGTTTTCCGATCGATTGTTCCAATTCGGAGGCTTCAAGTTCCGCCATCTCCCGGATATCAGAGTCGGGGTCTTTGAGCATCAGATTTGCGTCATCGAGTTCCGTCTGCTGATTGTCGAACTGCCTGAAGCAAATAACGATGGGCTCGATGTCAGCGTATTCCTTGGAAAAGGCTCGAAACTTGTTCTGGTCTGAGATGATCTGATTGTCACTCAACAGAGCGCCGAGTTCTTCATATCGTTCGAGTAGCTGGTCGAGTTTTTGTTTGAGCGAGTTATTCACGGTCTTTTGACCTGTTGAGTTGATACAAATCGTTAACGACATCCAGTAGTTGACCTTCGCCTTCTTCGGCGGCTTTTCTAAGTGCAACGCTGGGACTGTGTATGATCTTATTTGTCAGCTGGTTCGCGAGTTGATTCAGTACCTGTGCCGGCGCTTCACCTTTGGATAATCGTGCCATTGCCTTTTCTAATTCTTGTTCCTTGATGGCATTGTGATGCTCTCTGAAGCGAGCAATCGTTTGATCAATGGCGCGGTTTTCATGGTGGGTACGGTAATTGGCCGCCACTTCGCTGATCATTTCTTCAGCTTGTTCTGCGGCTTCCTGGCGATTCTTCATGTTGTGGTTGATCATCTCCTGGAGGTCGTCAACGCTGTAGAGGTAGATATCCTTGAGTTCACCCACCTCAGGTTCAATATCCCTCGGGACCGCCAGGTCAACCATAAGAATCGGGCGGTGCTTGCGCGTTCGGAGCGCACTTTCCACCGTTCCTTTCCCTAGTATGGGGAGCTGTGCTGACGTGGCAGCGATGACGACATCAGTGTCTGCCAGTGCTTGGGGTATGGTCTGCAGGTCAATGGCGCTAGCGTTAAATTCTGCTGCGAGGGTGCGCGCATTTGCAATGGTTCGATTGGCGATAGTGATATCTTTGATGCCCGCGCTGACGAGGTGTCGACCCACAAGCTGAGTGGTTTCGCCCGCGCCGATCAACAAAATCTGACATTGGGTAAGATCGGAAAACAAATGCTGCGCAAGGGTAACCGCTGTTGAGGCAACCGAAACCGAATTCTTGCCGATCGCCGTGTCAGTCCGTACCTTCTTTGCGACTCTGAATGCGGATTGGGACATTTGGTCAAGTTCGCTGCCGAGCGTGTCGTGCTGGCGCGCCATGTCGAAACACTCTTTGAATTGCCCCAGAATTTGAGGCTCGCCAACCACCATTGAATCAAGCCCGCATGCCACTCGCATTGCGTGCTTTAGTGCACCGCGCTGGGTAAAAGTATAAATGATATCGTCCAATGAATTGGGCGGAATTCGGTGATATTCCTCCAGCCACCGAATAATGGAGGTGGGATCAATGTTACTACTGGCGGCAATAATTTCTGTTCGGTTGCAGGTTGAGAGAATCGCTACTTCGGCGAGATTGGCGCCTTCGGTGATTTTAGCAAGCGCATCACCCATCTGTTCTGGCGTAAACGCAACCTTTTCCCGAAGTTCCACAGGGGCAGAATTGTGATTAATGCCAACGATAAGCAGATTCATAGGTGACCGGTGTAGTAAAATGAACCCCTTGCGCGTTTCTTAACACCTATAGGGGTTTCTCCATGTTGGAGCTGACCAGCTTGGTCAGAGGCGTATTGTACTTTGCTTGGCAGAGTGAATACACCGCAAACGGCAAGTTGTCAGGATCGACGCCAATCAGGGCGCTCACAATAAGGTCATAACAATCTAGTGAATAAATTGAAGAAATGTTCAAGTCGAGGGTGGCGCGCAGGTAGTGTGTCCGTGTTGGCTATTATGGGTCTGGTCGGTTGCGCAACCGTTCCCGAATCCCCTGTTTCAGAAACAAATACGGGTGAAGGTGATGCGTTAAACGTTATCCAGGTGGATATTGCAAAAAAACCAAAGATTGCACCTGAGCCCCCGGAGTATCCGGTGGCACCCTTTCAGGGTGACTCTCTATACCAATTACTGGTTGCGGAGGTTGCTGGATTCCGATCTGATTATGAGCTGGCGCTGCAGAATTACCTGACCGCAACGCTCGAAACCCAGGACCCTGGCGTTGCGGCTCGCGCGACCCGTCTTGCGCTCTATCTGAAGAAGGATGATGTGGCGCGACAGACGGTGTCGATCTGGGCGGAGAAGGATCCTTCGAACATCGATGCCCATCGTCACGCAGCTGACCTTCTGCTCCGTGCGGGCAGACTGGAAGACGCGATTGTTCACATGGAAGCAATCAAAAACCTGGGCGGACTTGCCAAGTTTGATGTGTTTGCTTACCGCTCTGCGAATTTATCTGCAGATCAAAAGGCTTCACTGCTCAAGGCCATCAACGAAATGCTTTCCCGTCATCCTTCGGACGACCAATTGCTCTTTTCCAAGGCTGTACTGCTGGAGCAAACCGGCCAACTGGAAGAGTCGCTCGTCCTGGCCGACCGGTTGCTGGGCATGACCGAAAACGTCAATGTGGTGATTCTTAAGATGACGGTTCTTGGTGCGCTTGATAGAACTGAGGAAGCTAAAAAATTCCTCGGTCAGAAGGTCGAAGAACAACCGGATAATCGCCGCTTAAGATTGATTTTGGCGAGGTTGTATTTCGAGCAGCGTGAATTGGAAGCGGCCAAAGCGCAATATGGTGAGGCATTGAAATTCTCGCCCAATGACGGGGATGTCCTTTTTGCGCTCGCATTGATAGCGCTAGAGCAGAAAGATGACCCGCTCGCCCGCAGGTACTTTGAAAAAATGGTGCGATGGGACCGGCGTTCCGGCGAAGCGCATTATTATCTGGGGGGCATTGCTGAGCGTCAATCTAACAAAGTCGAGGCATTGAAGGCTTACCATCAGGCGGGAACAGGGTATGAGTTTCTGCCTGCCCAGGCCAGAATTGCGTCCATTTTAGTCGGTGATGGTCGATGGGAAGAGGCCCGTAAGCATTTGGCTCGTCTGCGCGCATCGATGCCGGAGCATCAACAGCAACTGATTTTTATCGAAGCACAGTTACTGGCTGATCGGGGTCTTGAACAAGAAGCATTGAGCTTCCTTGATGAGGTGATTGCGCTTGAGCCGAACAATGTCGATCTGCTGTATTTTCGTGCAATGACGGGGCAGCGGTTTGGTCGATTGGATATTCTTGAGCAGGATCTACGTCGTGTGCTGAGTGTCGATCCGGATAACGCCGACGCGATGAATGCGCTCGGATACACCCTCGCGGATCTGACCGACAGGCATGAAGAAGCGTTTGAGTTGATTGAGCGTGCCTTGGCGCTCCGGCCAGATGAACCTGCTTTTATCGATAGCATGGGCTGGGTGCTATACCGATTGGGCGACTATGAAAAAGCAGTGACTTACCTGCGCCGCGCCCTGGCGCTATTTAACAATGATGAAGTAGCGGCGCATCTCGGTGAGGTGCTTTGGGTGATGGGCTCCCAAAGAGAAGCAACACAGATCTGGCAGGAGGCGCTTGAGCTAGCGCCGGACAGCGAAATTCTTAAGTCGGTTATGCAGCGATTGATGGGAATAGTTGAGGGCACAGGTGAAGGTATGGTTGAGGGCACAGTTGAAGGTATGGTTGAGGGCAGCGATTCTTGATTAGCAGATGGGTCCTGCCACTTGTTTTGTTCTGTTTAGCAGCTTGCACCTCGATCTCGCACGTCCCGGATGATGAGCGGTGGTCGTTTGACGGTAAGGTGTCGCTGCGTCAGGCCGGTCAGACACGTCTGTTTTCAGTCGTATGGGATAAATATCCGGATCGTAGCGAAATTCGTCTCAGCGCTGCCCTTGGCGCTGCCAGCGCCGATTTAACGCTAGCTGAAGGTCGTGTGCGCGTTCAGAGCGGCGACATAGATGAAACCTATCCTGATGGCGGTAGCATCGATCTTGCGGGACAGAGCGTTCCGCTTCCGCTGCGTTATCTTGAATATTGGCTGAGAGGTTATCAGAATGCCTCTGGACAGCCCATTACAGGTGACTTCCTGCTCGACGGCTGGCAAGTCAGTATCCTAAAATCTGATGAATCGGGCCCCCGCCTGCTGATGATGACACATCAGGATGTATCTCTGAGGTTACGAATCAAACGCTGGCAGTTTCCGGTTGAAGCATCCCGTGTAGATTCGATTTGACAGCAGCGGATACGAACAGCACAATAGCGCCCTTTTTTGCACCCCCATCTAGGTCGCCACGGATAGGAGGGTAGGTGTTTGAAAAAATGAGCGTCCCTTTAGATCGGGGCGGTCATGTCAGGGAATACTGATAAGACTTTGGGGTGTCGCCAAGTTGGTAAGGCACAAGGTTTTGATCCTTGCATGCGCAGGTTCGAGTCCTGCCACCCCAGCCATATTTAAACGAAGCCTAAATCTGGATAAGACTAGTGGCTGAACTAAAGATTTTCTCGGGCAATGCTCACAGAGACCTGGCGACACGCGTGGTCGACCGACTCAGGATGGATTTGGGCAGGGCGCACGTTGGCCGGTTCAGTGACGGTGAGATAGCGGTAGAAATTCATGAGAACGTTCGTGGTAAGGACGTGTTTGTGATTCAACCCACCTGCGCTCCAACCAACGATAATCTGATGGAATTGATGATTATCGCAGACTGTCTCCAGCGAGCATCTGCGGCGCGAATCACTGCGGTGATTCCCTATTTCGGTTACGCCAGACAAGATCGAAGGGTTCGATCGTCCCGTGTGCCTATCACGGCGAAAGTCGTTGCGGACATGTTGGGTAGCGCAGGTATCAACCGGGTGTTAACGATTGATCTGCACGCAGATCAGATTCAGGGGTTTTTCAAAATCCCCGTCGATAACATCTATGCCACTCCGGTGCTGTTACTCGATGTTGAACGGCAGAATTATGAAGACCTGATGATTGTATCGCCTGATGTAGGCGGGGTTGTCAGGGCGAGAGCGATGGCGAAGCAATTAGACGATTGTGATCTCGCCATTATTGATAAGCGTCGACCTCAGGCCAATCAGTCTGAAGTGATGCACATCATTGGCGATGTCGATGGCAGGACCTGCCTTTTGGTAGACGACATCGTAGATACCGCGGGCACGTTATGTGCGGCAGCGCGAGCACTGAAAGAAAATGGTGCGAAAAAAGTCGTCGCTTATTGCACGCATCCGGTTTTGTCGGGGCCTGCCATCGAGAATATTTTGAAGTCCACCATCGACGAACTGGTGGTGACAGACACGATTCCCTTGAAAGAAGAAGCGAGGGCGACAGGCAGGATACGGCAGCTCAGTATTTCTGACGAGTTGGCGGAATCGATACGTCGCATTAGTAATGAAGAGTCGCTGAGTGCGCTGTTCAAGAAGAGAATACAGCCCGCCCTGTTCTAGCAGATTCCGATTGTAATCATGGCAGAATTTCTAACAGGGATGGCATGCTCGACTCTGTAGTGGGGTCAATAAACAGCCTGAAAGCCTAGGTCGCAATGGTTAATCGGGTAATTATCACTAAATGGAGAGTACCTAATGGCAGATTTTGAATTGAGTGCCGAATTGCGTACCGACAAGGGGAAGGGTGCGAGCCGCCGCCTACGTCGAAATGCAGACATGATTCCGGCAATCCTTTATGGCGCGGGCGAAGACCCACAGCCTTTGACTTTGGCGCATAAAGATATCCACAAGGCCTGTCAGGACGAAGCCTTCTACTCAAAGATTGTTAAGATCAATGCCGGCGGCAAGACTCAGGAAGCGATTCTGAAAGACTTGCAGCGTCATCCAGCAAAAGATCGGATCATGCACGCCGACTTCCTGCGCGTCCGAATGGATCAGGAAATTACCGTTGAGGTGCCGTTGCACTTTGTGAACGAAGACAAGTGTGTTGGTGTTCGGCAGGGCGGTGGTAGCATTTCCCACAATATGACTTCTATCGAAATCACCTGTCTGCCAGGTGATCTGCCGGAATACATTGAAGTCGACATCGAGCATATGGATGTCGGTGATTCCATTCACATCAGCGGTTTAACGCTGTCTGAAGGTTTGGAAGTACCTTCCCTGGCGCAAGGCGCTGACCATGACCATGTGGTCGTTTCGGTGAATGCACCGAAGCGTGAAGACTCAGACGAAAGCCTGGATGCTGCTGCACCTCAAGGTGATGCTGCTGGGACTACTGATGAAGGTGAAGGGGACGATTAAGTCCGCTCTTCATTGTGTCGATGCCTTCGGTAGAGTCGCCAATTGAACTGATTGTCGGTATCGGCAATCCTGGACAAGAGTACGCAGATACCCGCCATAACGCGGGTGTCTGGCTTGTTCGAAGGCTTGCAGATCAACTTGGCGCAACTTTCAAATCAGAAAAGAAATTCCTGGGCCAGGTTGCGTTAGCACGCCTGGATGGTAAGGAAGTCAAATTGCTCATCCCCGATACGTATATGAACGAGTCGGGTAAGAGTGTTGGCGCCTATGCAAATTTCTTCAAGATTCCTGTCGAATCTATTCTGATTGCCCATGATGAAATTGATTTCCCCGGTGGCAAAATTCGTTTTAAGCAGGGCGGCGGGCTCGCCGGACATAATGGTTTGAAGAGTATTTCGGCCAGTCTTGCCGGGTCGAAAGAGTATGCTCGGATTCGAATAGGGGTCGGGCATCCCGGGGATCAACGAGGTGTGACGGGTCACGTGCTGGGCAAGGTGTCAAAATCTGACCGTGCCATTATCGACGAATGCATCCATGACGCGCTGTCAGCTCTACCGATTGCCGCTAACGGCGATTGGCAGAGTGCCATGAATGAGCTACATAATATTGAACAACCCTTTCAACGAGATCAGGAGAGTGACTAGACATGGGTTTTAATTGCGGCATTGTCGGGTTACCTAATGTGGGCAAGTCCACGCTATTCAATGCACTCACCAAAGCGGGTGTAGGTGCTGAAAACTTTCCTTTTTGCACGATCGAGCCGAATTCAGGCATCGTGCCCATGCCCGACCCTCGACTGGACAATCTTGCCAGTATTGTTTCACCCGACAAGGTGATTCCAACCACGATGGAGTTTGTCGATATCGCTGGCCTGGTTGAAGGTGCATCTAAGGGTGAGGGTCTGGGGAACCAGTTTCTCGCGAACATTAGAGAAACTGATGCCATTGCTCATGTTGTCCGCTGTTTTGAAGATGAAAATGTGACCCACGTGGGCGGCCGAATCGATCCCGCAGAAGACATCGAAATCATTGATACCGAACTGCAGCTAGCGGATCTGCAAACGATAGAGAATGGCATTAATCGCGTATCGCGCGTCGCTAAAAATGGCGACAAAGAAGAAATGGCGAAGCTGCAGTTTTTGGAGCAATTACAGTCCCATATTGATGGTGGTAGAGCCGCGCGCACGTTTGAAGTTAGCGATGACCATATCAATCTCTATCGTGATCTACATTTATTGACGGGTAAGCCGGTGCTTTTTATTGCGAACGTTGACGAGGATGGTTTCGAAAACAATCCACATGTTGACGTGGTTAAAAAGATTGCTGAAACCCAAGGTGCAGAGCTCGTAGTGATCTGCAACAAACTTGAGGCTGAAATTGCCGAACTCGAAGACGAGGAACGAAATGAATTCCTTGCTGACCTTGGTATGGACGAACCCGGTCTTGACCGCGTGATTCGAGCCGGCTACCACCTGCTTGGACTGCAAACATACTTTACCGTTGGGCCTAAAGAAGCACGTGCCTGGACGGTCAAAACAGGTTCCAGTGCGCCCCAGGCGGCAGGCGTTATCCACACTGATTTTGAAAAGGGCTTCATTCGCGCAGAGGTCATCTCATACAATGATTACGTTGAACACAAAGGCGAAAACGGCGCA
>JBLIIB010000015.1:0-27687 GCA_047634795.1 Candidatus Azotimanducaceae bacterium | reverse complement strand
TCGAAGGGCCTAATTTCTATCCGTGATGATGCTATCGCCATGAGTTTCGGTTTCCTACTTAATACATCGTGACAAGTCAAAAATAGCACATCTTGCCGATCCAGCTAGGCTGCCAAGCATTCAAGGTCATAGACTGCGATTTTATTGGTATCATTCCAGAACGATTGATTGATCTCGTCGACGACTCGCTTAAGACCGTCTTCAGGCGTAACAAATTTGATACTCATCATGTTAACCACACCTCGATGTGGGACTCAGTGGAACTCGTATCGATGCTTTTCGCACGACCTTGAAGGAACTTTGGAAGCGTGATCAATCAATTTTCCAATGCTATTTTATACGCCACATCGAATGCCTCGTCTGCGCACGCCACGATATCGGGTTTAACCCCAGCCCGTTCCCAATTAGTGCCGCTAATAGGATTGATTGCGCGCCCGTGGGGAGTAAACACGCTGAGCTGGCCAGCCAGCACATGCTCGTCCCCGCCGCCCGTCACTTCACCAATGATGGTGCCACGTTTGAGGTTTTGGAGGTTGTAGCAGAACTCCTCCGCGGCCGAAAACTTGTTGTTACTGGTTAAAACGAAAACGTCTGTATTGGTGAGTCGTTTCCCAGGTACCTAGGGCAAGATCCAAAATTGGTCCAATGCGTCAGTTTCACGCATATAGAAATCGTTCAGGTGTAGTGGTTCATGACCCAAAAGGTAGGTGGTCAGAAGCTGAACCATCTTTGGGTTGTCGCCGCCGTTTCGCCTAAGATCGAAGATCAGTGACTTTGAATCGACGAGTTGTTGCATGGCTGCCACGGCCGCGACCCCGCCGTACTCGGTGTCCGCGAACTCTGATAACTTTAGGTATCCAACGCCTCCATCAAGTTGGTCGATCGCATCAAAGCCAAAATTGGTGTTCTCTGGTTCTACTTCTTCGTTTTCTGAATCCGGCGATTTCGAGATCTGTTCTACGGGATCGCGATTGCCCCCCAACTTGAAGGTGTCTGTCGTTGTTGATTGATTGCAGATTAGTAGTCAGCATGGCCGCTAGATCATCGATTGAATCTACCTTGAAATAGGCGTCTGAATTGAATTTGGTGGAGATTACTTTGCAGATTTGATCGGCGACACCTGGAAATACATATCGCGACCTCATGAGTTAGATCAGGCGAAGCGTAACTTTTTCCAACTCAGGTTTGGCTAGTTTCGATGGCATATTAAGTCATGACCCTTTTAAGCGTTTGTGCCAATCGAATTCTACTTTCAATCGGCGCCACGACAGGGCTAACAGAGTGTAGCTTGTCACCAATGTAGCGAGGGATTATGTGCACATGATAGTGCCAAACGTCTTGGCCTCCGGCTGGCTCGTTGTTCTGTCGAATCGTTATGCCGTCGCAGCCAAGGACTTCTTTGAGCGCTGTTGCGGCAAGTTTAATCGCGTGCTGCAACGGTTGCGCCAGGTCAGTGGGTAGATCGTAGAGGTTTTCAATGTGCCTTCTGGTAACCACCAGTAGGTTGCCTTCGTTTCCAGGCTTGTGATGCTTGGCAGGGAATACCAGAACGTCTTTGGTTTCAAAGACGATCTCTGTTTGTCGATCCGGGTATTCGCCTGAAATTAGAGCGCAAAAGGGGCAGGTATACGTCGTTGGTTCATGCATTTGAAGTGTCTAGCGCCTGAGGAAAAATGGGTAAATTGGAATGTACTGTAACCCACTCACCCAGCGTTGATAGATTGCATAGCCTGGCGTATTCTTTTTGACTCGAAGTCTTTCTTAAAACCTTCTTAGTGTCTTTAACGCGCACCTAGCGTGAGGCAGGGCTGCCATGGGAGCTTTAGATACCGTAAGAACACTTATTTGCGGCAGAAATTTGTAGAACTCAGGCCACATGTGTCACCCCTATAAATTTTTCTGACCTACTTTCAAGCCCAGGAATGCTCATGATGAAATATTCAATTGCAGCGCCAATATTGTGTCTCTCTATATTTCAAAAGCTTCGGGGATTATCGCTAAACGTCACTTTACGGGTTGATAGTTTGGGGTCAATTACTCGTCGATGACGACGAAACGTTTACGGAATAAACCTGAGGTTTGATAGGTGCAATTCGAGATGCGAGCTAAGACACTACGTTTGCTTCGGTTGAGTTTTCAACAGTGCCTTGATCCGTCTAGAACATGAGGGAGGTATCAATGCCCTGAACGCTGTCATCGATGCATTCGATCAGTATGGAGCGCGCAAATAAATAGGACCGGTGCCTTTGATGCCGCGACGGCTCTGATCAACGACTCGGGCCATCGTTCGCGAGCGCAATGCCTTTGCGCCGCCAGCGGATGTCCCTGCGCCTGCGGGCTTATTATTTCTGCTTGCAGGGTTAGTGTTGGTATCCTTGAGAAGGCCGCTGTGTAGTCGTAGCTAGATCTCGTCTGCCCTATTGATGCCGCGATGGTGTGTATCGCTTGTCATTATTTTGGCTTTTACCTAACCGCGTTGTTCGGGTTTGCGAATGCGTTAGTGGCCGTCGTGTCTTGATGTGTTGCTGTAATGCTTGAATCTTGTTGGTCAGTATTGAACCATTGATCCAAGAGAAAGGTAGCGGCAAGATCCCCTGACAGGTTGACGGAAGTTCGACACATATCGAGTATTGGATCTAGAGCAATGATCAGTGCAACCCCTGGAGGCGTTTCGCCAATGCCCGATAGTATGCCGAAAAGAATAACGATGCAGACGTCCGGGGTTGCTGGCGTGCCGATAGACGCCCCAGCAGCGGTCAGCCCAATTAGCACAATCGAAGCGAGGCTGAGATCATGATGGACCTGGGCCAGGAATACAGCCACAACGGTTTGGTAGACGGCCGTTACGTTCATGTTGGTGGTTGCCCCGAGAGACGCATGCGGAACAGAGCAAAGATTTAGCAAAACCTGTCTATCTATCAGCAGGGGAACGTGAGGGTTTCGGCACGATAAGGGGAATGTTCAAAATGCATGAGCGACTGCTGCCTATGGATTATCCTAGATTGAGCCTCAAAACTGAGCTGGACGATGAAACCCATAGGACCGCGACTAATTCGACCGTCATGCGGCGTCTTCGATTCGTAATGAGTAGATAGGGGCGTCCATTCGTTGAGCATGGCTCAAGCGTAAAATGAGACTCGGTGAAAGCGGGGAAAATCAGTTAACTAGTCGATACAAATGAGAGGAAAATTGAGAGTAAATGGCGAAAACTGAAAAGGAATCGTGCGAAATCTTCAGTCCCCGCGGCGAAATTGGGGGGACAGTTGACGTAAATGGCGATCTGCGCACACTACGCCAATCGCGTTCTTACTCCGGTACTTTTATTCCGAACCCAATAACTATTTTACTCCGACCCCAATAACTACTCCGACCCCAATAACTATTTTTCGCTGGTATCGCTGGCGTATTGATCGAGTTGCGCTAGATAGATCGCTTTATCTTTCGCGCTCATCCATGCGCCTTTAAAAGCGCGTCGCTGAAAGTCGATTAGCTCTTCCTTGCTGTATTGATTCTCTTCATGGAACGCACGAATCATGTCGCTCAGATAGAAGCCTATAAAGTAACCGGGATCGTCGGTATTAATGGTGGTCTGCAATCCTGCTTCCGTCATTTCGTCTATGCGTCGCGTGTAGAGCTTAAAGCCACTGTCCTCGTACAGATGAAGATTGTCGGAGTACAGGGTTGCCCCGCAGACGGTGAAGGTCACTTCACGATCCTTGGCTATGAGAATTAGTTCGGGGGTATCCATGATATTGATGCCGTGATCGACACGACCGACGTTCAAGGTATTTAGCAGGAAGTTTAGATTTTTGTCGTAGTCGAGTTCGTATCGATCTATATGACCGGAAATACGAAAGCCCATCTCGCGCGCTTTCTCCATGGCGGGTTGCAGTTTCTCTGCGTAACCGGCCTGGGGACCGTTGTCCATTCCAACGCCTAGAATATGGTCCTTCCAGCGCTCGGCATCGGCCAAGGTTTCCAAGGCAGACGCGCGGGACTTGTCACGATGAAACTGCATACTCAATTCAATACGAATACCCAGTATGTCGTTGGCGTCCTGTTTGGCTCTGACCAGAGCTCGCATAAAGGTATCGAACTCGATGCCTCGACTGGTATGACCTTGAGGATCAAACATCAGCTCGGTGTAGACCACCTGGTTTTCCATCTGCCGCACGGCAAATTCCCATGCGACCTCATAGAAGTCCTGCTCGGTCACCATGGTGCTGCGCGCCTTCGCCAGACCGTCGAGAAATTGGGTCAATACCGAGCCGGCCAGCATTTTTTTGATACCATCGATGGTATCGGGAATACCCGGCGTGCTGTTGCGTTTAGAGAGCTCCAGTATTTTCGTCGGCGCGAGTGTTCCCTCGTAGTGGACATGCAGTTCAGCCTTGGGCATGGCGTGAATAAAGTGGTGCACGTTCTGCACATAGTTTGGATCATCACGACCATAGCGGTGTGACAGCGACAAGTTTTGGCCGCCTGCATCTTCGGGTTTCATGTTTTTGAATCCTGTCTGTGCGAAACCGAATGTTGAGCAGAGCATGCTACTCAAACCGACGACGACCAGCGTTTTCCAATAGGGGCGGATCGCTGGCGCGAACTGACGTGGCATCTTGGCGGTTCCTATAGGTTGAAAGTCCGCGAGATTGCTTGGGTTGCAAACAATTGGGTTGCGAGCACTTGGTGTGTAAACATTTGTTATGCAAATAAAATGCAAGCTCCATGCCAGAAACTAAATCTGCTTATCTATCAGGGTATAAAGTGCCAGGTACCTTTTTCAAAGCTGGCTTGGCTGTGCCAGTTGACACAGTTTGGTGCGCCGTCGCCGTTAAATCACACAAAACAGGTCAGATAATCCTACGTATCTTTTCTCGGATTATAGGTTTCACTGCTCTGATTCGTTCGCAACTGACAGAGTGGGATCGTGATTGTGAGCCAACACTTTGGTTGTGCTTTGAACCTATAAATGTCCACTTGCACCTGCTTTACCTGAACGGTGTTTGCGGGAGCAAGGCCGCTGCTAGCCAGCGAAGTACGCGATAGGAAAAGCGCTCAAGAAGCGCGTGTACTTTGTTTTATTTTAGCCGCGCTAAAACCGACTATCTCCGCCAGTTAGGAATTACGGTGCGGCGAGACAGCGGTGCGTGTCTAAGGTCCTGAGCATGCAGGACAACGCCTACGAATGTAGTCGGTAAAAAGTGCATAAAAAGTGTGTGTCGGTTTGTTTAACCCGACCCCACTACTCGAGAAGCGCGTGTACTTTGTTTTATTTTAGCTGCGCTAAAACTGACTGGTTCGCCTAGTTAGGAATTACAGTGCGGCGAGACGACGGTGCGTGACTAAGGTCGCGAGCATGTAGGACAACGCCTACGCGTGTAATCTGTAAAAAGTGTGTGTCGGTTTGTTAGTGTGTGTCGGGTTGTTTGCTACTACCTGTCATGTGTTGTGTCGGTTGGTCTGTCAGAGTTTAGAAGCTAGCGCACCGAGCTATTTTACTCCGGCACTTTACCCCGACCCCGCTACTACTCGACCCCACTACTACTCGACCCCACTACTACTCGCGACCCCACTACTCGACTAGCGGTGAGAAGAGGGCCTGTAAGTCATCAGAGGTAATATTTATTCTCTCGTTGCCTTCTTTATCGTCGTACACGGCGTCTGCGAGAAGTTGTTTTCTTGCCTGCATGTCGAGGATCTTTTCTTCCAATGTGTTTTCGGTAATGAGTTTATAGACGAAGACAGGTTTGTGTTGGCCAATTCGGTGGGCGCGATCCGTCGCTTGTTTCTCTACAGCAGGATTCCACCAAGGATCGTAATGGATAACGGTATCAGCTTCCGTCAGGTTCAAACCTAGGCCTCCGGCCTTCAGACTAATCAGGAACACATCAACCTCGCCCTGCCGAAATTTTTCGATCGCCGCATCGCGATTGCGGGTTTGTCCGGTCAGCTTGGTGTAGTTAATCTGATGAGCGTTGAGTTCTTCTTCAATGAGACCCAGCATCGTCGTAAATTGAGAGAAGATAAGAATTCGTCTGCCTTCCTCTAACATTTCAGGCAGAAGGCCCATCAATAACTCTGTCTTGGCAGATGACGTGACTGCCGCGGCTTGTTTCAGCGACAACAATTTAGGATGGCAGCAAGTTTGGCGGAGTTTCAACAAAGCATCCAGGATTGTAATGTGGCTTCTCGCC
Organism: Candidatus Azotimanducaceae bacterium; assembly: GCA_047634795.1. Lineage (GTDB taxonomy): Bacteria > Pseudomonadota > Gammaproteobacteria > Pseudomonadales > Azotimanducaceae > UBA9659. The sequence continues at coordinate 21,493 of JBLIIB010000015.1, read as the reverse complement.
AAACCCTGCGCTTTGATCGCATCGCGGACTTTTTTCTCCATCGATAAACGGATACTTTCATAGAGCGCTGCCTGATCACCCTCCAGAGGCACAGATCGAATGATCTCCGTCTTGTCTGGCAGTTCTTTCAGTACGTCGTTTTTACGACGGCGGAGCATGAAAGGGGCGATGCGCTTTGTCAGTCGCTGCTGTTGTTCCTCATCACCATGCTTTTCTATGGGTGTGCGAAATTTACTGTTGAAGGTCTTACCGTCACTTAAAAAACCGGGCATCAAGAAATCAAAGAGTGCCCAAAGTTCGCCCAAATGGTTTTCCATTGGGGTTCCCGTCAAGCACAGACGATGTCGGGATTTTACTTCCCTGACCACGCGTGCCATTTTGGCTTTCGGGTTTTTGATCGTTTGTGCTTCATCAAGAATGACGTAGTGGTATTCTCGGGCCAGTATTGTTTCCTGATCTCTTACCAGAAGAGGGTAGGTCGTCAGGACGACATCAAAGTTCGCGATATCCGGGAAGTGCTGATGTCGGTTTGGCCCTTGTAGGGTCAGAACGCTGAGGTTTGGCGTGAAATGGTTGGCTTCGCGTTTCCAATTACTCATTAAGCTGGTGGGTGCGATGATCAGGCATGGACGATCCAACCGCTTATTATCTTTTTCTAATTGCAGATGAACGAGTGTTTGCAGGGTCTTACCCAAGCCCATGTCATCGGCCAATATGCCGTTGAATCCAAAACCTCTAAGGAATTGTAGCCAGTTCACGCCTTGTTTTTGATAGTCGCGTAACTCGGCCTTGACCGAACGGGGTATCGACACTTTTTCGATACCTGAAAAGTCGGCAAGCTGTCGACCCAGTTTGCGCATCGCCTCACCGCCACGCCAATTAAGATCGCCGCCGAGGGTGGCTTCCAACTCCGCCAACCGTAACGCATCAAAGTGTCCCAAGCGCAGATGGTCGTCGTTCGCCATGCTAGCCGTTGATGGTCCTCCGTCGTATAGCTCGTACAGAACCTTACAAATGGGCGAAATTTTCTCTGAGGGTAATTCTATAAATTGGTCGTTTTCTGCCTTTACGATGACAAATTCCGGTAGGTCGGTGAGGTCGTAGTGATGCAGTATCTGGGTGATTAATGGCAGTAACGGTAGTCTTTTACCCTCTATTTCTAGATCGAAGCGTAAATCGAACCAAACGCTGTCAGTTTCTATCTCTGCTTCCCAGGTGTCCGGGGAGACGAACGACAAATTAAAGTCCTGGGCGAATTCAATTATCCATCCTGCCGTCTCCAACTGAGGTAGTTTCTCGTTGAGAAAATCCCGCCAATGTTCCATTGCATCGATGGTTTTGTCGCTATTTTTGACGCGCCAGTAAGGGTCTTCCCTACCTTCAATTACGAAGGCCTCGAAACCTGCTTTGCTCAGCACCTGTAAGTGCTCATGTTCAGCTTCGGGGCTTCTCTCGATAGAAATCAGGCCAGAATCCGAGTTGAGATTGGTCACCGGTGACTTCGGTAGAATGGGTATGTCGTGATCCGCATATCTGAATCGCAAACGCATTTCGTACGGTAGATGTTGCTCGCCAGTGTCGAACTGTTTTTTCAGTAGCAGGAGTGGAATGGGCGGTTCATTTTGAATGACGGTGGTGTCGACCTTCGAAGGCAATGGGATCGGTAACTCCGGCAGCATCAACAATAGGTTGCGACTAAATTCTAACGCGTCTGAATTGGATAAGCGGGGGGCTGAGAGCATCAATTCCCATTGAAGATCGTTAAATTCGGCGCCTTCGATCTCGCCCACAGTGCTGGTGTGGACATCCAAGTACAAAGGCGGGCTCGTGTTTAGGACCCTGGCAACCGGGTCTACTTGAACATCGAGTCGCTTGTTTTCATTGCCATCCTCAAGCCAGTTGATCTGCAATGGACGTGCCTGTCCGAGGCGTAGCGGTGGGTTGCCCGTCCCTGCCCAAAAACAGCGTCCAGAGTCAATCAACTGTTTGATACAAAGATGGCCGAATTCACCGCTCAGGTGATACTGGGGATCGTTAAAATGCTGCTGTTTATTGGTCGCAGCAAGAAAGTTCATGATTTTCTCGTCTAACGGGTTGAGCCACGACTGGTTAATGCGATACATCCCCCAACTGGGCTGGTGGACTTTTTTCCCTTTGGTATAGCCGCCGTTTTTTTTCGGTTTTGAGAGCACGGGTTTTACGGTAAGCCCATTGGATTGCTCCAGTGGGTTTAGCAGGTAGGCAATAAACTCTTCATCTGATGAGGTTGGAATAAGATCTTTTTCTGCGTCACCTGCCTCAAGGAGCCTTTGCAGCCAGTCCATGTTTTTGTTGGACTTAACGATGGCGGTTGAACCGTACTCTTTGTAGTAAACACACGCTGCAGCCACGTGCTTGCAGTTGTATCCGACCGGGCATGTGCATTCACCATTGATACTTGTGCCATGACGACTTGCAACGTCGATAGCAATTTCCTGTGTATAGCTGAATGCGCGACTTCCGGTAACCTCTGCTCGCAAAATCAGCAGATCTTCATCGATGGTTTCCGTGGTGAGTTGTATCACTTTCCCCTGATTAAAGTAGTCAACGCCGCGTTGATACGTGGCAGAGCCGACTTCGTGTATTACATCTTGGACCGAGAAATCAATCATGAATAAGTAAACAATTCGGGGATAGTGGAAGGGGAAGCATCATACCAGCCGTGAGGGCTTGGGTAATCCATTCGCAGAGAACGTTTTTTTAGGAGGCAGGCAGGCGTAAATCGAGACACACATTAATCGCGAAGTCTGTATCCGTTACAGCAGCTTCTCGCACGTGTAATTCGCAGTCTCAAGATTAAGTTAAGGCCCCTCCGAATCGGGGGATATACGCCGCCTCCAATCTCAGTATCATTTCTCTCGCTATTCGATAGCGAAGGGCGTGGCTTTGAACTACATCAAATTGACCTGGGCAGGCATTTGTATTGCTACGGCGACTCAGAGCATGACGGCTAACGCTTCAATCATCGATCAAGGGAATGCCACGCTCGATACACAGACGCCTATAGAGTGGCTGGTGCTGACGGAAACGATCTGAAAGTCCTATAACCAGTTGATTGGCGGGTATGGTAATTACATCGCAAATAGTTACCGCTATGCCAATACAACCGAAATAACGACATTGTTTACGAACGAGGGAGTCGTGCGTTTTGATGGCGGGAACTAGGCCATTCCAGCTCAATTTGAGTAGGCCAAGCTATTAACTGATCTACTCGGCCACCCCCCCGTAACCTTTCTCGCGCAAAGGGCAACGCGGAACTCGACCCAGCGATAAACGATAGCAGACGCGCGGAGCGTTCGGGGTCGGGAGCGTTCGGGGTCGGGGTAAAGGGTCGGAGTAAACCAACACAGCGTGAAGGCTTACCCGCACTCGTATTCATCCCGTCAAACTAGAAGTTGTAAGAAACTCCCGCGTAATAGTAAGCCCCATTAAATCCAAATGGCGACGACCGGAGAGAAAATCAAACGCACCCCGACTGGATTCGACGGTTGAACCGTTGGCATCAACAAGTGTCCAGGTTCTGGAACTACCGATTTCATCCTTAGCTGGTGTCACATCGATTAGGTTGTTGGCGCCGATGGGAGGGTGGAAAGAAAAAAATATGGGCCTATTTCTTTCGGGCTTCTTCGCACTACAAACATTAGACCGGGAAATAGTGCGTGTCTTTTGTTGTTGTTGTTTCATTTTTGTTCTTTGAGTGCTTACAGGCACGGCCGAAAAAGAGCCCCGGGCCTCAAAGTCACAGCACGGCTAAGAGCCGGGCCACCACACCACTCACGCCGTCACCTTCAAGGATTTCCTTGGCTGAATCCTTGGCAAAGGCATCGCCGTGCGCAGGCGTCGCGCTCTGGCCCGCCCATGTCAGCATTGACACATCGTTAATGCCATCGCCAATGGCGAGCACCTCTGATCGCTCCACCCCCAGTTCATTTGCAATCAACGCGAGTGCGTTACCTTTGCTCGCAGGGGGTGCGTGAACGGCTGTTACCGAGGTGAAATCCAGCAGTGAAACCCGGCTGCCATAGCGTGCCTCCAGCAGGCGATGAACGTCAGTCGAGACTTTTTGATCACTCACGATATCGATACCCGTTGCCCTGATGCCCGATTCGTGTGGTTTTGGGTGCACCTCGATGTCCACCCCGGAGACCGCGGCGAAAAATTCAGATGCCGGTGTCCTGCTGGTGACTAGGTATCGTTTATGGTCGAACCAGGAAACGCTGTACCCGTGGCTCATTGCAAACTCGTAGAGCTCTCTGGCTATCTCCTGATCGATCGTGAAGCCATGGCGCAAACTGCCGTCAGGCTCGTGAATCGATGCGCCTTGCTGACAGATAAAAGGTTCCGCTATGCCTAGGTGTTTTGCGATCGGCGCTGTACCGGGATACATTCGACCGGTCGCCAACATGACAACAATGCCACGCGCCTGAAGCGCTGCGACCGCATCTACTACAGTATTGTCCGGCAGGGCATCAAAAGCGACGCCCGGTTCAAGTAGCGTGCCGTCGATGTCGAGTGCAATCAGTTTTACATTCTGGGGCATAGGTTCCTTCTGTTTCTTCCTAATTTGTGAGGGTGGGACTGGCAGCATCGCAGTGAATCAGGGATTCCAACCGCAGTGTGCCATCTAAACGTGCCATCTATAGGCAAGAACGATACAGCGGATATGAATTGAATGGCAGCCTTAGCGCGCTGACGAAGTGTGTGTCCATTGTCAGTGCAGGATATATTCAATCGTCGACTACAAATGCCCGAGGGTTTTTTGCGTAATAGAATCGGCCATCCTCAGCACCCACCAATAGATCTGGTATTCCGTTCCCGTCCCAGTCAACCACTGTCGGGCTCGATGTATGTCCGGAGACTTTTCGCGAATCGACCGCCCCCATATTTTTAAGCAAAACGTTGCCATTTCGTTCACCGACATTGCGGTAAAAATCAGCATTAATACCGTTAAATAGAATATCTAGTCGTCCATCACCGTCCCAATCGACTACTTCCAGTTTGCGTCGGCCACTCTTACCGGCTGTCCCCCAGACTAAGCCTAGATCTTCACCCTTCTCGTTGAAGAAAATTCTTTCCCCGGCACGGAGCCTGAGCCCATCCTTGTCTTTAGTTCGTTCAAAAAAAGCGAGATAACCTTCATGGTCAATCATGACGATATCGATCAAACCGTCTTGGTTCCAATCCGTGGTAGCCGGTGTGGTTCGCCATTGGGTGACGAACTCCTGACCGACAGGATCCCACCAATTCCAATGGGGTTTGGGCGGCGCGCTCGGCCAGTCGACATCTATAGGCTGAGCGGCCGCTAGCTCGGGTTTTTTGATCGAGCCCACATTCTGATACCAGATCACTTTCCCCAAAATCGAGTTAGCTACAATGTCGAGACGGCCGTCATGGTTCCAATCAGCAACCGTTAACGTGGTGTAACCCCACTTGGCTTCGGCAGGCCCCTGAATGGAGCCATTGCTACCCGCTTGAATGCGTATGGTTTGATCGCCCGCATTGAGCAGTTTGACCTGGCTCCAAACCGGGTCTCCATCACCACCCATATTCTCGAAAAAGCCAATATAGCCCGCCGTATTGCCGCTAACAATGTCTTCATCACCATCGCCGTCCCAATCCACACCGTAGGGTGTCGATAGTGCGCCAAATTTTAAGTACTGCGCTTTCTGTTTGAAGTAAACAGGCGAATTGAAAATGGGGATACCGCTATCAAACCGGCCGCTGTTTTCAATAAATGCGACACGACCATCTTCATCACCACAGATCAGATCCATATCACCATCTTTATCCCAGTCGATAGCGACCGGGACAATCATCTGCAGATCCATCCTTAGTATTTCACCATCCGCCTTTAGCTTGATGCCCTTGGCATAAACTGGTTTTGTTCGACTGCCAATATTTTCGAAGTAGGTGAATGAGTCCAGAAATTCACCGCAGATTAGATCGAGGTCACCATCGCCATCAAAGTCGGCAAAATTAGGGGTCGGCCAACCGAAGACCTCTACCGGTTCTGTCGCCGCTAAAACAAATTCCGGTTCATCATAATCCGGCTCTACGTTCGACCCCCGATTGCGCATCCAGAGAACATAGCCGCGCAAAGGCCCATTGGTCCAATTGCCGTCTTTATCAAAGGCATCATCCCAGCCGTAATCAGCCCATTCATCATAGCCGCCGATGATGTCCTGAACGCCGTCGCCATCGTAATCAACATATTTCCATTGCTTGGCGCGACTGCGATCGCGGGCAACAAACATGTCGGAATCGGACACAGTTAGCTGGGTTCCAGTATCGATACCCTGGGTGGAAAAGTCATGATGTTCGATGCCGGGCGAGAGCACTCGCGGCTGACCATCAACGTAGGAGACCTGAACATTATGATCGCCCCTGCTGATCCGCACCGGTGGTTCAAACACCGGCTGTTTGACGTTGCCGTCAACGTTTTCAAAAAAGTATGTGCCGTTGAATGGCTCATCCGGCGATACCACCACCAAATCATTGTCACCGTCCCCGTCAAAATCCATAGGCAAAGGCCAGGCCCAAAGTCCAACGCCTAGATCCACCACCAAATCAGGGTTGTTGTACTTAAGTGCCTTGAGCTGGCTAGGGGCGGCTCTTGATGATCGAACGCCACTAATTTGCTGTGCTTCTTGAACAACCTCTGCGTACACATCTGCGCTGAGCGCAAGATACAACAATGCACCAAGCCGGATTTTCGAATGCAGTTTCTGGAGGAACATCGCCATTACCTTGGATGAATAAATGGGGTCTGAATCAATAGGGCCTGAATCAATTATTAAGCACTGTGGTGATTGTTTTTATTTTCTTCCGCGTTAAAACAAGGTTCACGATTATAGCCACGTTGAACCACATGGTGGTTGCACCTAAGTAAAAAATCGCCGGGAGAATCGGTCGGGGATGGAAGAAGTTTGTTTCCGTCAAAGTGTTGCCATTCCAGTTCATTCTAGGTGGGCTAGCCCTGACAGCGTTGAGCAAAAAGAAATATAGCTGAACGTAGCCAAGGGAGAGTAAAACGATATAGACAGAAATCGGCTTAATTCCTTCAGGTGTTTTCGCACATTGGTTCGATACAATAGCGTCGCTTAAAAAAAAGACAGTAAGCCTTTGGTCTTCACACAGTGCTTTCAACATGGAGAACAGGTCGCGGTTGGTCTGTTCATGGCAGTGCGTTACCTGAGGCGTAATACAAATGACAAATCTAGTTGATGTAGGTCAGCTCTAAACTCAATCGCTCCTTCGAGTGAAGGTTCTGAACTGTGAAATTTTCTTAAGACCCCGGTCAGGGCAACTCAATAATAATTGTCCATGCTCATCATTGATTTTGCGTGGGATGTTGTAAGAAGTGTGTGTCTGTTGTCGTTTTTTCCAGGCTAATTTCCTATTGGAGAAGACGCCGCCTGACCCTGCATGTTACGATGTTTTCTTTTTCAAAGCTGTTTGTTGTTAGGAGTGCTGGTCTTGGGACTGGCTGAGATTAAATCCTTATTCACCTGAACTGGTTAACGCCAGCGTAGGAAAACGACAAGCCCATGTGGCCTTCTTTCGACGGTAAACAGCAAAACGATGGAGCTGTTTGCCGACCATGAAAGATGCACCACTTAGTTACGCTCGAGCCTTGACCATTGCGTCGTCCGATAGTGGCGGCGGTGCTGGTGTTCAGGCGGACCTGAAAACTTTTTCTGCTATGGGTTGTTACGGCATGTCGGCGCTGGTCGCGTTGACTGCCCAAAATACCGTGGCCGTAAGGGATATCTACGCGCTGCCGCCAGATTTTGTGAAATCGCAAATCGATGCGGTCATTGATGATCTCGGTGTCGACGCTGTCAAGATAGGCATGCTCTTCAATGGTGAGATTATGATGGCAGTGGCTGACCGGTTGGTCGCCCACTCGATCAGCACCGTGGTACTGGACCCGGTGATGGTCGCCCAGAGCGGGGCAAAATTGATTGAAGATGACGCGATCAACATCCTGAAGGAACAGTTATTCCCCCTTAGCCAAGTCGTTACTCCGAATCTACCGGAAGCTGAAACGTTATTGGGTCGAAACATTCGGGATCATGTTCAGATGGAGCAGGCTGCGCGTGAACTACTGAGGTTTGGCTCACGGGCTGTCCTGTTGAAAGGTGGACACTTTACCCAAGGAAGCAGTATCGATTGCCTGGTATTGGCTGAACCGGGGAGCGACGGTCAATCCGTGTACTGGTTTGATGCGGAACGAATAGACACCGTTAACAACCATGGAACGGGCTGCACATTGTCGTCCGCTATCGCTGCGGGCCTGGCAAAGGGGGCCTCGATTCAGGAGGCTGTGACTGACGCCAAAGCCTTTATCACCGGTGCGATTGAGGCCGGCAGCTTATATCGCATTGGCACAGGCCACGGCCCGACACATCACTTTTACAAGTTTTGGAAATGATGTCTATCGTTAGGCAAACATCATCACACCTACAAGGAATCAGCAATGAATTTTACTGACCAACTCTGGACCAAGATTGAACCGATCTACGATGCCGTGATGGATCTGGCCTTTATTCGGGAACTGACTGACGGCAGTTTGTCTGAAGATATCTTTATGTTTTATCTTCAGCAGGACAGTCTATATCTGGCTGATTTTTCGCGGGCGTTGTCACTGGCGGCGGTACGCTCGCAGCAGGGCGATCAGATGGCTCGTTTCCTCGGATTTGCCGGTGGTGTGGTTTCGGTAGAGCAAGATCTGCACAACAGCTTTTTTGAGCGTTACCAAGTTGAGTTGACGGCAGAAAAATCCCCGTCCTGCTTTGCTTACACTCACTTTCTGCTGTCTACGGCACTCACCCGGGACCATGCCGTCAATGTGGCCGCATTGCTACCCTGTTTTTGGATATATCGTGAAGTGGGTCTGGAGATCCACAAGCGGGCGGGAGCGAATAATCCATACCAGGACTGGATCGATACCTACGCAGGTGAGGCATTTAACAACAGCGTTGATCAAGCGATTGAAATTACCAATGAATTGGCGGCGACAGAAACTTTCGAAGGGTTGGCAGAAATGGAACGTGTTTTCGTCAAATCAACGGAGCTTGAATGGATGTTCTGGGAAAGTGCGTATCGAAAAGAGAAGTGGCCGCTAGAGTTGATTGGATAATCTTATGAAAGTCGGGATCATTGGAGGCGGCGTTATCGGCTTGTCCTTGGGCTGGCAATTACTTCGCCGTGAGGTTGAAGTCACGTTGTTCGATGCTAACAAGGTCACAGAAGGCGCGAGTCCTGTCGCTGCTGGAATGCTGGCGCCCTATGCAGAAGTCGGTTTCGAAGAATTGGAACTGATGAGGTTGGGTGAGCAGAGTCTGCGTCTCTATCCCGATTTCCTTAAAAGTCTTAGCGAGGATGTGGGGCGGGCGCCGGTACTTGATCAATGTGGCACCTTGATCGTCGGTCTGAACCGGGATGACGCCGAGTATATAAAGAGACTGTACGCTTTCCGTCAGGATCTCGAGTTACCAGTGCAGATGATGACGGGGAGCGAGGCCCGTGATCGGGAGCCGTTGCTGTCCCCCAAGGTGGTTTCCGCGCTCTGGTTACCGGGGGATGCACAGATCGATAACCTCGATCTGATCCATTGTTTGAAACAGGCGTTCGAAAATCGTGGAGGTGTCATTCACGAGAACGAACGTGTGACGGCTGTTAACGAGAATGCTGGCATTGTTCACAGTTTATCTACTGAATCAGCCGATTATGTTTTTGATGCCGTCGTTGTTGCCGCAGGATGCTGGTCCAGTGATATTGCTTTGCCGGCGGCTGCCGTGATGTCTGTCCGTCCGGTAAAAGGCCAGATTATTACCCTTGAACAGACCCGTGATTGCGCCCTGAGCTGTATGGTCAGGTCACCTAGAATGTATCTTGTGCCAAAATTGAATGGGACGCTGCGTCTGGGTGCAAGTATCGAGGACAAGGGGTTTGATACCCGGCTCACGGCGGGTGTACAGAAAGATCTACTGCAGGACGCTTTTGAAGCGGTGCCCTCTATCTATGACTTGCCGGTGGTGACTACCATGGCGGGGCTGCGGCCCGCTAGCCGTGATCATGCCCCCCTGATTGGGGAGACATCCATTAAAAAGCTTTATGGCGCGACCGGTCATTACCGCCACGGTATTCTGCTCGCCCCTGTTACCGCCGTAACACTCGCCGAGGAGATCAGCGGTGGCTCTGCATGTAGCACGTCATTTTCCCCGACGCGTTATGACGCCAGTCGAACTGGTTCTGGATTGGGAGACGTGTGATGAAGCTGAGTTTGAACGGAGAGATAACCGAGGCGGATGCGAGCACTTTATACGAGTTGCTTGAATCCTGTGACCTTGTCGATGGGGTGAAGCCTCAGGACATAGCAAACCGCAAGGTCAAGGGCGTAGCGGTGGTTGTAAACGACACGGTGGTATCTAGCCATCAATGGAAAACATTTCAGCTAGACGAAAATGACCATATTGAGATCGTGCGAGCGATACAAGGAGGATGACATCATGACGGGAATGACTATCGCCGGCAAAACTTTTTCATCTCGACTTATTTTGGGGAGTGCCCGTTACCCAGACCCTCAGACCATGAAGCAAGCGCTTAAGGTCAGTGGTACCGAAATGGTGACGGTGGCTTTGCGCAGAGTGAATATAGGATCTGCAAGTGAGGAAGATGTACTCAATTATCTGGTTGATGAGGGATATCACTTACTGCCGAATACCGCAGGATGTTATACGGCGAAGGAAGCCGTGTTAACCGCTCAAATGAGTCGGGAAGCCCTGGGAACCAGTTGGATCAAGTTGGAGGTGATCGGGGATGATAAAACATTGTTTCCGGACACCGTGGAGTTGCTCAAGGCCGCTGAACAGTTGATTGCGGATGATTTTATCGTGCTGCCTTATACGACTGACGATCCTATTACCTGCATCAAGCTGGCAAATATGGGGTGCGCCGCTGTCATGCCTTTGGCTGCGCCCATTGGTTCGGGTATGGGTATCTGCAATCCGTATAACCTGCAGATTATACGGGAACAAGTGGATATACCCATGATTATAGATGCCGGCGTCGGTACAGCGTCGGACGCTGCGCTTGCGATGGAGTTTGGCGTCGATGGCGTCTTGATGAATTCCGCGATTGCGCAGGCGCAACACCCGTTGCTGATGGCCGAAGCAATGAAGGGTGCTGTCATTGCTGGCAGGCTCGCTTTTGAGGCGGGACGAATACCGCGGCGTCTTTATGCGAATGCGTCGAGTCCGATGGAAGGCAGGATTGCCGTGTTCGGTGATCATGGCTGATCCGGCTTTCCGGTACTATCTCATCACGGATCGAATGCAGTGTTACCCCCGGTCGATCGAGGACGCGGTGGCGTGTGCTTGTGAGCATGGCGTGAAAGCGGTGCAACTACGCGAGAAGGATTTACCTGCGGGTCCCCTGTACCGTTTAGCGAGTCGTCTGCGCGACATTACGCGGCATTGGGGCGCTGCCTTGTACATCAATGATCGGGCGGATATTGCCATGGCGGTTGGTGCTGACGGGGTTCATTGCACAGAAGAAGGCCTGGCGCCCGATGGCGTCAAACAGATCAATGGGTCATTGTCTGTAGGGGCGAGTGTACATTCAATCGCATCGGCGACACGGGCTGAAGCGGAGGGCGCTGATTTTCTGCTTTTTGGGCCTGTGTTCTATACCCAGTCCAAGGCGAGGTATGGCGCGCCTCAGGGGTTCGAAGCGTTAGGCGCGGTGGTTGCCGCGGTAGGTATTCCTGTCTATGCGGTGGGCGGCATTTCGCCGTCTGATGCCGGGGCTTGTATGGAGATGGGCGCAAGCGGCATCGCCGGTATTTCAGACATTCTGGGGGCCGAGTCGATTGTTGATTCTGTCAACAGGTGGCGTCATGTTTTGGAGGAATTGTAAATGGATCACGGAGCAAGCAGGTTGAAAGGCGTATACCTGATAACAGATACAGTCATTCAACAACGCTATAGCCATCGGCAACTGGCCGGGTTTGCGCTGGAGGCAGGCGTCCATATGATTCAGTACCGTGACAAGGTGGCGGGCGCCCGGCAAGCGCTTGAGGAGTTGCAGGTGATTTCGGCGATGACCCGGCCAAGCCCGACGAGGTTTATCATCAATGATCGCGCTGATCTTGCCTTAGCCGGAGGAACAGATGGTGTCCATGTCGGGCAGGACGATCTGCCGGTTTCCGCGGCGCGTGATGTAGTGGGTGCCGGCCTGATTGTTGGTGGCACATCGTCTACTCTTGAGGAAGCGTTGCAGGTGGAACGCGACGGCGCTGATTACGTTGCGCTGGGGCATATCTTCGAGACCACAACGAAGCAGAAAAAGTACGCGCCACTGGGGTTGGAGGTGCTGGCCGAGGTCTGCAGGGCTGTCTCCATTCCGGTTATCGCGATCGGCGGCATTACGCTCGAAAACGCACAGTTGGTCCGGGACGCGGGCGCAGATGTGATTGCCCTGTGTGCGCCCATTTGTATGGCGGATGAACCCGTGCGTGTGGCATCCCGCTTTGTTGAATTATTCGACTGATGCCGTTGTATTGACCCGCACCAGGGCGGAGTACGGATTGGAAATCATGAAAATCAAAAATCAGGAACAAAAATCAAAATCAGACAAAATCACAAAATCAGGGACAAAATCAGGGACACACACTCAAAGTGGATTACACAATCTGATCGATGGCTTGCAGCGTGAGTGGCAAAATTCATGCGCCCATAAGCGAACAATCAGCGTGACGCCGCCTCTAGATGTCAAGATGATATCCCTATGGCAGTCCCTAGAAGCCAACTCCTCGATCTAGAACAACCCCTTTACTACTATCTTGTTCCAACGGAACCTCTGATTAAAGTCTAGTTGCGTCGGGCCGCGCAGGCCATTGCAGAGTTCGCAAAATCAGGTACACAAAATCAGGTACACACACTCAAAGTGGATTACACAATCTGATCGATGGCTTGCAGCGTGAGTGGCAAGTTTCATGCGCCTATAAGCGAACAATCAGTGTGACGCCGCCTCTAGATGTAAAGATGATATCCCTATGGCAGCCCCTAGAAGCCAACCCCTCGATCTAGAACAACCCCTTTACTACTATCTTGCTCCAACGGAACCTCTGATTAAAGTCTGGTTGCGTCGGGCCGCGCAGGCCATTGCAGCGTTCGGGCCGCACCAAACCATGTGCGCCCCAGCCGGACCGCTTGTTCTGGACTGGGCGTCCCCACAGAAATATTCGTCTAATCAGAGCCCCCCTAGACGTGTCCAAAGGAGTTTTCTCTGCGTTAAAGAACCGCTCTCCAGAGCAGACTACGAGCATCGCAAAGGCTGGTTAGAACAACGCATGTTCCATCTCGCGCAATGCTTCGCTGTATCAACCGATGCCTTCACCATCATGAGCAATCATTTTCATCTCGTCGTTTATTACGATCCAAAAGATAGTTACCGGAGGATCAAGGGTGAAGTCGTAGATCGATGGCTGGCGGCATTCCCACCACACGCGATTGCAAGCGCTCTTGAGAGCGAAGACGAAATGTTAAGCATGCACAGCCATACTACTAGCGACGCCAGAGGGCCTTTTACACGCTCGAAAAACGCTTGTCTGACTGTCTATGTTCATGAGGTATTTGAAAAAACCCATTGCCTATCAAGCCAACAAGGAAGATCGTTGTACGGGTCATTTCTTCGAAGGGCGCTTCTGCTTAGGTGCGCTGCTCGATGAAAACGCGGTGATTGCTGCCATGGCCTATGTCGACCTGAACCCGGTCCGAGAACGTATCGGTAACGACATTGACGCCTAGCAGGCGGATTCGGGTTCACGCAGGACAAAAATTGCCGTTAACCACCCAGCGCGCTTAGCCACAGCAATAGAGGTGCTGGTCAGTGGTCTTACAAAGGATCGTCCTGCACTAAGCATGTCGTTAGGTGAGTACATGAACATCGTCGACGACGCCGTTCGAGACTGTATAGCGATGAAAAAAAAGATAAGGACAGTCGGTGGTTTGAAAGGATATCTATGTTGAAGAAACGGCAACGTGCTTTTGGGTCAATGACAAAATTGTCATCTTGGAGAACTAAACGGGACCGGGCAGTGCCAGGAAGCCCGTGTCTGCCATTTAGGTTAAGCCACAAAGATTGACGTTTCTGAGGGGGGCGTGTGTCTAGGCATGCGACCCTCACTGTAATGACGTTCATTGCCGTTCGATACACACGGGACCAAAATGCTAAACGGCATAGGAGCACTTTTTTAACAAGCGCGTTGCTAAAAGTGTGTGTCGCTGTGTGTGTTGTTGTGTTGCATTGATAAGGTTGGCGTGAAAGTAGGACTTAGGAAGGACTTAAACGCTATAGTTTCGAGTAAAGCGTTGCATTTTGTTGAAGCGTATCATTGATTGAATTTCTTTAACGTACGGCAATCCCCGCTCAGAGTATCTAATCAGCCCATCAGCCAATTTTTCGCCCTCTACAGATTGCTTCACTCTCTTGGCGTTTGCCCTCACCTTTCTGAGATCGTTGTAGGCGGTATGTGTATTTATTGTGCGAACATAATAACGTACACCCTGTTCAACAGAACCAAAAGTAGCAACTTCGTGAGCACGGTTATTATCTCTTCTCAAAGGCGTCAAACCACAGCCTTCATAGAAACACCATATGCCGAAGTAGTTATTTCCTTCGATGGCAAATCTAGAGGTTCCCCATCCTGACTCTTTAGCGGCTTGGGCAACCACGAGGGACGCGGGTACAACATCGACCCTTAATAATAACGCGCCGACTCTTTCTGCCGTATCTAGATCCTTGCTCTTGCGTCTGTATCGCTTTTCAAACTTCTCTAGCTCATTTAGCTGCTGTTGAGATAAGGAGACGTTGTTTAACAAGGTATCTGCCATAGCAGTCAACCACAATCTTTCTTTCACCACTTCCAAGTTTGCCTTGTGAATCAGGGGTAAAAGATAGCGATAGAATGCTTCCTTCTTTTCTTGAGTACTAGAGTAGGAAGTAAAATCTGGAGGAGAATAATTCGACGCATTGCCCAAAGTCACCCGTTCAGGGTGATAGACGGCCACGGCTTCAGACCTTACTGCTGGCGCATCGTCTATTGGATCAGAATTTGTAGAGTCCAGTGTCACCAACGCAACAAAGGCAATTTGAGAGACAAACATGACAAGGGTCAGAACTATAGCGATGACTTTCATATCCAGGTGTCCCTCAAAAAATCAGCCGAACCTTAAACTGAAAATGAAGTTTTCTCCATACTTTATTCGGAATATGCGAGGGAATAGTATTTTATTTATATAAATCAGTAGCCTGTGAGCACAGTATATTCCTCCTAAAGTGAAGAAAACTTCACAATCTGACCCGCCAAGTGTCCGTAACTAAATTGAGAGCATTACTTATTGGGATTACTTAGCGCCTTTTCGCCCGTAGTTCGTTTAGCATAAACATTAATAGAGGGAGCGGAGAGTGCTTCACTAAGCGACACAACCTGCGTGTAGCTGCTTGCAAATGTACTCGTCATTTCATCAGCTATTCGTTGAAGTAATTCCATAAAGCGAAGAATGCCGGCTTTTCCGATAAAAGGTGTTAACAACCATCCACCCAAACCCCAAGACATGACAAAGGCGCGATCTAAAGTTGTTGGGTTGCGAGCAAGCCCACCATAAATATATATTTGCCTGTAAGTAGTCGAACCGCAACGACTATATTCCTTAGCAGTATTGTTGGCGGCGATTGTTAATCAGGGGCACACACTTAAAGTGGATTACACAATCGGGTCGATGGCTTACAGTACCAGTGGTTAGATTCATACGCCCATAAGCGAACAACCGGCGTGACGCCGCCTCTAGATGTAAAGATGATACTTCGATGGCAACCCCTAGAAGCCAACTCATCGATCTAGAGCAACCTCTTCACTATCATCTTGTTTCAAGATGCGTCCGAAGGAGTTTTCTTTGCGGTAAAGATCCTTACTCCAAAGCAGACTACGAGCATCGCAAAGGCTGGTTAGAACAACGCATGTTCCATCTCGCGCAGTGCTTTGCTGTATCGATCGATGCCTTTGCCATCATGAGCAATCATTTTCATATCGTCGTCTATTACGACCCACAAGATAGTTTTCGATGGAGCGATGACGAAGTCGTAGATCGGTGGCTGTCTGCATTCCCACCCCACGCGATCGAAAGCTCTCCTGAGAATGCAGACGAAATATTAAGCATGCACAGAGCCTTATTGCTCGCGATGCCGGAGCGTCTTTTACACGTTAGACAAACGCTTGGCTCATTGTCTATGTTCATGAAGTACTTGAAGCAACCCATTGCCTATCAAGCCAACAAGGAAGATCGTTGTAGGGGTCATTTCTTCGAAGGGCGCTTCTACTCAGGTGCGCTGCTCGATGAAAGCGCAGTGATTGCTGCCATGGCCTATGTGGACCTAAACCCGGTCCGAGCACGTATCGTTAACGACATTGACGCCTACCAGGCGGCTTCTGGTTCACACAGAAAAAAGATTGCCGTTAACCACCCAGAGCGCATAGCCGCAGCAATAGAGCCACTCGTCAGTGGTGTCACAAAGGATCGTCCCGCACTGAGCATGTCGTTAGGTGATTACTTGAACATCGTCGACGACGGCGTTCGAGACTGTCTAGGAATTAAAACAAATGATAAGAAAAGTCGATGGTTTGAAAGAATATCTATGTTGAAGAAACGACAACGCGCTTTCGGGTCAATGACCGAATTGTCATCTTGGAAAAGTGAGCGGGACTGGGCAGTGCCAGGGCGCCCCATGCCTGCTATTTAGATTACGCCACAAATACCAACGTTTCTGTGGGGGTTCATGTGTCTAGGCCTGCGATCCTCAATGTAATGACATTTATCACCGTTCGATACGGCCGGAACCAAAATGCAAAACGATATAGAAGCACACTTTTAACTAGGGCATTGCTAAAAGTGTGTGTCCCTGCGCGGGTGCGTGTGTTTGGAAATCCGGCAAATAAGGCATAGGGCGGGCTGCTGGTTTCATCATTAGCATTTGCACTAGGCCGGTGGTTCGCTCGGTGAACGCTGCTTCGCAGCTGCTGAGGTAAAAATCCCATAGGCGCAGCAGGCGTTCTTCGTATCCGGCTTGTAGCAGTTGTTGCTGGCTGCTTTTCAGGCGGCGGCTCCACTCGGCTAAGGTGCGTGCGTAATGCGGCGCTAGATCTTCTTGGTGTAGCAGCGTCATGTCGGTTTTTCCGGCTAGTGCGTTGCTAATTCTGGTGAGGCTGGGCAGGCAGCCACCTGGGAAGACAAAGCGTTGGATAAAGTCGACTCTGCTTAGGTAGCCTTCATAGCCTTGGTCCTTAACGGTTATCGCTTGCAGCAGCATCAATCCATCGGGCTTTAGTAACTGGGCGCACTGGCTGAAGTAGCTATCTAGGTATTTGTCGCCGACGGCTTCGATCATTTCCACCGAGACGAGTTTGTCGTATTGGCCGCTAAGCTTGCGATAGTCCATTGAGAGCAGGGTTATTTGATCTTCTAGCCCTAGGCGTTTGATCTCGGCAGCGGTGTAGGTGTATTGCTCGGCCGAGATCGTGGTTGTGGTGACTTTACAGCCGTATGCTTGGGCCGCGTGGATTGCCATTGCGCCCCAGCCGGTGCCAATTTCTAGTAGGTGGTCTTCTGGCTGAAGGTTGAGCTTGCGGCAGACGCGGTCGATCTTCTCTAGCTGGGCCTCGTCTAGACTGGCTTTGTTGTTGGGATAAATGGCGCAGGAGTAGAGCATGCGTTTGTCCAGGAATGTCTCGAAGAAGTCGTTGCCTAGGTCGTAATGGGCTTCGATGTTTTTCCGCCCGCCGCTGACTGAGTTCCCGTGTTGGCGGTGGGTAAGCCGGTATCCTGCTTGTACCCAGCGTGTAAAGCCTTGCTCTAGGTTTTGGAGCATTTGTGGCTGGTGCATCATCGCACGGACTAGTCCGACTAAGTCGTCTGTATCCCATAGCTTTAAGAAGTAGCTTTCACCGGCGCCCGCGCTGCCACCAAAGGTTATGTAGCCGTAGGCAGTTTTGTCGTAAATAGAGATATTAATTTGCTTACTGGCTTGGCTGTCGCCAAATCTCGTCTGGGTTCCGTCCGGCTCTTGTACCGTCAGATAAACGTTTTGTAAGCGGCTGAGGTGCTTGAACAATAACTTACGTGCAGCGTTACTTAGGAACTGTGCACTTTTTGAGGTTTGGCGCTGTTTCGCGGTGGCTGCAACGTTCATTATCTGTGTCCTTTTGACGACGACTTGTCGGGGTGTGGGATATAGGGAATGTGTTTCCGCCATAGGCGAAGAGCTTGCCAGTAGATGGCGATTAGCACTCGGCCGGTCATCATTGGATGGCGAACCAAGGCGTGCAATAGCGAGCGACTGGTGAGTGGCTGTGGTGTGAGTGATAGTGCCGCAGTGAACATTGGCTGACCTTTTTCGATGGCCTCGATGCGCACTGAGATGCCCGCCTGGCCGATTGGCTGGTCTGGCTGATAGCGAATCTTCCAGTGGTACTGCATGTCCATGTTCATAAACGGCGAGACATGCAGTTGTTTGTTGTTGTGCAGTTCAAAGCGGCCATCGCGGTTGTCGGGCACACTAAATACATAGTCTTGTCGCTGTCCCCAGGGGGTACTGGTTACGCTGCCGACCATATGTGTGAGCTTGTCTTTTCTGTCATGACACCAGTAAATAGTGATCGGGTTGAGGCTATAGCCGAGGCAGGCAAAGTTGGCGAGCAAACGTACCGGGCCGCTAGGTCTTTGGCCGCTGTGTTGCTCAACCAGTTGGCGAATGTGCTCTGAGAGTGGTTGGTCTTTGTCGCCAGCAAAGTCACCGCGACGGTAGCTAAGCAGGTTAAAGCGCTCAAGCGAGATCCAACGGTTACTCCCAATCGTTTGTTCAAGCTGATCAAGGTCAACACAGAGCATAAACACGCGGTAGCTAAACTGATGCTGCTTGGGCAGCCTTCGTGCGTGGCGAAGCACGCCATTGCAAAGCAGCGCGGGATTCATCGCGTGCTGTCCGTAATCATTGAAAGGTGTTGATCTTCTGGAAGCAAGTAGCCGCTTAGGTGCTTACGCCCGTCGATGCTACTGGCCACACGGAGGCCGCTTCTTACGCCGTCTTCATGAAAGCCGTGCTCCCAATAGGCACCGCAGAAATGCAGCCGATCAACGCCAGATATTTCGCTCCAGCGATGGCGTGCCGCGACGCTGTCGAGTGTATAAACAGGGTGGCTGTAGTCGGTTTTATAGAGTATCGCGTGGGGGTCAATTCTGTCGTTTTGATTGAGGCTCACGCAAAACTCAACCGGAGCGTCTAAGCCTTGCAACGCATTCATATGGTAGCTAAGGGCGGCGGGCTGGCCACCTGCGCCAACGTGATAATTCCAGCTAGACCATGCTGCTCGCCGTTTGGGCAGTACGCTGGCGTCGGTATGCAAAGTCGCTTGGTTGATCCCGAATGGGATGGCGCCCAACACCTCTTGTTCCGCGGGGCTGGGATCGGAGATTAATCGCAGCGCTTGGTCGCTATGGCAGGCAAACGCTACTTGGTCGAAACTTTCTTCGCCGTCGGCAGTATCTAGCTGCACTTTGCCGTTGATCCGCCGAACGTTAAGTACTGGGGTAGAGAGACGTATAAGCGGAGCCAACTGATCACTTAGCCTGTCGATATAGCGCTGTGAGCCGCCTACAACGGTCCGCCATTTAACCCGCTGCTTTAGATCTAATAGGCCGTGATTGTTAAAAAAATGCACAAATTGTTTAAGCGGAAACTCATTCAGAGTGTCGATAGGCGATGACCAAATGGCCGAGCCAATCGGCAGCAAGTAGTGCTCTGTAAACGCTTTGCCGTAGCGGTTTCTGGTGAGGTACTCGCCCAGTGACGGACTGGCATCTTTTAACGCGTCTTTTGGGGCCTCACGCATAAACCGCAATATGTCCCTCACCATCCCAATAAACGACGGCTTGAGCATATTGCTTGGTTGGGCAAGTAGGCCGCCGGGTACGCGGCTTGAATATTCCAAATTGCAGCTATCTACAATTACCGAGAAGCCCATGGGGGCAGGCTGGGTTTTCACGCCGAGCTCTGCCATTAGCCGAAGGAAATTAGGGTAGGTGTGGTCATTGCAGACGATAAAGCCTGTGTCGACAGCGTATTTTCTGCCTAAGTACTCAATATCAACCGTATTGGTGTGTCCGCCTAAACGTGAATCGGCTTCATATAAGGTAACGTCGTGATCGTGGCGTAAAAACCACGCTGAGGTTAATCCGCTTATCCCGCTTCCGATGATCGCTATTTTTTGGCGTTGCATAGTTGAAAGAGTCAATTGGTAAGATAATTGTGAATATAAAATATTGAACGTATAACTAGTACGTAATCCGGTGCCTTGCTAGATTCATTTGTCGAGGCGCATGTGAGCGTTACATTGTTGCCGTAATATTGAAGGAATCACAACAGTAGTGAGCGAATTATGGACATGATGAATGCCGTGGTGAACGCGGTTGAAAAGGGCTGGGTGCCAGACCTGCTGGTACGCAAAGGAGCGGCTCATCTGTCTAAGGGGCGGCTTGAAGCAGATCACAGCGCGGCGTCAGACAAAGTCTTAGAGGGCTTACGTACTGGGCCGATTGCCACGCATACCGATGAAGCCAACGACCAGCACTACGAGTTGCCCGCCGCTTTCTTCGAGAAGTGTCTGGGCCCGCGACTGAAATATTCCTGCGCCTATTTCGATAGTCCGCAGGTCACGCTGGGTGACGCTGAAGAGGCGATGCTTAAGCAATATTTCGAAGGTGCAGGCTTGGCTAATGGCCAGCGAATATTGGAATTGGGTTGTGGGTGGGGGTCTCTATCGCTGTGGATGGCGGAGGAAATGCCACAGTCTGAGATAGTGGTAGTCTCGAACAGCAATAGCCAGCGGCAGTATATTCAGGCACAAGCGGAGCAGGCGGGGCTTACTAACCTAATCGTTATTACCGCAAATATGGTGGATTTTGACCCAGCAGATCACGAGCAAGCAGCTCAGTTTGATCGGGTAATCTCAATTGAAATGTTTGAACATATGAACAACTATGCCGAGTTGTTGCGCCGAGTATCCACTTGGCTAAAGCCCGATGGGGCCTTGTTCGTACATATTTTTTGCCATCGGCACTTGTTCTACAAATACGTCGCCGAGGGCAGTAGCAACTGGATGGCAAAGTACTTCTTTACAGGGGGCACGATGCCGTCGTTCGATCTCTTCGAGCATTTTAACGAGCACTTGAAGGTGGTAGAGAAAAGCTGGTTGTCGGGCCAGCATTATGAGCGCACCGCCAATGCTTGGTTAGACAATATGGACGCCGCCAAAGCGGAGTTGATGCCGGTCTTTGAACAAACTTACGGCGAAGACCACAAAAAGTGGTGGCAGCGTTGGAGAATGTTTCATATC
>JBLIIB010000014.1:0-28508 GCA_047634795.1 Candidatus Azotimanducaceae bacterium | reverse complement strand
TTGAGTGTTGCCGGTGGAAAGAGCGGCAAGCAACAGTGCCCGGTTGGAAAGACTTTTCGACCCGGGCAAGGTCACGTCCCCTCGCATATGCTTTATGGGGTTTAGCGTCAGAGATTTCATGGCGTTAGTATAAGTCAGGTTGACGTAAATCGGGTTTGAGTCTTTCTAAAAACGTACTGATGTCCGATTCCACTTCCCGCAGTGGCGCCTTACCTGCTTCCTCCAGGAGCACGGCGCCGCTGGTGTTGTCAATGGACAGGAACATTTCACTATCAGGTTCTGTGTTAGCGAAAAACACCGTGAACGCCTGTTTCTTCTTTTGTTTAGCCATCGCATGTCCGATCAGGTTGGCGATCAGTCGCTCGAAATCCTCGTCATTCCATAGCTGGATTAGACTCACCGGCCCTTCATCGCTGGTAGCCTGCAGCGCACCTGACCAGTAGGCTGAATAGTAGCGGGTGATGTCTGGATGAATATCGAGTTCCAGAGCATGGGCAAGACCTGAAAACGTCACCGGTGAACTTTGTGTTTCAGGGCGCCAGAACGTCAGATCTTTATCCTGATATTGTTCGCAAGGAGATCTCCAATCAGGATCATATGGCGAGGTTAGTAATTCAGTGTCGCTGAGTAACAGCATACGCTCAATGAAATGATCTAATGCCTGCATTGGTTGATTATCCCCACGCCCAGTTAGTCTTGCGACTCAAGCATACGTGAACCTAAGCAGACGTAAATCTAAACCTGCACCTGAACCTAAAGTCAGCGAAATGGGCGAGCTAACCAGTTCCGTCTTGCGAACTGTTTAACACGTTTTGTCTTACGGTTCTTGAGGTGCCCTTTCGCGATGGGGGCCTTTTGGTGCGCTGGCGTCCCGCCTGATGAAGGCCTGGAATACTTGCTGGCGTTCTTTGGTGCCTAGTTGACTCAGATTTTCCAGCATCTTCTTATGTATGGATATTTGTAATGCTTGAGATGCGGCTCTCACTTCGGCGAAGGCATCGGCGCTGGCGCCGTGGTCAAATGGCTCTAGGGACACGGCATCGGATAGTCTTCTTTGTGCCTGCCTTAGCGTTTTTCTTAAAGGGCGAGTTTCTTTAAAGTGGTCTCGCATCGAAGCGCCGAGCTTTTCTCGAGCAGGTGCATCGAGTTCAGATATCGCCCATCGCAGATGCATGCCCGGCGGACCACCGCCATCCATGACTCGGCCAATCACTACGCCAGCTATCAGTAGGTTGAGTGCCAGTGAGATAATGAGCACAAGTTTCAGCCATTTGGAATTATTCAATGGACCACTCCTCAATAGATGACTGCGACAGGGCCAGCAGTTGTATTTCTTCGTTTGAGCTTAAGGTTGATTCGTCATCGAGCGAGACATTCATGCCAATCCCGATTCCGAGTACCAACGGTAGGCAGGCAGCGAGTGTGGGTCTTAGAAAACTCGCGATGGCGCGGGGTTGCTTTGGCGTTAACCATTCAATGAAGCGGGAGAGCAGATTTGCGCTCGACGACACCCGGGCGGCGATAGGCACTTTGTGTTCTGCTGCTATGCCAGCCTCAATACCGAGCGTGATTCTATCTAGCACCGCCGTGCTGGGTTCAACTCTGATTACGTCGAGGTATTGGTCGGTTTTCTCCGCCTCATTCAGGCACCGTTGCGCGTTTGATGATGACGACAAAAATAGTCGCGCAGACTCGGCCTCATCGATAGGCCAACGCGCTGATTCCGCGCCGTAGCTTTCAACAATTTGCTTGAAACGTTCAAGGTTCATCGCGTGCTGTTTCCTGTGTTCTGTTTGATGTTATGTCTCATCGGTTAGCCCCTGGTCATCAAGGAGTTCTCTTAGCTTGGTTCGGCCTCGTCGTAGAGTTGACTCCAAAGCATCTACCGACATTTCGAGAATTATCGCGGCGTCATTTTGTCTCATTCCCTGGTAGTGACACATGACAAGTGCGCTTCGCTGTTTCTCGCTCAGTTGCATCAATGTCGCGCCCAGCATCGATGCCCTGGCATCCTCATGGTAGTTGTTTTCTGGTCCGGATTGCGTCGCTTCGTTCTGCTCCGTGTCGTTTGGTTTGGCGGCTCGAAAATGATCGATGCACAGATTGTGAGCGATACGATGCAGCCAGGTCGTTAGTTTGGCGCGTTCTGGGTTGAATTGGTCCTTGGAGAGCCAGAACTTAACGAACGTTTCCTGAACGATTTCTTCGGCATCAGATGTGCTGTTGGTCATCCTGATGGCATAGCGGGTCAGGGGTGCGAGATGATCTTTGAGAATTTGCCGGAACGCAGAGTCTTCGCCGGCTCTTAATCGACGAATCAATTGCCATTCCGGCTCATTTCCCACTGATGGGCCTCAAGGGTCGTGACTTAAATAGTATCGTTTCGATTACGGTCTTGACGGCGTTCATCATGGAACCCGCCTCGCGGACCGTGCTGCTTGCCCCGGTGTCTCGAATTTTTCAGTTCGTCTGCTGACAGAAGTCCATCTTTGTTTTCGTCTGCTCGAGTGAATGTCGCGATTCTGGCTTCTTCTTCTGTGACGAGTCCGTCATTGTCGGAGTCTGCAATATCGAACTCGCTCAGCATCTCTTCATGCTTTTCTTTTATGCGATGCAGCATGTTGTTTTGATGTTCGATCAGTTCGCTACTTGATATTGCGCCGTCTTCATTTGTGTCAACGCGGCGCAACATATTGCGTATGGGTGGTTGGAACTCTTCGATATTGATTGCGCCATCTTCATCGGCGTCCATCCGATCCATGATTCGTTCAATCGGGAATGCGAACGAACTGACGCTGACGGTTGCAAGGCTAATGAGTAGGGTGATTTTTCGGATATTCATAGTAGCTCCTTCAATGAGTCGTTTGTGTCTCAGGGCCGTTGATCTAAATGAAGAGCGCATAGTGGGGCAGCTTTTCACTTAAATCCGAGTAGTCGGCATCTTGATCACTAACTTGTACGGGACGCTTCGAAAAATCCGTCACAAAAAAATCAAAAAGGTTTAACAATCACTAAAATAAGAATCGGTACGACGAAAATTAGCGCCGCTTCGTTGTAAACACGAAAGAAAAACGAGGTGCGTAGCGGTTCTTTGGCTTTCATTTGCTGGATATAGAGATAGGTTTTGAATTGATACGCGATTAAACCACCCACCAGTGCTAGTTTGAGGTGAAGCCAATTTCCGGTGATGCCGTAGTGTAGCCACAAAATGAGACCGCTCAGTAAAGCAGGCACAGCCATAACGCTCGAAAACTTGAATAGTCTTTCAGCCATTGTGACAAGCCGGCGCGTGTCTTCATTTTCCGCCATACCTTCGACATAGTGGACAAGAATTCTTGGCATATAGAACACACCTGCCATCCATGCCATGACAAACAGTACGTGAAAGGTTTTGATCCACAGCATTAGACGTAATCCACCGCGCCGCCATCAACGCGTATGTTCTGACCATTGACGAAAGACGCTTGTGCTCCCGCAAGAAAAAGAACCACGCCCGCAACCTCATCTCGAGTCGCAATCCTGCCCATGGGATTAGGGAAATATGCTTCGGTTATTTTTGCTTCAGCTGACTCAAAATCATCGCCCCATCCTTCCGTCACGGCACGCTTAAGATAAGAGGCTTCGACTTCGGGCGTTCTGATCAAGCCGGGCGAGACCAGGTTAACTGTAATTCCTCTTGGCCCCGTTTCTTTCGCTAGACTGACGGTCAGGTTTGCCAGCGCACCTTTCGCCGCGTAGTAGTGTGGCATGACTCTGTTCGGGCGGGTTGAGCCGATGGTACCCAGATTGATGATTCTGCCTCCACTTGGCATGCCGGGTAAAAATCGGTCGATCATCCTTACGATGGACAGGGTGTTGATCTCATAGAGCTCGAGCCAATCTGCTGAAGTTAGCTTCCCCCATTGCCCCTGTTTGGCTTCGCCGTAGTTATTGATCAATACGTCGATGTGATCGGCATGATGCGCGAACTGCGAGGCAACCTGATCGGCGCCGACATCATTTCTGATGTCGCCCCAAATTGGAGTACCGCTGCCCTCTGCGGTGATCGCGCTTTTTGCTTGCGCTTCAGTAAAGCCATGATAAAAAACATGGGCGCCTTCTTGCGCAAAATGGCTCGCGATGATTAGCCCCGTGCCGCGATAGCCGCCGGTGACCAGCACGTTTTTGTTTTTGAGTCGTAAGTCCAAGAATTCACCTATACTGCGCGTTGCTACGCGTCTGGGAAGAAACTTAATTGGAGTCAGAGATTACCATATTTTTGTTTTTGGCCATCGTCGCAATTGGCGCGCTAATCCAGACGATCACCGGATTTGCCATGGGGTTGATCATCATGGCTGGCATCACGCTTTTTGGTTTGACTGATATAGCATTTGCCGCTGCGGTGGTTAGCTTTATCTCATTACTCAACGCTGCGCTGGCGCTTCGATCTGGTTATCGGTTCGTTGATGTGCATCTGGTTAAACGCTTGTTAGTTGGATTGCTCCCTGCGATGGTTTTGGGGCTGTTGCTACTCGGTTATATGAGTGAGCATCAAAATGACCTGTTAAAGCTTATTCTTGGGCTGGTGGTGATTATTGCGGGGGTGAGTTTGATGATATCGCCCGTTCCGTTTAAGGCCGTTTCGAGAGATTCATCCTTTACAGCGTGCGGTGCGATTGGAGGATTACTGGCGGGACTTTATAGCGCCGGGGGAGCGCCGCTGGCCTATTTTTTCTACCGGCAACCCGTGTCCCTTGAGGTGATCCGATTTAGCCTGCTAGCGGTGTTTGCTGTATCCACCGCGGTTCGAGCACTGATGTTGGGTGTTTCAGGGCAGCTTACCACGTCGATTCTTGAGGTAAGTTTGCTATCTGTGCCCGTGGTCGTGGTTGTTACCGTCACAACCAGTCGCTTTATGCATCTTATTCCTGACCGGATTATTCGCGTCACGGTGTTTGTTGTGCTGATGATTGTGGGTGCATTTCTTGTCGCAAACAATCTCAACCTAGAGGGGCAATTCCATCCATAGTGTGTCCCAATACTGCCCGAACTTAAAGCCGACCTGTGTTAATTTGCCTGCATCGTGATAACCCAGCGACCGATGAAGCCCAACGCTGGCCTCGTTTGGTAGCGTAATGACTCCATAGCAGCGGTGTACGGTGCCAGAATTGCGTAGCTGTTCCAGTAGATGGCTATAGAGTGCTTTTCCTGCACCACCACCTATGCGTTCCGGATGGAGGTAGATGGTTGTTTCGACGGATCCGTTGTAAGCCGCTTTGGTTCGGAACTGACTGCTGCTGGCATATCCAACGACTTTTCCGTTATTGGTCGCGGTGTATAAGAAATGTCGATCATTGTGGTTGAACTGACGAAGCCATACTTCCCGATCGCTCAGGTCAACGGGCTCAATATCAAACGTAATGGGCGTATTGAGTACGTAGTAATTGTAGATATCTCGAAGCGCTTCAAGATCTTCGATACTGCTTTGTCGAATGTTCAGCAAAGTCACTTTTTAAGTCGGGCGTGGATGGCAATTATTA
Organism: Candidatus Azotimanducaceae bacterium; assembly: GCA_047634795.1. GTDB lineage: Bacteria > Pseudomonadota > Gammaproteobacteria > Pseudomonadales > Azotimanducaceae > UBA9659. Next base: position 22,989 of record JBLIIB010000014.1, on the reverse strand, counting down.
CTACATGCGTTTCGAAATGAAACATAAGATAATCACGATAGATTTGAGTCAGTTTTAGCCAGTGAACCTAAAAAGTACCGACGAGTTTGATGACATTCGACCTTACAATGATGATGAGGTTGCTGACGCGCTGAAGGCGCTGGTGAACGATACTGAACTTACCGGCTTTCTTGCCGGTTGGCTGGTGCCCAGGTTGTCCAAAATAATGCCCGGCCTGCTTTCCAAGTTGGTATCTCTATATCTTAAGCGGGCGCTTCGGCGGGTAGATGATATTGCAGGCTTCCAGGACATTGTTGCGAGTTTTGCCGGACGTTTGGTACGAGACGGTACGACTGAATTTTCATACGAAGGATTCGACCGTCTGGAGAAGGGTAAGGCTTACCTCTTCATCAGTAACCATCAGGATATTGCCGGTGATTCTATGCTGCTGGACTATGCGCTCTATCTGAGCGGTCTGGATACTGTACGTATTGCCATCGGGGATAATCTGGTACAAAAAGAGTTTGCAACCTCACTGATGCGCCTAAACAAAGGCTTTTTTATTAAGCGATCAGTAGAAGGACAACGAAAGGCGTATGCCGCTCTGCTCCAGTCATCTGCGTACATCAGTCATTCAATTGATACCGGGCACTCTGTTTGGATTGCGCAAAGCGAAGGGCGCAGTAAGGATGGGTTTGATTTGACTGATCCGACCATTATCAAAATGTTTATTTTGGCAAACCGTAAAAAGCCACTGTCTGATGCCATCAGAGATCTTAATATCGTGCCGTTATCCATTTCCTATGAATTTGATCCTTGCGATGTCATCAAAGCAACGGAGCTCGGCACAATCGATCGACACGGCACTTACAACAAACCGGAGGGCGAAGATCTTTTGTCTCTGGTCACTGGATTGAGCGGACAAAAAGGGCGAGTCAAATTTCGATTGGGTGAACCGCTGGAAGGGGAGTTTGAATCCGTGGAAGACGTTGCCCGTGAAATTGACCGGCAGATAATTTCCGGGCTTGAACTGTTTCCGGTGAATCATTGGGCGCTCTCCAGACTCGAAGGGCAGCCCTATGAATCGCTGGCGACCCAACACGCGGTAAGTATTGAAAAGTCTGAGAAGATGTCGCTGTCGCAGCGCTTAAAACGTTGTCTACCAGAAAATCGAAAATTTTGGCTCAAAATGTATGCCAACCCAATCGTGAACCGGGATCGGGTTCTGAATGAAGATCCCGATTAGATCTTCACCGCCCGAGCATGCGTTTACCTTGTCATGGTTTCAAGTCATGGCTTCAAGTCATGGTTTGAAGTTATGGCTTAAAGCTGCGGTCTAAATACGATTCGGTCTCAATGGTAGACCGTAAGAGATGGGCTTTCTATCGCTGCCCACTGTTCTCTAAGCTCCAGCACATGTTCTGACCAGTATCTCTGTGTGTTGAAGAAAGGGAATGCTCTGGGGAATGCGGGATCATCCCATCGGCGAGCAAGCCAGGCTGCGTGGTACATCATGCGAAGTGTTCGTAAAGGTTCTATTAGCATCAGTTCGCTATGATCAAACTGCCTGAAGTCTGAGTAGCCCTTGAGAATAGCCGCCATCTGCAGTGACTGTGACTCTTCATCCCCAGACAGTAGCATCCAGAGATCCTGAATAGCCGGTCCACTTCGGGCGTCATCGAAATCGACAAAATGAGGTTGATCCTCGCGCCAAAGCACATTCCCCATATGGCAGTCCGCATGTAGTCTAATGCTTTGTGTCTGGACAAGTTTAAACCGATCCTGAATGAGGCCAATCAGTCCCTCGCTAACCCCGGCATAGGCTTCTTCCATTTCCTGCGGGATGAATCGATTGTCCAGCAGATATTGCCGAGAAGCGATACCGTAGTCCTCCACAGTGACCGCGGGTCTAAATTTAAAAGTCCCGCTACCTCCCACATTGTGTAGACGTGAGATGAAGCGACCCAGCACCTCAAGACAGTCGAGATTATCGACAGCAGGGGCACGACCACCTCTCCGTGGAAATAGCGCAATGACAAAATCACCGTAGATAAAGTAACTCTTGCCATCAATTTTCATCGGGGCGACAACAGACAAATCATGATCAGCGAGTTCCTGTGTGAACTCGTGCTCCTCTATGATTTGATCCAGTGACCAGCGGTTCGGTCGATAAAATTTTGCAATGATGGGCTCAGCGTCTTCGATGCCAATCTGAAAAACACGGTTTTCGTAACTATTAAGTTCCAAATTTCGTGCATCACAATGAAAGCCAACAGATTCGATGGCGTCCATAATAAAATCGGGTACGAGTTCGGAGAAGGGGTGATCAACGTTCATGATCGCTCATTAGGGCTACGCCTTTGATTTGTGCAAATACCTTCTCGTTGACCTCAAATTTCAGGTCGTGGAGAGATTTACGAGTAATTCTTGCCAAGAGTTGTTGTTCACCGCACTGCAGTTTGATCAGTGCGGAGGGCCCAAAGCCTGGGTCACTGATATCAGTGATGACGGTCGGCAGCACGTTAACAATACTTGATTCAATGGGGGTGCGGATAAGGCTCACGTCACGTGCGGGTATCTTAACCCGGATATGGTCACCCGTCCGAAAATGATCGGCAGCGATCAAGAGAAATTGACCCTCGAACGAAAGCGGCGTTAATGAATAGTTCTCTGCGGATGCTAGACCGTTTGATCCTGGAACACTTGATCCCGAAATATCCATTTCCATAACAGTGCAGCGAATGATGGCCGATGATTCTTCGGTATCCGCGTCGTTTTGAGCAGAAAAGTCCAGCACGTTGCGCTCCGAAACAATTTTGCCTCGGTTGATTGAGTAGACTAAATCACAGAGGTACAGTACTTCGTCCACGGAATGGCTGACGTAGATGACGGGGATGTCCGAGTTTAGGTGTAGGTTTTGCAGATAAGGGAGGATGCGATTCCGAGCTTTGGTATCTATGGATCCCAACGGTTCGTCCATGAGTAAGATGTCGGGATTGCTGAGGATTGCTCGCGCTATGGCAACCCTCTGTTTCTCGCCGCCAGAAAGCTGATGAGGATATCTGCCAAGCAGCGTGCCTAGATCCAGCATTTCAATCACGCTCTTGCGCCCTAGTCCTCCAGGTTTATGGCTGCGCTTTTCTGCATATAAAAGGTTGGCACTCGCGGTCAGGTGCGGGAACAGGTTGAGATGCTGAAAGACATAACCGATTTGCCGATGATGAGGGGGGACGAAAGTTTGTTCATCCTGCCACGTCTGACTGTTGAAGCGTACGGTCGCACCTTCATATCGATCCAGTCCTGCTATTAGTCTTAGAATTGTCGATTTCCCTGCGCCAGAGGGTCCGAACAATGCGGAGACGCGATCAGTCGGAATGGACGTGTTGATGGCGATATCAAAATCATCCCGCGCAAAGCTGGCGATGAGTTCAAGACTCATGTCTTGTGAAATCCGCTGGACTGCCATCCGCGATCAATGCTGTAGAGGAAGAACAACGTCACGAACGAAAAGACAAGCATGCCTCCTGCCAGGATGTGCGCGCGATCGTAATCCAGAGATTCAACGTGGTCGAAGAGCGCGATGGATAGAACACGGGTTTCATCGGGCAAGTTGCCACCGATCATCAATACGATGCCGAACTCGCCCACGGTGTGAGCGAACGAGAGACAGATTGCGATGGTAAAACCCCTGCGGCACAGCGGCAGAATGATCGATATAAAGCGGTCGACCGCATTTGCACCCATGGTTGCCGCGGCTTCGAGATGCTCTCTCTGCAAGTTTCCAAACGCCACCTGCAGCGGCTGCACATAAAAAGGCAGTGAGTAGATCACGGAACCCACCACAAGTCCGCTGAACGAGAAAGCCAGCGTTGACCCGGTTGCTGTTTGCCAGAGTTCACCAGGCAGACTTGTAGGTGAAAATGCGATCAGCAGATAGAAGCCGAGAACAGTGGGAGGCAACACGATGGGGAGTGCGACCAAGGGTTCTATCAGAGACCTGAAGACAGATCTGCTTTGGGAAAGCCACCATGCGAGTGGCGTACCCAGAATAATCAATACCAATGTTGTGATTCCAGCCAGCTTTAGCGTGATCCACAGTGAGACCAGATCCTGATCCATCACTCGAGTGCCGCCGGAATCAGGTAACCCGAATTCTGTATGAAGGCGCGGATGTTAGCCGTGGCGAGAAAGGCGACAAAATCATCAGCACTGGCCGGGGCGTCCTTGATCACAACCAGTTGCTGCTCGATGGGCTGATGTAAGCGCGTCGGGATGATCATGTAACGTTCTTCTGCTTGTTGATCGATTAGAACCTGGGATAGTGCAACCATTCCCCATTCGACATTGCCAGTCTTCACAAAGACGAATGCTTGGGCCACGTTTGATCCGTAAATTTTTTTGATTCCGGGCATTTGATAGTGAGCCAGTACTTCAATCGCCGCTCTGCCATAGGGTGCGTGTCTAGGGTTGGCGATAGCAATACGATCGGCACCTTTTAGCTGGTCAGCATTGACTTTGTCGCGATTAGGGGCGAATAGCACCAGACGCCCATAGGCATAAACTTGGCGGGTCCTGGTTTTTTTTGCCTGTTCCAGTGCTAGAGGTCTGTCAGCATCGGCTGCGAAAAATATATGGAAAGGCGCTTGATGCATGATTTGTGCAAAAAGGGCGCCGGTTGATCCATTGATGAGATTGATCTCAATATCATGATGGATCTGGTAGCGCTCTATGATGATTTCCAGCGTTGGTTTGAAATTGGCGGCGACAGCAATGTTGAGCTTATCGGGTTTTGACGCGTGACAAAGGCTAACGGCACTGCATAGCAGTGCCGTCAAAACCCAATTAGCGATTTTGATCGAGACGCTGGACAAAATCATTGATCAACCAACCTGAGATCGACATCATTGCCGGTTTGTGGGGCAAGTCTTTGTAGTGGAACCACTGGGCATCAGCAATCTCTTCTTCCTGAAGGACGATATCGCCGCTGTCATACTCGGCCTGGAATCCCAGCATCAATGAGTTGGGGAACGGCCAGGATTGACTGCTGAAATATTCGAGATTTTTGATCTTGAGACCCACTTCCTCGAAGACCTCACGGTGCACTGTCTCTTCGATGGACTCGCCGGGTTCTATAAATCCTGCCAACGTGCTGTAGAAATTGCCGCGTGCGTGCGCGCTTTTGGCTAACAGGATGTCTTCACCTCTGTAGATCAGCACAATGATCGAAGGCGAAAGGCGCGGATAAAAAGGAATGTTACAGGCATTGCATTTTCTTGAGCGGTCCGCTGGAGTGGTGGACGTTTCCTGGCCGCAGGCGCCGCAATATTGATGATGCTGGTGCCAGTCGACAATTTGTTTTGCCCGTCCAATGAGGTAGAAGACGTTCATATCGACGCTGGATAAAAATGACCAGAGAGACTCAAAACCGTATCCCTGGGGTTCGTCGGCATCTGGATCTACTTCCTGTGCGAAAACAGGTGCGCCGCTGAGGTCACCTAGATAGTGGCTCGCAATGGCTTCGAGTCCGCACCATTGCCATTCGTCACCGGTCAGTGGCCGCCAAGGGTTTTGGCCGTCAACGCCCAGAACCTCTCCATCCGAGATGACTATGTGGTGGCTGCGATCACTTTTGTCCGGCGGCTCGATTCCTGAGGTGAAATCTCTTCCTATATCTGCCAGTTCCCAATCCATAAGCTGCATGTTAGAAAAAGAAGCGACTTTATCACACCGGCATCCCGGCTGCAGATGGTGTTCTCGCCAGCGCAAGCACGATCACGTCCTCAGCGCCTGAGTCGATGAGCAGGGTTGTAATGGTGTCTGCTGTCGCGCCGGTGGTCACCACATCGTCGACCAGAAGTATCCGATGACGTAACGGGGCTTCGGCGCTAAAGGCGTGCCGCAGATTGGTGTGTCGTTCTCGCTTCGATAGTCGTTTTTGAGGACTGGTTGCGCGTCTCTGAACCAGGGGCTGTTTTAACTCCAACCTGAGAAGTCGCGCGAGGTGACCCGCAATAAACTCGGATTGATTAAATCCTCTGCGTCTTCGGGTTTTCCAGTGTGTGGGTACGGGAACAATGATCTCGTTACCTTCGATGGTTGGTAGCTGTGAGATGATTCTTACCAGTGCCAGTTGCGTGAGCAAATGCCCGGCGGCAAAGTTGTTGTGGTCTTTGAAGGCATGGATCAGATGATCAATCGGAAAGCGGTACTCGAAACCTGCCAGTATGGCGCTAAACGGCGGTTTTTTTGAATGGCAACGCTGGCACAGGGGTTGCGGCCGGGCTTCATTGACAACTGTCTCCATAGGAAGTGCACAGTAGGCGCAGGGGTTTACTAGCCAGGGCAAGTCATCAATGCATGGCTTGCAGATGTCCGCCCGATGTCCCGTGAGCGAAAGGCACAGCACACAGATTCCAGGGGAAAAGTTGAAAGTCAGTAGTCTGGCGAGATCCATGGTTTTGTTTTACCCGTGGCGCTCAATCCTGAGTAGGGTCATCTGCTTAAAATCATGTGAGCTCCGGGCCCCTGTCGCTTAGGGCTAGTAGGCAGGCATTGGGGGCTTTAGTCGCTAGAGGTGGAGTCTAATTGAGGGGAAGCCCTGACTTGTGGGGAACACAGATGCGCAGGGTCGTCGTCGCAAAGCTTGATGAGATTCAGATAGCCCGACCACTTTGCCATTTCATCGTCGCTGAATGTCTCCTGGCCGAGACCAAAGGGCGGGATTCGTTTTGTTAAGCGAATGGAGTAAATAAACTCGTTTCCCCGAATGGCCTTGGCGAGTTTGATTTCGCCTTTGTTGGCAAATTCATTTTCCCCGCAGAGGAACAGGCGAACAGACGTTTCGTAATTGTTCTCGTAGCCTGAGAATATGTTGAAGTGCTGCACAAAATTGCACTTAACCTCGTCTGCGGTCACCTCTGACAGCAGAAGCTCAATGGGATCAATGGCTAGCGTTTTTGCATTGTAGGCCTCAAATGATAATTTGAGGGTCCAGTTCGCAGCATTTTGTTCGCTCGGGACAAAGTCGGACAAACGTGTTGTTTCGGTGTTTATCTGATAAATGCGCACCCAATCTTTGGGTATCTTGGCAATCAGTCGCTCGCCTTTTTCTGGACCCGTTTTGCCATCTTTAGAGTTATCACCCAAGGAGTTGCCGACCGAGGGAGTGTCGCCCGCCGATGTGTCGCCCAGCGGTTCGCCGCCCGACGGATCGCCGCCCGACGGATCGCCGTCCGCAACTTTGACGGGTGTGATTCGCTCCGTGATCGCATCGAATGCCCCTGTCGACGAAACGGCTTCTCCATGTGCTTTGTAGGCGCTCAACAGGCTGAGTGCAGTGAGCAGCCAGAGTATGGCAATCGTCGATTGTTTAATGCTGAGATTCATGCGGGCAAGGTTATCGGCGCCCGATCAGGAGTCAATAGAATTGCTGGCAATTATGACTAGTACGCTGGTTTTCCCGCTGAATAGGAGGTCTCACGGGTCCGTGTTGGTAGGAATTTAGAGTTTTTTCGGTAGAGCAGGAGGTTGGATGGCGCCTGAAGTAGAGTGCCATAAATTAGAGAGCCATAAATCAGAGGGTGATAATTCAGAGGGGAATAACTTAGAGCGCCATAAAAGAGGTGGCTTCTTTTTGCAGAGAAATCAGTCGGCGAACCCAATTGTCGACCAAGTTAAATTCCTTTTCAGAAAACTCGAATGCCGAGCAAACCTCTTCGATCAGGAATTGTTCTTCAATTTCGAAGGCACCATCGGCGTAGCTGAGTCGCACGAGTGCAATAACTGTCGCGACTCTTGAGGTGCGGGTATCAAAAATTTTACTGATGCCTGCCACTGGAATGTAGTGGGGTTCGAAGTCATTACGCAGCCCAATCTCTCGGCGAAGTGCTTCCATCATGTGCTGTTCTCCCGGGCTCAATTCGCCATCAGAGACCACAATATTGTGGGCGAGGCAGATAAAGGCCTCTTTTTGCTCGTTGTTTAATTCATTAAGGAACATTAGCCCTCCGGTGCTATCAGAGTGACGTCATAGTTGTGAATCTTCTCATCCCTTAGGGTGGTCACTTCAATGGTATTACCCGGTTTGAACCGCTCGAGTTGCGAGAGAAGCGAATCTTCATTGGTTACGGTCTCGCCGTTTATTGCAATGATCACGTCACCGAGATGAATGTTGCCTTTTCTGTCTTCACGCACGCCAATCATCCCGGCAAGGTCCGCCGGCAATCCTTCCTTGACGGAAAGAATGGCGATTCCCTTAACCCTGAGTCGTTTGGTCCAATAGTCCGTGAGCGTTTCGATCCCGATCACAGGGCGTATAAGTCTGCCATGCTCAAGTAGCTGCGGAACGATGAGTTTCACCGTATTCACTGGAATCGCAAAGCCAATACCTGCACTCGCGCCAGATGGCGAATAGATGGCAGTGTTCACGCCAATCAGGCGTCCCATTGAGTCCAGCAGAGGGCCGCCGGAATTGCCGGGATTGATGGCGGCATCGGTTTGAATGACGTTTTTGATTGTTCTATTGGTGATCGATTTGATTTCTCGCCCTAGTGCACTGACTACGCCGACCGTAAGAGAAGTGTCGAGAGCGAAAGGGTTTCCGATCGCCAGTACCTTCCGGCCTACCGACAGTGAAGCAGAATTACCTAAGGGAATTGGGTTTAGTGTTTCATTGGGTGCGTCAATCCTGAGGAGAGCGAGGTCTTTCTCCGGCGCGCTTCCTACCACTGTGGCCTCATAACTCTTGTTAGACTGCAATGTGATGATGATCCGGCTCGCGCCGTAGACAACATGGAAATTGGTGACAATAAGTCCGCTTTCGTGCCATATGAATCCCGTGCCGCTACCGCGGGGAATTTCCATGACGTTCATAGAAAATCGTTGGCGTTTGAGTTGTCTGCTGTTGACAAAAACAACGCTCGGGCTTGTGCTTTCAAAGACGGCGATAGTGTTTTTCTCGTCATCGGTGAAGAAGACGTTGTCATCGTCGTTGAAAAGGGGTGTCTCTGACACGCCTGCGTCCAAACCGTTCCCCGGTGAGTCGGCGGCTGCAGCAGCGCTTGAATCTTCATCAATCCCAAATACTAGAATACCAGCGGCAATCGCAATAACGAGCGTGATGGAGGATAGTGCTTTCTTCATTGAAGAGCGCCCGAAGCTATCGTGTCGTTGGAGTTGTTCTATCGATAACAAGGCTGTTGTCGATGAATCGGTTGAGCTCATAGAGATCTTCCGGGTTCAGCGTGCCGACAGCCTGCTTCAATCTGAGCGTATCCAGCACGTACCGATATCGGGCACTCGCATACTGAAACTGCGACAGATAGAGATTGCGCTGAGCATTCAACACGTCAACGATGTTCCGTGTCCCTACCTCGTAGCCTGTTTCTGTTGCGTCCAGAGCGCTTTGGCTGGATTCGATCCCACGGAGTCTTGCGCGAACTCGTGCGACATCTGTAATGATCGCCGTAAAAAGGTTTCTGGTTGATTCAACGACCTGTCGCTGAATCAGATCTACGTTCTGTTGTGCCGCTTCTAGATCATAGCCGGCCTGTTTGACGCGAGAACGTACTCCACCACCTTGATAAACAGGAACGTTTAAGTTGAGCGATGCTGATCGCTGGTTGATTTTATTTCCCAAGAAACTCAGGCCGCCAGAGACATTGTGGGAGTAAGTGACCTGAGCATCGATGGTCGGATAGTGGCCAGATTTTGAGAGTTTCAACCCCTTCTCAGCGGACTTGAGTCGTTCTTTTGCAGCAACGAGGGAATAATTATTCTGGAGGGCTGTGGCGACCCAGGCATCTTCGCTCTGGGGTTCAGGGTTTTTCACGGGGAATTCTGCGGACAAGCCGTTGACCTGCTGGTAGATGTTGCCCGTTAGCCTGAGCAGCGGTTCAAAGCTGGTAACTTGTGCGCCTTCAGCCTCGATCACATTCACTGTGGAAGAGTCGAATGCCGCTTGAGATTCCAATACGTCGGTTATGGCAACAAGGCCCACATCAAATCGTTGCTGTACCTGCTCGAGTTGTCTTTTTACTGCACTGCGTTCCGCGTTCGACGAAGAGAGCGCTGCGTGTGCTTCAAGGATGGCAAAGTAACTTTCAGCGACGCGAACCAACAGGGCCTGTTGCTCGGTGGCGAAATTCGCAACGGCTTCTGCCTGCACATCTTTTGATTGACGGAACTGATACCAACTGTCGAGCCGGAATATCGGCTGGTTGAGAACGGCGGTCCAGTTATGAGTGTTGAAATTTTGGGTCGGCACGGGTTGGGAAATCGGAAAGCTCTGCCGATTATCGGCGGTCGAGCCAACCAGGGTCAGATTTGGTAATAATCCGGCTCTACTCTGTGCTACAACTTCGTTGCGTGAAAGAAATACAGCCTCAGCAGCGCCCAGCTGCGGATCCTTTTCAACCGCGAGATTGTAGATTTCTTCCAGTGTCGCTGCGTTGGCCTGTCCCATTGCAAGGGTTCCAAAAACAATCGCAGCGACTCCGTAGCTTTTTAGACGATCAAAGAATGCAAGAGCTGCATGCATGGTATTGCAGGAGAGTAGTTTTGCTTGGGCTTTCATAGTAAGTCTTCCATTCCCGGCGGCTGGTAAATGAGGCGTAGCATAGCTGAACAGCCCACTGGCTCGCCAGCGCCGAGCGATATTACGAGAATGTTTGAAGTTGAGCGGCTTATTATACATCTCGAACACCTGATTGGATGCTCTCGTTCACCTTCGCTTTAATCAAAGTAATTAATGCTGGTCTCGCAATGGCTTAGGGAATGTCCCGAGACGGGCTTCCAAATAGTGAGCCAGGGCCAGGCAATGATCTTCACGAAATGGCCGCGCCAGGATCTGAATGCCAATGGGTAGCCCATCTTTATTGGTGCCCGCTGGTATAACTACGCCGGGCCAGCCCGTGAGATTGTAGGCTGAGGTATAACTAAAGGCTGCAAAATCTTCGGGTTCGTCGTGCTTAATAGCACAACTCGCATTCACAGGTGTGATGAGGATATCAAAGTCATTGAAGTAGGCGAGCATGGTGCTCTGATAGTTGTGCCAGAGGTGTACTACTCTGGAAAATTCCTGGGCACTTGAGTCCGGTGTCCTGCTTTTGATAATCGAGGCTACGACCGGCGATGGCGTTGATGTGCCGCAGTCTTCCAGCAACATGGCCGCCATGTCGGCGTTGTCCGCTGCAAACAAGCGGCTATATAGGAAGTCGGCCATCTCGAGGCCTATGGGTCTGACGTCGGTTACGTGATGGTTTTGATCCTTTAAAAGATCGATAACTCGATGAATGGTAGCTTGGATGTCAGGTTCTGGTGTCTTGATGCCATTGTCACTGTGAAACCCAATTCGGAGTTGATCTACGTCAATTTTGTAAGGGTCTCTGTTTTCTGCGCTTACGGCGTGTGGATCAATGTTGTCGGGCCCTTGCATGATATCCAGTAAATAGATGAGATCTTCGACTGACCGTGCCATAGGGCCGGGTTGTGATAATGGTGCGAGTATTCCACTGGTAGGGAGTGCATTGCCGGTGCAAGGTATCCGTCCGGTCGTGGGCTTTATGCCGCAAACGCCCGAAAAGTGAGCGGGTAGTCTGATACTTCCGCCCGTATCTGTGCCGACATCAAAGGGGGTCATGTCGCAGGCAAGCGCTGCCGCTGCACCGCCGCTGCTTCCGCCGGGTGTACGCGATAGATCAAATGGGTTTCGAGTTTTCCCGAAAAGCAGGTTGTCAGTCTTGAACGACAGGGTAAATTCTGGCGTATTGGTTTTACCCATGAGGATAGCCCCCTCGTCCCGAAGGCGTTTTACGCAAGTTGCGTCGCTGCCGGGGCGAAAAGCGGCGCGGCCCAAAGTGCCCCAGGTTGAAACCAGATCAAAGGTGTCCAGAGAATCTTTGATGGTCATTGGAATACCGAAGAGCTTCCCCGGTGTTTCTCCGCCCGCCAGGGCGAAATCGGCACGTTCCGAGTATTTCAGGGCCTGTTCTGCCGCCAAATTAATGACGGCATTGGTAGCGGGGTTCACTGCTTCTATTCGATCCAGAAAGGCCACGGTGAGTTGTTTTGAGGTGAATTGTTTGTTTCGAATCCCTTCGGACATCTGCTTCAAGGTTAGGGTTTTGATATCGTCCATCGCTCTGCCTCGTGTGCCTTCGTACGCGGAAAGAGACACTATGTCACAACGGCTACGCTGAAAGGAATCAACCATGCCGCTTGGATTGACCGGGCTAACACTCATGACAATATTGGCAGGTATTTTTGTCCCGTTCATGATGATATGCCTGCTTCATTTTCATGTCTCACTCCAAAATAGCGGGAAGACTCTCTTCGGCTTGGGGCTATGGCCATTGCCATCGATTTTCTCGCGACCCTGATACTGTCATTGCCCCTTATGCTTGAATCTCACGAATCAGGTTTGTCAACGCCGTGGCTGTTAACAGAGTGGCTATTAACGCCGTGGCTGTTAACAGAGTGGCTATTAACGCCGTGGCTGTTGGCCGGGATTCTGCTGAAACAATTTGCCTCGATTTGTTGGGTTTTTGTCATGTGGCAGTTCATGAACAAGAGAGTCAGCAGACTGCTTTGGCTCGTACCGTTTTTCCGCTGTTATTGATGTCGATTTTGATGTTCTCGGCAATGGCCGTCGAATTTTCGATTCTGTTGATTACAGTGCCTCAGTGTCTGTTTCTTCTCGTTAGTTCGGCGTTATTGCTCAGGGAAGGTGCGCTTGTGCCCTCACTCGCCATGACGGGTTTGATTGTCTGTCACATATTGCTAGCGCTGTTGTTGCCTTTTACGCTTGAGAATAGTTCGTTTTTTGATTTCGCGATTTATCTCGACCTTGCTGTGATGTTGATGACGTCGGTCACGCTAATGCTGTTCGCGGCCGGGTGGAGCGTGAGCGCACTGTCTGAGCGGGACGAAACTGCTGTGTGTTTCGCTCAACATACCAGGCGGCTTGAGCTACGGTATTCGCAGTCTCAAAAACACGAAAGCCTGGGGTACTAGCTGGCGGTATTGACCATGACTGTAACAATTCGCTGACGAGCATTCTGGGATATACCAGCCTTGCGGCGCGCGACCTCGAAGCCGATTCACCCGTGAGGAAAGACCTTTATATGGTGATGTCCGGTGCACGGAAGGCAGTGGACTTAACGTCGCAAATGTTGGCTTACGCGGGAAAGGTGGCATTGAGTTTCAGTCGGTTGATGTTTCCCGAATCGTAGAGAACAAGGCAGGATTAATTACCTCGTTTGTACCCGGATATTTTCACTTAACACAGAAGCTGGGTGCAGGTTTACCCATGGTGAGAGGAGATACGGTTCAACCAGGTCAGGTGGTCATGAATCTAGTGGCCAAAGCGGTTGACACCACTGAAGCACAGTCCGGTGCGGTCGAGATTCGAAAAGGCTTGTCAGACGTCGATAGCCGATTGATGGCAACTGCTTTTTTTGCAGAGACGCAGGAGCCCGGTGCGTTTATTTTTATCGAAGTCAGCGATACGGGGGTCGGTATGAGCGCGGATCAACTTGAGAAAATATTCGACCCTTTTTATTCGGACAAAAACCAGAGCCGCGGCCTTGGATTGTCTTCCCTTACGGGTATTGTGAGGCGCATAAAGGCTTCGTGTGTGTGACGTCAGTAGAGGATGTTGGTTCAACTCTGACGGTTTATCTGCCGATAGTGATCTATCATGATCGTGGAGACCTTCATCCTGAAATTGCCCCCGGTTCACGTGCTGTCGGGGTGAAGTTCAAGGGGCGCATTCTGGTCGCAGATGATAACAAGCGCAGCAGGAGTCTGATTTCGTCGGTGCTGGGTGATGATCTCTACAGCATTGATGAAGTAGAAGATGGCAGAGAGGCGGTGAATCGATTGAAGACTCACGGTTCACAGTACGATCTGATTATTCTGGACTGTTTGATGCCAAAACTGTCTGGTTCGGATGTGTATAAGCAAATTAGAGGGAGTGGCATCACAGTGCCTGTTTTGTTGATTAGTGGTTATCGGCAAGAGCAGGTGTTGAGTGATAATGATCGTGACCCGGCCGTCTTTTTTCTCAAGAAGCCGTTCGGCGTCGATGAACTTGTTGAGCAGGTCGGTAATGTACTTCGGGAAACGCAGTCAGACACCATCTAATGTGCTGACTGCGCTGCAATAGTGACTTTAGCTGACAACTTCCAGCATCAATGTCAGCATCTCACCATCAATATCAAAATCGATGTCCTGCGGCGTATCGATGATGCTGATGCTGTTAGTCAGTGTCTCTTTTTTGATGTAATCCGCATGAATAGAGATAGCGTTCAGCAACTTCTCACTGGCCTGAACAGAAATGGTGATCCTGTCACTCACATTGAACCCGAGATCCTTTCTGGATTTCTGAATTCGGTTGATAATTTCCCTAGCCAGACCTTCGCGAATCAAGGTTTCGTTTAGCGTGCAATCCATATCGATTGAGATATAGCGATCCGATACGGCATTGGTGCCATCGAGTGCCTCGCGGAAAACGAGAATGTCATCATCTTTGAATATCTCGTCGTCGAGAGTGATTTCACCCGTCTCCTGAAACTTTTCAATGCTGTTGCTGGGAAGTGCTTCGATCTTTTGTTTGATCGTCTTGAACTGTTTCCCGAATCTCTTTCCCAGTACAGGTGAATTTGGCTTCGCGTAGAGATTGATGAACTGTTGTTCCTCCGTCGAGTAAGAAACTGTTTTTGCGTTCAGTTCGTCCCTGAGGTAATCCTCGAGGCGCGCGATTTCATCCAGTAATGTGGCATCGCGGTGGACGACAGTGAGGTTGGCGACGGGAAATTTGGTTTTCACTTTTTCCTGGTTTCGTTTCTGGCGACCCAACAAAATGATGTGTTGCATGCGTGTCACGGCTTGTTCCAGAAGGGGTTTGATACGCTCGGCTCTTGATTCCGGATACCGGCACAGGTGCACCGATGTAGGCAGCGATTCATCAGAAAAAGCACTCAGCTCTTTGTACAGTCTCTCTGAGAGAAACGGGGCAAAAGGGGCCATCGACAGGCTGAGCTCAAATAGAACGTCATAGAGTGTCTGATAGGCATGTAGCTTGTCTTCTGAGGCACCTTCAGCCCAGAATCGTGAGCGATTCAAGCGTATGTACCAGTTGGTGAGGTCTTCGATAAAATCGAACAGCGCAGGCACTACGTTGTACAGGCGGTAGCCATTCATTTCTTCTTCGATGTTCGCTTTCAGACTTTCCAGCCGAGATAGAATCCACTGGTCCATAATATTAGGAGACTCACCTATCGCAGGATTGGGTTTCCAGTCATCGATGGTGGCGTAGGTGTGCAGAAATTTGAAAGCGTTCAGCCAGGGCAGTAGCGCTCGGCGTACCATGTCCTTAACGCCGTCGTCGGTAAATCGTTGTTCCTCGGCTTTTACCAGTCCTGAATTAATGAGGTACAGCCTCAGCGCGTCCGCGCCATAGGTTTCCATAAGGTCGTCGGGCGGTGAGTAGTTACGCAGGCTTTTTGACATTTTTTTGCCGTCTTCTGCCATCACTATCCCGTTCACAATAACGTTCTTGAAGGGGTTTTTCCCGAACAGTGCCGTGCCTAGAACGATCAAGGTGTAAAACCAGCCACGCGTCTGATCAAGACCTTCAGCGATAAATTCTGCTGGAAACCCCTGTTCGAACATCTCGGCGTTCTCGAACGGGTAATGGAGCTGAGCGTAAGGCATAGAACCTGATTCGAACCAGCAATCCAGCACTTCCTCGATTCGCCGATAGGTGCCGGGTTCTCCGTCTTTTGTGAATGTCAGTGGATCAACATTTTCCCGGTGTAGATCATCAAGGGTGACGCCAGTGAGATTGGCGAGTTCTTCAACGGATCCAACACAGTGTTGGTTGCCTGTTTCGTCATTGATCCAGATAGGTAGGGGTGTTCCCCAATAACGATTTCGGGAAATGGCCCAGTCGATGGCGCCTCCAAGCCAATTACCCATGCGACCGTCTTTGATGTGTTCTGGCACCCAGTTGATTTGTTGATTGGATGCCTGTAATTCAGTGCGCATTTGTTGCACTTTGACGTACCACGAATCAATAGTGCGATAGATGATTGGCGTATCGCTTCTTGGGCAGAATGGATAGCTGTGCATGATGACATCCTGCACATAGAGGCTTCCGTTCTCTTTCATATGTCGGATGATTTGCTTGTCTGCTTCCTTCACATGTAGGCCGGCAAAGTCTGTGATTTCGTCAGTAAAGCGACCCGCCATATCGATCGGGCACGGTGCGGCGGTGATCCCTGCGGCTTTAAGCACTCTGAAGTCATCCTCACCAAATGCGGGTGCCTGGTGCACGATGCCGGTGCCGCTATCAGTGGTGACATAATCGTCGCTCAGGACCGTAAACGCGCCTTCTGATGCGAGTGACGCGAAGTAAGGGAAAAGTGGTTCGTAATGGGCACCGACAAGATCACGGCCTTCAAATTCGCCGAGTACTTCCAAATTCTTGGTCTTCTGAATGGATTCGAGTCTTTCTTTGGCAACGACAATGACCTTGCCAGAATCCAGATCGCGGACGTCAACGTAAGTGATGTCATCGCCAACACAAAGGCTTAGGTTAGATGGCAGGGTCCAGGGTGTGGTTGTCCAAGCGGCGATAAACCGCTCTTCTCCTTTAAGCTTAAACAGCACAGTCACCGCGGGGTCCTGCACATCCTTGTAGTTAGAGCCGGCTTCAAAATTCGATAAGATGGTGCCAAGTTCTGTCGAAAATGGGACAACTTTCTCACCGCGGTAGATCAGATCTTTTTCCCAGAGCTGCTTGACGACCCACCAGACAGACTCCATGTACCAGGGGTCCATCGTCTTGTAATCGTTGTCAAAATCGACCCATCGACCGATACGACCAATGGTCTTTTCCCACTCGGACGTGAACCGCTGCACAATGCCGCGGCATTCATCGTTGTAGCCTTTTAGTCCTAACTTTTCGACAGCTTCGGCCGATGACATACCCAGGGCCTTGTCGATCTCGTGCTCAATCGGAAGCCCATGGCAATCCCAGCCAAATCTTCGCTGGACATATCTGCCTTTCATCGTGAAGTAGCGCGGGACTGCGTCTTTCAGTATTGAGCCAACAAGATGTCCATGGTGGGGTAGCCCGGTGGCAAAAGGAGGGCCATCATAAAAAATGTAAGGCGCGTTGTTCTCGGTTTGTTTCAATGACTGTTGGAAGATTTTCTCGGACTCCCAGAATTCCAACACCTCGTGCTCAGCGTCTACGAAACTGAATGTATCGCTGGTCGGGTTAGTTTTAGGATTCATCATTGTGCTTCCATCTCTCATGGGTTTTGTTGTTTATCTGGAGTTCCCTTGCAGCTTTCTCAGCCAAAAAAAAACCCGCCGTGGGCGGGTTTTTTGATGTTGTTCACGCATCAACCCACCGTTCGCTGCCGAATAATGTCGATTATGATGTTAATGGTGTGGCGGGAGTCTGTCATTGCGAAGAAGGATAGTTCATCGCGCCGACATGTCAAGTTATCGTGCTCGCCAGCCCCTTCGCTAAAAGAATGGAAGGGTTATCAGGGAGTCTGGTTCTGGACGCCGGTTACACTCCCTCTCGAATTGATCTTCTCCAGCACCTGGCCAATAAGTTTTTCGACTCTAAAGGTGTGGTACCAGTCTGGCGTGTTTTCGTGGTTGATGACGTTAGTTCCTACCATATTGAAGGTCCAGCCTTCCGATTTGGCCCGGAGGCTGACGGCGTTCATTCGCTCCCATGCCTCGCCGTTCATCAATGGGTGTACGCACGCCACATTGATGTTCTGAGCGCCCTGATCCTTAAGCTCATCGATGGCTGAAACGACGGAGCCTGCTGTATCAATAATGTCATCTACAAGCAGCACATCTCTGCCGGCAACTTCACCAATCAGGGTTGAGCGAAAGACCTGATTGGGTTGTGAATAGTCACGTTCCTTTGACAATGCAGCAAGGTCTGCTGACAGTTCTTCAGCGTAAGCCCTGGCGCGCTCCAAATAGCCAACGTCAGGGGAGACGACGACATCGCCTGTCAGATTCTCACTTTTTAGCCAGCCAACGAGTTGGCGCGTAAGGAAAACGTTCTCTAGATGCGCCATGGATGGATTGAACATTCCGGCGATGGAGTCGTTGTGGATTTCAAGCGTCATGACGCGGTTGACGCCGGCACTCTGCATTAGTCTTGCGAAAAGACCAGCGCTAATCCCTTCGCGGGTGCGGCCCTTTCGTTTGTCTTGGCGTGCGCCGGGATAATATGGAATGACAGCCGTAATGTACTGGGCATCTGACAGCGCGGCGGCTTCGACGGCGTGGAGCAGCATGACAAATCGGTCGTAAATGCTGAGGTCGTCCTGCGGGCCTGCTGCGGATTGAAAAATGTAGACGTCGTGTCCACGAATATTTGCGCTAATCTCATATTTCCCTTCACCGCAGGCAAACCAGGTTTCAGTGCTGGGTACCAGTTCGTGTCCCATATGTTGGGCAACACTTTCAGCAAAGACCTTGCCTGAATCACAGGCCATGAGCGCAATTGGAGCGCGAGAGTTTGTTGCTTTGCGGGAGGCTCGGGTCATGGGGCAATTCCTGTTTTTGCTTTGCAAAACTGATCGATAGCGCGAATCAGTAACTGGTGTTCAATTGGGTGCAGGCGAGCGGCAAGTGAATCTGCGGTATCATCCTTAGCAACGGTGATACGTTCCTGCAGTAGAATGCGGCCTGTATCATACTGCGCGTCTACCAGATGCACTGTGGCACCCGTTTCGGTATCACCTGCTTTCAGTACGGCCTCGTGGACTGACCGTCCGTAAAAGCCGGCGCCCCCAAATCGGGGTAGTAGCGATGGATGGACATTGATTATGCGGCCCTCGTAATCGGACAACACCACGTCTCCCAGTTTTTTCATATATCCCGCAAGTACGACAAGATCGATCTCGTGATCTGAAAGTGCGCTTGCCATTGCCTGGTCTAATGCGGCAGGGTCTGAATGGGTCGTGGAGGATTGGCGAATGGCGTTAATCCCAAACTGGGCTGCTCTTTCGAAGACCTTTGCGCGGGAGTTGTTGCAGATAAGAAGCTGGACCTTTGCGTTGAGTTGACCGCTGTTACAGGCTTGTGCGATGGCCTGAAAATTGGTCCCCTGATGGGATGCCAGTACGCCGATTCGAAGCATGGGAAAGTGACGCAGTCTTAAAGTCTTAGTTTAGCGCGTCTCTCTTTCAGCTCATAGCGCTTTGAAGCTCAGGCCTGTGATCAGTTTGTTTGATAGGTCTCTCGGAGCATATTTTTTTGAACCTTCCCCATCGTGTTTCGTGGCAATTCCGATTTGAATTTGACCCACTTCGGCACCTTAAAGTTGGCCATCTGTGATTTGACGTGATGGATGATGTCAGACTCAGTGATGTCGACATCGCCTGATCGGACCACTACGGCGCACACCCCTTCGCCGAAGTCGCTGTGAGGCAAGCCGATAACAGCACATTCCAGAACGCCCGGGATCTTGTCGATAAACGTTTCAATTTCTTTTGGATAAATGTTCAGGCCGCCCGAGATGATCATGTCTTTATCGCGACCCACAATGGCCACATATCCATCTTCATCAATTTGTGCCACGTCGCCGGTTTTGAAGAAGCCGTCCACCGTGAACTCTTCTTGCGTTTTATCCGGGAGCAGCCAGTAACCGGCAAATACATTATCGCCTTTCACTTCAAGAGCGCCCGGTGTGAGCGGCTCGACGCTCTCGCCCTTGTCATTGACGATTCTTGCCTGAACGCCCGGCAGCGTGGGACCAACGGTGCCGGGTTTTCGTTGACCAATCAAAGGATTGCTGGTGTTCATACCTGTTTCCGTCATTCCGTATCGTTCCACGATGCGATGTCCTGTCAGATCGGCAAATTCATTAAACGTTGATTCAAGCAATGGCGCAGAACCAGAGGTAAAGAGCCGCATGTTGACGCATCGATCCTTTGAAAGGCGTCGGCTGGAAATAAGTCGGGTGTAGTGTGTGGGTACACCCATGTAGACGGTGGCATGGGGTAACAACTCAGAGATCAACTCCAGATTGAAGGCCGGTAAAAAAATGATGGGGCTACCGTTTAACACTGGAAGGTGGGTTGCAACGAATAAACCGTGAATGTGGAATATAGGTAGTGCGTGCAGCATGACGTCATCAGGCCGCCACTGCCAGGCCTCGGAAAGTGTCAGGCCGTTGGCTATAAGATTTCCATGGGTGATCATCGCCCCTTTGGGTCTGCCGGTTGTGCCTGATGTATATAGGATTACTGCAGTATCTGAGTCTTCGCGGGACTCGATTGAAACAACTGGGCCCGCCGTTTGATCTGCCGTTGTTTCGTCTAAGAGAGCACATAGTGTGGTGACCATATGCGCGCCTAACGATTCAAAAAAAAGTTCACGTGCCGAATCGCAAACAACCAGTGTTGGCGCCGCGTCACCGACAAAAAAACGAAGCTCATCGTCTTGATAAGCGACATTTAATGGGACGTAGATTGCGCCCACGCTGAGACATGCGAAATAAAGGTAAAGGCACTCCGGTGTTTTTTCTAGTTGCGCTATTACCCGGTCGCCGGGGGCGACACCCAAAGATCTCAAATGTCGCGCTAATCTGGCGCTATGTAAATTCGCTTGCTGATAGGTGCAAATGACTGAGCGATCCGGTGACAGGAGAAAAGTGCCCGCGGTTTCAGTTCGATCATAGAAGTGCTGGTAGATATTCATGTTGGTTAGGGTGCAGTCAGTAGAAGTCTCAAGCATAAGCGGATGACAGAAGTGATTCGAGGGGTTGTGTATAATTCGCGTTCGTTCACTAGCTTATTATGCCAAATCAATGAAATGTTTTTCGCTCGTCTGTGTATTCCCACTGATAGCAATGCTCTCCCTGTCTTGTGTCGTTTTCTCTGATAGTGAAGGGTCTGATTCTGAAAAGTCTGATGGGCTTAATGGTTCAGTCGCCTCAGCGCAGGGTAACCCTTTAGTTAAAACGCGCTTATGGGCGAGAGCGACCCCTCCCGGCGGCACCAGCGGTGCGATTTATGGCGAATTGACGAATATGGGTCCAAAAACATGGTATCTGAAAAGCGTCGGGATTGAGCATGCCAAGCATGTGATGGTTCACAGAACAGTGTTGGAAGACGGCATGATGAAAATGAAGCACGCGTCAGTGTCTATTCCGCCAGGGGAAACGGTTCGGTTTGAACCCGGTGGCTTGCATGTCATGGTGATGGGTTTGGCAGAGCCTCTGATAAAGGGCTGTCTTTATGAGGTCACGCTTCACTGGGGAAACGGAACGATAACGCGAGAGGAATTTAACACGGGGCATTTCGGGCAGTCGCAATACCCAGACGCTGCGGCTCAACGATGTCATTAAAAGAATCTCTTGGCGAGGCCATGGCACTTCATCAGGCTAGGAATTACTCCAAAGCTGAGGTTGTCTACGCGTCAGTGCTGAAAGACAATCCGGATCAACCCGATGCTATACATCTGCTTGGGCTGATTCGAATGGAGCAGGATAGAGATGGTGAGGCGCTCGAATTATTGGAGCGCGCGCTTAAGCTTTTCCCGAAGGCGGCACATTTCCACCACAATATTGCGGGATTTTATCGGCGCATGGGTCGGCTTGATGACGCTGAACGGCACTTCCGAGAGGCCATCTCCTTAAAGCCTGACTACGGCGAAGCGTATCAGGGTTTGGCGGAAATGATTAAGTTGGGTCCGGAAGACCCCGTTTTTTCTGTGCTTAGTGAGCAGTTGAGTCAATCATCACACAGTGAAGAAATGCGATCTTACTTCCACTTTGCTGCGGGAATAAGTTTCGATGGCATCGGGCGATACAAGGAAGCCTTCCAACATTTCAAGCAGGGCAACGAACTCGCTAAGCGAACCTTCTCATCAGATAATTTTCACGAGCTTGCAAAAAGATTGGTTTACGAGATCGGGCCATCTGTGGTGAAGGAGATCAAAGGTAAAGGGCTGGAAACACAAGTGCCTACTTTTATTGTTGGTATGCCGCGTTCCGGGACATCACTGGTAGAGCAGATTCTAGCGAGCCACTCTCAGGTGTTCGGCTCTGGAGAGCTGAACGATGTGAAGCAAATTTCGAATCAGGCTCGACCATTGTCAACAATCAAGGAACCGTTCCCGAAATATTTGCCCGGGCTCAGCGCTGCTGCATTTAATCGAATGGGTGAAGAGTATTTGGTGAGGCAGAAAAATAGAGCGAACGATGAAAGCGTTACCCGGATCATTGATAAACACCCGCTCAATTTTCAGTTCGTGGGCCTGATTTTTGGTATGTTTCCTAACGCCCGGATTATTCACACGGTACGTGATCCGTTGGATACCTGCTTGTCATGTTATTTCCAGAATTTCACATTGGGCCAGGATTACAGTTTCGATCTCAAGTCGCTGGGACGTTTCTACAATGACTACCGACGATTGATGGAGCATTGGGAGTCCGTCTATCCCGGAAAGATCTATTCTGTGAATTACGAGGATGTGGTTGCGGATCAAGAATCGCAAACAAGGCGTTTGCTGGATTTTATGGGCCTTGATTTTGAAACCGAATGTATCGACTTTCACAAGACTGACCGAAAAGTCAGCACCGCCAGTTTCATGCAAGTCAGACAACCTATTTACAAGACTTCACAAAACCGATGGATGAACTACCGTGAAGAGCTCAGGGAACTGGCTCAGATCATAGGAGTGCGCATCGAAGAACCCATTACGATTAGTGGACGGGTGTCCAGTTTGTCTTAATCGGTTTTCTCATCCAACCGTGATATGGTTTAAATTCAATTAAGACAAGTCTAGTCTCATGGAAGCAGCGCACTGGGGCGTCCTCGAACGCGAAGATGTTAAACTTGCAGCATTTGGTCAGAATCGTCTTGACGGAAAGGTAGCGTACCTTGCCACCATCCGACGCGACGGTCGACCCAGAGCACATCCCGTCACGCCAGTGATTGGTGAGGGTCACATGTTTATTTT
>JBLIIB010000013.1:0-30098 GCA_047634795.1 Candidatus Azotimanducaceae bacterium | reverse complement strand
GTGCATGGTCAATCTCGCCTCGCTCCAGCAAACCGGGCAGATCCGAAAGAGGCACCATCACCACTTCTGTATGCTCGGTTGATGTGTTTGCTATTTCAGCAATCTGGCGGCAGTCCCTCGCCAAAAACGTGTGAAGTCTGTTGGGAAAAATCGCTGGGTTCGGATTTAGCTCGCCAAGAGAAGACACAATACCTGCCTCGAACCCTGACTCCTCAAGACACTCTCGCACAGCTGCCACCTTAGGCTTTTCGCCAGGATCAATCATCCCGCCTGGAATCTCGAGCGAGATTGCCTGACTCCCATGGCGAAACTGCCGGATGAACACAACTTCATCATCCGGCGTCATCGGTACAATGTTGACCCAATCAGCCGAGTTAATGAAATAAAAGGCATGTCGATTACCGGTGTTCGGCGAGATCGACGTGGACTCACTGACTGAAAAAATTCGGCATTCTGCCACCACGCGGCTCGATTCCCTTTGCCACGGTTTGATCTCACTCATGTTCTGGATAACCTCTGATTAAATCCTATTTACGTTGAGCACCATGGCGGGGCCCCGCAGGCCATTACAGCGTTTGGGCTGCACCAAAACATGTGCGCCCCTGCCGGAACGCTTGTCCTGACAAAAAAACCATTTAATCAGAGCTTCCCTAGATATCCCAAATATACTTTCACTGTGAACTTCTTACTGGCGAGCAACTCACCTGTGCACTACTTTCCTGTGAAGTGAGCCGGGCGACGCTCAAGAAATGACGCCACCCCTTCTTTATGGTCCGCGGACTTAAAACAAGCCGCCAGAGCCTTCGTGTGGTGATGCATATGTTCATCGACGCTCGCACCCAGCCCTTCATAGACCAGCGACTTGATATGTCCTTGCGAGAATGGCGATCCTCTCAAAATCGCGTCCGTCAATTTCCGTGTTTGTTCTTCCAATTCTTCCGGCTCAAAAATAGCCGAGACAAATTTCAAATCGTGCGCTTCCCTCGCGGAAATAAATTCCCCGGAGTAAAGCAACCAAAATGCCTGAGATGTTCCAACCAACCGAGGCAGCAGCCAACTTCCAGCTCCCGTATCGGGGACAAGACCACGGTGAGCAAAATTCCATGCGAACCTCGCCCGGGTAGAAGCAATTCTGATATCACACTGTGAAGCAAACTCCGCACCCATGCCCACAGCCGGTCCGTCAATAACACCTATCACAGGTTTGGGGCATTCGACGATGGGCCACCATTTACCTTTTTCTTCCGCACTACCTCGGAGTCCACGCTCCTCACCAGGGATGCTCGAGAGGTCAGACAAATCCGTTCCGGCACAAAAAGCACCGTCCGTTCCCTGCAAGACAACAACCCGTGCGTCGTCATCTTCGCCTGCGCGCGTAAACGCAGCAATGAAATCTGCCAACATCGCGAATCCCATGGCGTTCTTTTTCTCGGGACGATTGATGGTGATCCTGCAAACCCCATCCTTAGTTTCATACTTTATCCAATCACTCATAATCGATTCCTCTGTTGATATGCTGCCTTCAACCCTGCGAGGACTTCGTCAACTCGCAGCATCATCAGCCGTTTACCTAGCTCAAACCATCAACGGGGACGCTCGCACCGTGGACGGCAATGGCCGCATCCGAGGCCAGAAAACCAACCACACTGGCTAACTGGGACGTCGGTACCCAGGTATCAAAGTCCGCATCTGGCATATCCTCACGATTTCTTGGTGTATCAATCGTACCAGGCATGATGCAGTTAACATTGATGTTGTTCACACGAAGCTCGGCGGCCATCGCTTCAGTCAGACGCATCACCGCCGCCTTTGAAGCTGTGTATAGTCCCATCTGAGCAAACCCTTGAGTCGCAGCCCTCGCACCCACGTTAACGATTTTCCCGCCACCCTGCTCCAACATGATAGGGACAGCCGCAGATGCCGTGTTAATGATCGAACGGGTATTGAGGTTCATCAGAAAATCCCAGGTAGCGTCACTGGTCTCGTGCACCATTTCGCCCATCATAAATCCACCGGCGATGTTACAAAGTACATCGATAGATCCCAAATCAGAGGCGACGTCGGTAATCGACTGCTCACATGCCGCACGATCGGTGAGATCAACCGCAAGGTATCGATGCTGCCCTGGCTGTTCAGGGAAGGCGTCATCCAGCAATGATTGTTTGTAATCTATAGCAACCATCAAAGCGCCTTGAGAGGCAAAGTGTGCGAACACCGCCTGACCCAATGCACCGGCTGCGCCCGTCACCACTACCACTTTTCCAGTAAACATGCGTTGCACTCCCTTTAAAAAAGGGCTGAGTATAGCTGTTTTTGCAGTGCTGTCCGTCATTGGGGATATAGAGTCGAGCACGCCCATTGACGGGAGCAACGACAGCGATTAGCTTTAACCTCAATGAGAAACGAAACCGAAGGATTGATCCTTGAAAACCGTTAAAACGTTTTGCCGAATCTGTGAACCCTCATGCGGCCTGATTGCTGAAGTAGAAAACGATAAGCTCGTCGCCGTTAAACCAGACAAGTCTCATCCGGTCAGTCAGGGATTTGCCTGCCACAAGGGCCTGGCTACCCTGGAAATACATCAGGACAAGGATCGGCTAAATTACCCTCTTAAGCGAGATGGAGATACCACGAACCGGATCGGCTGGGACGATGCCGCAACGGGTATCGCCCAAAGACTCAAAGACATCACCGATAAGTACGGCGCTGATGCAATCGCCTCGTACGCCGGGAATCCCCTGGCATACAACTCACTGGCAGGCCCTGCCATCGCCTCATTCCTGCTCAACAACAAAATCCGGCGGAACTTTTCATCCGGCACTCAGGACTGCGCTAACAAGTTCGCCGCGTCCGAAGCTGTGTTTGGCTCCAGCACAGTCCACCCGATTCCCGACATCGATAACACTGACTTCCTGCTCATTTTTGGCGCCAACCCCCGCGTCTCTCACATGAGCTTTATTTCCATCGCTGATCCCATGGCAACCCTACGAAACGCATCCAAAAGAGGTGCGGATATACGCTTTGTTGACCCTCGGTACAACGAATCGATCAAAGGCATTGGCCAACATGTGGCGATCAAACCTGATGCCGACGTTTATCTTATGGCTGCCCTGATCCACCAATTGTTTGAAGACGGACAAGTAGACGAAATTGCATTAGCCGAACATGCAGATAACGTCGATGCATTGCGGCAATTCGTCCAACAATACCCTGCCGAAAAAGTAGCGAAGGTCACAGGGGTTAGCTCGGCCGACATACGCGCGCTCGCGGCGGACATTGGCAAGGCGCCGAGCGCTGCGTTCTATATGTCCACCGGGGTGAATATGGGCCGTCAGGGCTCACTCGCCTATTGGCTGCTGTTCATGTTGAGCGTGGTTACCGGGAACCTGGATAAACCCGGTGGCAATATCTATTCCAGAGGGTTTTATCCTGCCGCCAAGGCGGGCCGAGTGCGAGGTGAAATTATCTACGAACCAACGCAGTTCGGTGATATCCGACGCATCCGCGGTTCACTACCCGGTAATCTCATGGCTGATATGATCCTTGCGGAAGAAAACCCGATTCGCGGCCTGGTGGTAATTTCAGGTAACCCATTGTTATCAATGGGCTCCGGCCCCAAGTTAAGGGAAGCGTTTGAGAAACTGGAATTTGTGGTCGTGATTGACATCTATCCTAGTGCCACCGCAGATTATGCCGATTACATCCTGCCCGCTACCGATATGTTCGAGCGTCCAGACATTAATATTTGTGGGCTGGGTATGCAAAAAGAGCCCTATATCCAGTACACCGATTTCGTCGTTCCACCCAGTGCGGATCGACGGCCCGAATGGTGGATATTGAGGCAAATCGAAATAGCCCAGGGATTTGATACCGAAAACCGTGACATTGACGACTACCAGGGCGCGATCGACGATTTGGGATTGTTTAACAGATTTAACCACATGCTAGCCCAGTCCAAGCTCTCCATCGAACAGCTGAAAGACAGCGGTACTGAGGTCCTTCAGCGAGTGACCCCCGGCCAGTTTTACGAGTCAGTGATACAAACTGAATCAGGGCGTGTCGATTGCTTCCCTGAATCATTCGGAGACGCACTCGCTCAATGCGGCGACATCTTCGACGAAATGATGGATGAACCTGAGGATCAACTCAAAATGATTTCCAGGCGAACCAACTACATGATGAACAGCTGGTTTCACAATGTGCCGTCACTAAAAAGGCCCAGTCAGCAGAACAACCCTCTGTACGTCCACCCCGAAGACGCGCGCGCGCGTAATCTCGGCGATGGGTCACAGGTTCGCATCAAAAACGACTTTGGCGAAATCAGCACCGTAGTGTCTCTTGATGAAACATTAAAACCAGGCACTGTCGCCATGACCCACGGCTGGGGTTATCAGGGTAAGGACATGAAAATTGCGAATCAATACTCGGGCAGCAACGCAAATGATCTATTGCCGTCCGGACCGGGCTCGTTTGAGAAAGTCAGTAATCAGTCTTTTATGACAGGAATACCCGTCGATATCGAAGCCAGCTGATTAGCTTTCCCTAATAGATCTGCCCTAATGGACCGGGCCGACTAGATCTGACCCATTAGCCTTGACCAAATATCGCCTTAAAGAGATAGAAGAAGATGATCGCCAGACCCGCGCCTGCCGGCAGTGTTATGAGCCAGGAAACAAAGATCGTTCCTACCACGCGAAGATTCAGGGCCGCCAATCCTCTGGCCAATCCGACGCCGAGTACACCACCCACCAATGTGTGGGTGGTACTTACGGGTAAACTATAGCCTGATGCAATGACCACGGTACTCGCGGCAGCAAGTTCAGCTGCGAACCCGGAACTCGGGGTTAATTCGGTGATGTGCGTACCGATTGTTTTCATCACGCGGTAACCGTAGAGCGCAAGTCCGGTTACGATACCCGCGGCACCCAAGAGTAGAATCCATTTAGGCATTGCTGCGGACTGCACCACGCTTCCGCCAGACGAAATAATGCTATTAACCGCTGCCAGCGGACCAATCGCGTTGGCTACATCATTAGAACCGTGGGCAAACGCCATGGCGCAGGCTGTGAACAGCATCAGCACACCAAACATCTTTTCGATGTTCACTAGATCGTGGCTCGCAGAGTCAACCACTCGCTTGATCCTACTCAAGGCCACAATACCAATGGCGCAAATAACACTGGCAACAAGGGTTGAATACATCAACGCCTGCTGAAAACTAACGTCAAGCCCGACGTGCTTAAGGCCCTTGACCATGGTTACCATGGCGATGATAAAACCGACCATAAATATATAGACAGGTACTGCGCGTTTGGCCGAACGAAATGGATCCGCCGTATCAAATACAAATTTCCTGACACTCATATAGAGCGCAAAGGACATGGTACCCGCCAAGACCGGTGAGACCACCCAGCTAGAGACAATGTTCCCTACCTTGCCCCAGTTGACCGCATCAACAGAAATGCCCACTGAGGCAAAACCAACGATGGCGCCCACTATCGTATGCGTTGTTGAAACTGGCCAGCCAAAGAACGTCGCGACCATCAACCAGATAGCCGCGGCCAGAAGCGCAGACATCATGCCGAACACCAGCAGTTCCGGATCATCAGCAAGAAGTTCCGGATCAATAATACCTTTCCGAATGGTCGCCGTGACTTCACCGCCTGCAAGATACGCACCGGCAAACTCAAATATCATCGCAATAATGATGGCCTGCTTTATTGTAATGGCCTTGGCACCAACGGATGTGCCCATCGCGTTCGCGACATCGTTCGCGCCGACGCCCCACGCCATGAAAAAACCAAAAACAATAGTGAGCAATAGCAGCGTACTGCCGTAGTCTTCTATAACAGCCATGTAAAAACCTAATTCGCTATTAAGTACATCATACGATTACCAACGGTCTGAGCGTCGTCTGCCAACTGACCAACAAGATCAATGATTTTGTAAAAAAACATTACGTCGATTGGTTTGTAATCTGACTCGTGCTGGAAGAGTATCTTTCTCACTTCAACTTGACGTAAGTCTGACTCGTGCTCGGCTAAATGTAATTGTTCCAACATGGACTCGATAAAATCTATTTCACGTTCATTAAATCCGGTGGAAATGAGATCATTCAATTCGTCCATTGCTTCTCTGGCACGCGTCACAGCTTGCGTACTAACCCCGACGTAAACCATGAGCAGACTTTGAACCGGTTCCGGAATTTTCATATCACGGCCCATGATCAAACCCGCAATATCCTTTGACGCATTCGCAATTCGGTCCTGAATCTGCAATATCTCTAGTAGATGGTTTCTTGATACTGGCAGGAACAGGCTTCTCGGCAAGGTGAGACGAACGTCCTTCTTTATGTCATCCGCTTCTTCTTCCAGTAATATAATTTGTTGATAGTGTTTCTCAATGTTGGGGCGATCCCCTGAAATGACAGCATGAAGAAATGGCGTCAATTCGAGTGCGCATCGTTCACACGTTGCCATGTGCGTTTGAATAGGCGTTATTGGAGACCGCGCAAATAGCCTTGAAAAGATTGGGGTCTTGGACATAGAGAAGTATAGGACAGCGGAAAGGAATTTCATTATAAAGGAGGGGATTCAAAAACAAAATCTTATCGCCCAGAGTTGTGGTTAATATCCGGCAACTATCATTAAGATTAGATAAATCCTGATCGTCAGCCAGCGTCTCCAACCCAGATCCCACCCCCAACATAGCTCAAGCCAACGGATTGACGTCAAAAAGCAACATAGGGCACTTTCAATCCACTTTTAGAATATACAGGTCAAAGTGTGCTATAAACCCGTCCTATGAATATACCCGCTCCACAAGACAAGCGCAGCCTTCTGGATACCGCCGCAGTAGTGATGTCGGGCATCTGTATGCTTCACTGTCTGGCGCTACCCGTGGTGATGACGCTCTTTCCTATCCTGAATATCGCCGTTCTGGACGAGAGCACGTTTCACCTGCTGATGATTGTATTTATTCTCCCCGCAAGCGTGGTTGCTCTAACTATTGGGTGTCGCCAACATAAAGATCGGCTCACCCTAATCTTTGGCGTAGTGGGATTATCGATCCTTACATTCACCGCGGTATTCGGGCACGACTGGTTTGGGATGAAGGGTGAACGTATCGTAACGTCCTTGGGCGGCGTTATCCTTGCCATTGCGCACATCCAAAACTATCGACGCTGCCGCGAAGACGATTGCAAACACGCGCACTGACACAATACGAACCAACTCTTAGTTACGGGCTAACCTTTAACTACGGGCTAACCCCCTTCTTACAAGCCGACCTTTTATTACAATCCAACCCCGCGTTCGACTCCCTCACATGACTAAGCCAGCCAAGACGCCGCCCACACTGACGCTCCTGACCGACAACATTGGAGCGGTCATCAGTGGGATTGATGTCAATCATCTTAATGAGGCAAACATAGCATTCATCCATGCCGCGCTGCTCGAGCATCTAGTGGTTTTCTTCCGCAACCAAACGCTTGACCCCACAAATTTAAGAACGCTCGCGTCTCGCTTCGGCACACCGATACCCTATCCTTTCGTTGAAGGCCTACCTAATCTGCCGGAAGTCATAGAAGTCGTCAAAAAACCGGAAGACACTTTGAACTTCGGCGGAGTCTGGCATTCAGACACGGCCTACTTAAGTGAACCTGCTATGGGCGCGTGGCTCTATGCGGTTGAGGTACCCGAGCACGGCGGAGATACGATCTTTACGAATATGTACGACGTGTTCTCTTCTCTCTCACCAGGACTTAAGCGATGGTTGCGCTCATTAGCTGCTGTAAACGATGCCGATAGCAATGCGATTGCCGCAACAAGAAGAACATCTCCCAAAAAACGTCTGGCTTTCGAACACCCAGTGGTGAGGACCCATCCCGAAACGGGTCGAGAATTACTCTACATCAACCGAGCGCACACGACCCGCTTTAGCGACATGACTATCGCTGAAAGCAAACCTCTGCTGGACTATCTGTGTCACAAAATTGAAGCGCCCGAGTTCTCCTGTAGATTTCATTGGGAAGCTGGCAGCCTTGCTTTCTGGGACAATCGCGCGTGCCAGCATTACCCACTAAATGACTATCAAGGCAAATTTAGGCACATGCTCAGAGTAAGTCTCAAGGGCGACGCACCTCGTTAACATTTGTTTTTTTATGCTGAAAGCAATCGAAACTCGCCCGCTGAATCAATTTCAACCGATTTACCGCAGAATTCTTCTGTTTGCATCAAAGCGATCAGGTTTTGATCACTCGTATTAGCCCAGGTACGCCGACCATCAGGCGTCAAGCAGGCCGCATGGCCGACGACGGCTTTGTCGCCATCAAACATCACGGTATAAGACTCAAGAGTAGCTTCACCTTCGAATTCCGGCGCGACGTCCCTTGTCGGGCAGGCATCGACCTCGGTCTGAACATCCTGATGCTGATAGTCGGCCTGTGGTGATTGCGTAGAATAGACCCCAAAGGCGTGTTTCGTGAGGAAACCACCATTCGCTGTCACCAGCCCTTTCTTTCCGGGGTTCTGACGCAACACTTCAACCATTCGCGCAATGCTATGCATCACATAATTATTGAGTGGCCCGCCGCCAAACGTAAGGCCACCCGTTACCGTTAAAGGCTTGGACGCATCCAATCCCAATTCGTTGACGGCCACTTGCACCGCTGAGGGAAAGCAGCTGTAAACGTCAACAAAATCCAGTTCCGGCACGGTTAAGCCGGCCAACTCCAGAACGCGCCGACCCGCAATCCGAATCGCAGGAGAGCTGTAAAGGTTGTCGCGATTGGAGAGATAGTAAGTATCGTGCGCATCGGTGCCCGCCCATGGGTAAACCCACAGAGCCTCATCAATGCCCAATTCCCGGGCTTTCTTAACACTACAAAGAATGATCGCCGCGCTCATATCAACCGCGTTATTGGAGTTCATCAATTTTGGGTAGGGGAAGCTCACCATTCGATTGCGGGCACCTTTTGTGCGAATCGTTTCAGCGCTCTGTTCTTCTTTTATCCAGGCATGGGGGTTCTTTGAAGCCACTCGGCTGAATCCCGCCCACAGTTCAGAGACCTTCTGCTGGTGGTCTTCGATACTACGACCCATCTGGTGCCGCAGCGCATTTTCGAACATCGGATAAACTTGAATTGGCTGGAATATGCCCCGATTCTTTTCTGCATCACAGCTCATGGACTCTTCCACACCGATCATACGGTCGTATTCTCCCACCGTCTTGGTCAGCGGCAATTCGATACCGGCTTTGCGCGCCTTCGCCTGACTATTGCCAATCTCTGCGCCGGCTAAAACAACGAGCGATTGGTCACCGTTCAGAATGTCGAGCGCGGTGGCATTCAAGGCACTCTGCACCATGTTGCCGCCATAACAGGTGCCCACTTTTTCAGCGTTCGGGCAGCCGATTTTTTCCGCGACATATCCCGCCGGTTGGTGATATTTCCACATACCTCGGACAACTCTGACCGAACCCACCTCGGACAGCAGTTCGACATGCCCGGTGTCTTCCGCAGCCAGCCTTACAGCATCAACCATCAACTCAATGGGTTCTTTCGAAAGTTCGGGAGACGCTACTCGTTGCTGTAGCTGCGCAATACCTACAATGACAGGCGTGTTAGGATTCACAGGATTTTCTCTCTTGTTTTTAAATTGAATTTAGTCAAAACGCATTCTGCCACATCCAGACTCGCTCTCGGCACCAGCGTCGACGGTTGATTGGGGCCCATCAGTTATGAAAATTGCTGTCACCGCTTGGAAATTTGGCACCGCAGGACTCGCCGAGGGTTTGGCTTCTCAGGCTGAAATTGCCGAAGCATTGGGGTTTGACTCATTCTGGTTGCCGGAAAATCACTTCTCCGGTCCCTCGGCGATTCCTTCACCCCTGATGTTACTGGCCAGTGTCGCTAGCCGAACAAACCGAATTCGGCTGGGATCAACTTCCTACCTTTTACCGATTCGACACCCAATTCTCGCGGCAGAAGAGGTCGCGGTACTGGACCGCTTGTCCGGCGGACGCGTCATCCTTGGCATTGGTCGAGGCTTTCAGGATGCCATGTTCACAACATTTAACATCCCCACCAAAGAAAAGCGCGCGCGCTTCCGCGAAAATCTCGAGATCATGATCAATGCCTGGTCAGGTCACCCGATTGACCAACACGACAATACTGACGTATTCCTGGCACCCTTGCCGGTACAAAGGCCGCACCCCCCGCTATGGGTCGCCGCATTTGGTCCCTTGGCGATCAAGCAGGCAGGCACGTTAGGTTTGCCCTACATCGCATCTCCCGTGGAATCAATCGACAGTCTTGAGGCAAACGTCAACGCCCATTGCCAGCACGTCCTCGACGCTGGGCATGCCAAGGTGGAAACCAGACCAGTAATGCGTACGGTCTTTGCCACTTCCAACAATCGACTTGAACGCCAGGTAAGGGAATCACTGTCAAAAGAAGCGGCGAGTCGATTCAGGGAGCAGGATACTGACCTAGATGATTGGGCCATTGTGGGACCGCCGTCCAAGGTTATCGAAAAAATCACGGAGTATCAGGAAAGGTTAGGGCTCAACTACCTCATTGCCCGCGGGCGCATTGAGGGCATTGATGAGGCCGACCAGATTAAGTCTCACGAGTTACTGCTTGATCTCGCAGCCACATAACGCACTGAAGTACCGATTAGTGGTCGAGATCATGGTCGAGATCAGAGTCGCTGTCAGATCGGACTGCTGACCGAATCTATCTAAGCCTTTCTCCCCCGCTATTCGTTCGCCTATTTATTCGCCTGCTCAATCCCTAGTAGACGATTTTAATTGATTGCCCCACTTCGGGCTGCCCATGTGGATAAAGACCATTCATGACCCTTAGCTTATCGAGCGCATAGTTGGTAATCGGACTCTCAGCCGCGAGCTGTTCCATTGTGGTATCACTCTGCGCTCTTATCACCCGTATCACAGGTGCCTTGGCAACCTTGAAATCGTCCCGAGACATCCGATCGAAACTAAAGATACTCGCGATAAAGCTACCATCACCCGCGATCTTTCGGAGGTCGTATTTTCCTGACCCTTTGAGCACAAAGGCTAGACCCTTTCGGGTATCAAAAATAACGGCGATCCTCGTCGGCCTGGGTCCATATGGAGATTCGGCTTTATCGGCGATACCAAGAAACGCAGGCATTCCTGCAATGGTAATCTCTCGACCTTCTCTAATGTTGTAACCCAGAACGTTGCGAGTGTATCGTTCAGGAGCCACGCCACGCTTCATGCGCTCGGTAGAGACACTAAAGCTGGCATCACCTTGCTGACTCACCACGACCGCGCCTCTCTGATTTGTCTCAAACCGCCAGGTTTCCGGGAAGTTGAACTTGATACCCAGTCGGGGGTGATAAAAAGCGTTGCGTCTAATAATGCCAACCTGGCGGCTACTTCCATAAGCCAGCCCGTCTAACTTCAAGAGAAACTCATCGGTTCTGATGTATTCGCTATATTCCTTGACCAGCACCGCTGAGGCTTCAATGGCTTCTTTGTAACGGGTATCGTGGTCCGGGTGAGTAGACAGAAAACCGTGGTACACTCTGGGCTCGCGTTCCTCAAGTCTCGCCTGGGCATTTTCTATTCGATCTTTGGCCTTAAGGATCTCAATCGTGTCGAGCATCGCTAACGGAGAGTATCCCGCTTTCGCCATGAACGTCGCTCCAACCTCGTCTGCCTCCAATTCAAATTCCCGACTATAGCCGGACAGCAGCACGCCTCCAAACATGTTACCCAGATCATACAGCTCACGTTGGCCGGACACCGCCACAAGAAGGGTATTCAACACGTTGATTCCCTTGCTTCTGTTTTCACGCTGAAGCGCATGCTTTTCTGTCACATGTGCAATCTCATGTCCCAGCACTGCCGCCAGTTCAGATTCAGAGTTCATATGAGTCAGCATTCCGCGTGTGACATAGATAAAGCCACCGGGGAGTGCAAACGCGTTAATCATGTCGTCGTCCAGTATCGTGAACACATACCCTATTTCAGGGCGCGTGGCGTGCTCCGCCACCCGCTGGCCTACCTTATTGATATAGGCCTGCAGTTCCCGGTCCTTATAGACCCCAAACTGGCTGATAATCTTGGCATGTTCCTTTTTCCCGAGCTCCACCTCGTCTTCAACCGACATGGCACCACCCAATAAGGGAAACGCTAAAATGAACGTCATCACAAGAAAACGGAACTTTATGGAGAACTTCATGGCAAGAGCTCTGGCACGCTGAATTGTCACATTACTATCCTATCCCACTGTGCTGAATGGAAGCTGAATTTGAATGATTAGACCCGGAAATCCCCTAAAGCGTTCAATCCGACAAACATCCATGGAATATCTGGGTTACTAAGCTGGTCAATGTAGGAGCGACATGACTAAACTGATAGAAATTGGAAATGACAAAAGACCTTCCATGCGGCTCTTATCATCATTCACCTCGGGAAAATTAATGTGCACCTTGCTGATGGGTGCACTAACCCTTTTCCAAACTGCGCTGAGCTCCGCAGAGACGGGCGGATTGTTAGACTATTTGGACAATCTCGAACTCAATATCGCCGAGATTGAGAAACGAGACGGACCCTTTGCAGAAGCACTATTTGATCCGTTGATGGCACTGGCAGAAACCGAGCTCAAACTTGATGATTCAACATCTGCCAAAGATACTTTGCAGCGCGCCCAGAACATTGCCCACAGAAATGAGGGTGTCCACACCCCGCTGCAGCTAGAAGTGGTAGATATACTGACTCGTATCGCACTCGAAGAAGGTAACTACCGAAGTGCGAACCAACAACAGCGGTTTTCATTTTTTGTCACCACTCACCACGTCAGTGATGATGACCCAAATATTATTAACGCCTACCGGGGTCTAGCGGACTGGTACATGCAGACCGGACAAACTCGACGTGCCCGCAATCTACTGACGGAAGCAATAGAACTCGCCGCCAATCTTGAAATCGACTCTTTACCGCTCGCAGTCAAGTACAACAAGGCGCGAAGAATGGAGGGGCTTTGCTGCAGTGCAAAGGCTCTCGTTCTGGCGCTAGAGAATTCGACAACAAACAGCTCATCTGATGCCCAAGTGGAAGCCTACATGGAGCTTGGAGACGCGATGATTCTGGCCAGAAAACAAGACGAAGCCGCCGGGTATTTCGCGAAAGCTCAAACGTTACTCCCCGGAGGGGTAAATGCTCAACCGACGCCCATCTCCGGACGCAAGACGATTTCAAGAAGAGACACCTTGATAAACATTGATCATCGAAGGTTTCGACGAGATCTCTTTGATCCATACCGGCAAGTTACCCTAGAAAAGATGACGGAGCAGCAAGTCATTGAGGATGAAGCAGAAGAACCTTCGTGGTTCATTCTTGATCCGCACAAAGAACACATGGGATATGCGCAGCCAGACTCCCACGAAATTACAGACAGAAACAAAAGCACGCTTGCTCTAGTCGGTGATCCTATTCTTTTTAGTGAGAGGCAATTCGACAACCTGCTCTCGAATACAATGAGGCGTGAAAAAGAAAACTACCGGATAGAACTCTCATTTACCGTCAAGGAAGATGGGGACCTTGATGACATCAAAATCGTGGAAACCACCGCCCCACCCAAGGTCGGCAGATTGTTGATTGAAGCGCTAAGCAAAATTCATTACCGGCCCGCTATGAAGGACGGCATCCCAGTTGCACGAGAAAATGTTCGTATAATCCAGACCTTCGAACCCATTGAACGGAGTCTCTAGTGCTAAAACCGATTCTATTGCTTGGGTTACTCGGAATTGCTCCGAGTAGCTACGCGGACGAGGCACTGCTGGAGTTTATCTACACCCCAGAACTTGAAACCGTCGACGCGCAAACTGCCAGGGCGATTAACGATGAACTGCGAGACGGGCGCTACGATGCTGCAGTCGACCTGTCGACATTGCTGATAGACCGCCATATCGGACGAAACAATGACAAGACCTACAGCAATACAATCTCTGGCCAGCTAATGATCAATCAGGGTATTTTGCAATTTACGGCAGGCGACGGGCTAACTTCGCTCGAGACAGTGACCAAGGGCCTGGCGCTTTTTGAAGAACGTACCAATCCCTTTAGCCTATCGTTGGTAAGCGCGCTAATGGCCAAAGGACTCGTCGAAGGTCACTTGGACAAGTGGGTTGAAGCTGAAGATTCATTCCGCAGAGCGCAGCACATCGTTCATCGGCACGACGGTGTTTATTCTGACCAGCAGATTGATATCCTTTTCCAGCTCACCAAATCAAGCATGCGGTTGGGGGACCCAATGGGTGCTGACAAGCAGCAAACGTTCATATTACGTGTTGCCGAACAAGCCTACGGTGCAAAATCTGAAGAGTTGCTGCCTATTATTGATCAGGTCGCTCGCTACTTTAGCATCAGATCTTATAGCGTTCCGCCTTCCTCCAATGTCGATGTCGTTAAACACAGGGATCGATTGTTTCGACGTTCCGTTGCGCTTTATAAACAGTCGATCGAAATTATAGAACAGACCTATGGAGAGAATGACCTCAGGTTACTTAAACCATTGCGCGGTTTAGGGAGAATTCGCTTACAACACGTGTCGAGCAGAAGCCGCGCAGAAGATGTATTCATTCGAGCACGCCAGATTGTCGAAGATCATCCGGCGAGTGATGCGCTTGATCGTGCAAGGGCTATTGTTGATGTGGGTGACCTTTACACCATGATGCGCGAACCCGAAAAGGCCGAGGAAGCATACCTTGAGGTGTGGGCGTTGCTAAAGACCAATGAAGATAATATGAGTGCAGCAAATCTGATGTTTGGTAACCCGGTTCGTCTACACCCTCAACAGAAAGAGGTGATCTATCTGGAACGGACCCCTGATGCGGCTAAAAACGGAGAAGCGTTACACGCCAGTTTGTCGTTCCTGGTGGATACCGCTGGTAGAGTTAGGAATATCGAAATACTGAGTAAAAACGTCCCAAATGAACCCTTAAGGAGTTTAAGAAGAGAGACGCTAAGAACACTGTATCGACCCAGAATTGAGGAAGGTGAGATCGTCGCGACCGAAGGCTTGGTCCTTCATCAACAATACCGCGCGCGGGTGAAAACGGAAGCACCCGTGCTGGAGGAAAGCACTACTGAAGAAAGCCCTCCTAAAGAAGGCACACCCCAAGAACCTCCTCTTGAAATCAGCACTCCTGACGTAAATCTTCTTGAGGTCAGTTCTCCTTAAGAAACCGGAACTTCAGCACTAACCATCAAGAATCAACTCCCGCCGACAATGAACTCTCTCAATTGATTCGCCAGTCCCTTGCAGG
Organism: Candidatus Azotimanducaceae bacterium; assembly: GCA_047634795.1. Taxonomy (GTDB): domain Bacteria; phylum Pseudomonadota; class Gammaproteobacteria; order Pseudomonadales; family Azotimanducaceae; genus UBA9659. The sequence goes on along the minus strand of JBLIIB010000013.1, from coordinate 14,781 downwards.
CTGCATTGCCAGGTCGTGCCAAGATTGGTATCGGAATCACGATACCAGCGAGATAAGAAGTTCCCGTCGCATCTGCGCTGATCTGCCCGGTTGAAGTCATCGACTCCAAATCCCAAATAGATGCTTCATATGACGCGTCTTCTTCCCAATAGCTCATACCGAAACACCCACCGCCCGCTGGACTAATAGTGCAGCTCATGGTGCCACCGCTATCGATCGTGACAGTGTCACCGTCAATCCAAGCAAGGTAACGGACATTGGCCGCGTCGATCTGCTCCTGAACGCCGGGCTGCGCAAAGAGTTTTGCTAATTCATCGGCCGACGTCGGCGCAGTGCGAGGCTCAAACCAGGGGTAAAGGTCATCCATAAACTGGCTTTGCGAAATAAGTCGTATCGGCCGATCTCCACCGCTCAGAGAGTCTGCTATGCAATCAGTAAAGCTCTCTTCCGTTTGTCTTTCGTTGTAACTCGCGCGACCTAACAAAACGATCGCTTCGTCTGCGTTTAAGCCAGTGCTGGCGTCACGAGATTGCTCAACCCTGGACGAGACACATCCACCTAAAGCAATGAGCATAGTCACGAGGGATGTCGTAAGTAACACCCGTATAGGTCTAAGCATCGACAGGCTCCTCGTTGCTATTTCGCGTTTGATCAGTGATATCGCCGGGTTCCCGGCCAGTTCCTTCAGGTTCAGGGAAGACACTTTCAATCGGACCAATTCGATCAATCCACTCGCGAACAGCAGGCTGGTCAATCAGTTCTATCGCGATCCTGGCACCCCCATCGCGTATGGCTAATACGGTTGACTCATTGATAGCATCGTCGGCACTGAACAAACCACCTTCACTCTTACCGTAGCCAACGATATTCCAGTCGCCCACTTTATCGCCGGTACGATCAAACATGACGATTCGATACTCAATGGACGCGGAATAGAATTTCAATCCAGAAACATTGGGTGTGAGGAAGCCAAACTTTTCTATTTCGGGGATGACAATGCCATCGAAATCCAACATCGACTCTGAGGTCTCGGGTGGCGCATCGATTTCAACCACTTCCTCGAACAGCGAAGACATGAGACGTTTAAAAAACATCATGTTTTGCTGACCAAGGTTGATGTTCCAGCTACCAGAATCGCGTATGGTTTCTTCGTGCTGAAAATGCCGAAAATCATCGGAATAGTAAATCCCAACCCGAGCCGGTATTTTCTCCACCAGAGGAGTTGGCAAAGATCCTTCAACCACAACACTCGTTGTGCACGACTGCAAAAGAAAAACAAAGCCGATTACGATCGCTGCTCTCATCTCCAGACACCGTTTTAGCAACATACTAGATACACCATTCTAACTGCGATTGAGTTCGAAGCCCATCAGCTTACGACTGACATAAAGTCACAATCCATCCAAAGACGGTAAGCACGGCTTCCAATCTGCCGCACACCCACGAACCACACGATAAAAACTCCTGCTAGCGCCTATTTTCCCGGCAAACGGGCCTCAGGGCAGATTCCTTTCGCACCAGACCTATAACCTGCGCGACTATATTTTTGTCCTCATTTCCTCCCTGACAGGTGTACACCTAGAATTTGTCTGGCGCAATTGAACAATTCAAGCGATATGGGGGTCTTATTGCCAGTGGACACTAACTCAGAGAATATGAAGAACGGATATGGCGACCAGTATTCAGTTAAACTTCAGCTAAAGACAGCGACAATTAGTGGCAGGTCGAAGAGAATCCTTATGAGACGAATCAGAAAATTAATACTGCTTTGCATGCTAGCCATGACGCTAGGTTGTGCATCTCAATCCAAGCCACCGAGCCAGACACCACCAAGCTCGTCTCCACCGAGTTCTTCACCTCCATCGTCACCGTCCCCACCGACGAGCTCGCCTTCGCAAACAGAAACGTCGAGCCCGTCACAAACGTCTAGCCCATCACAGACAAGTTCACCGAGTTCTCCCAGCATGCCTTCACCAGGTCTTCCCTCGCCTACCAGCGGTAAGCCCGGCGGTGAAGAGTCCAAAAGATCGGACCGTCGCGAGGCTGGAGAACGCCTCAAGAAAGCCGGAAAGCAAATTGCGGACGCAGCGAAAACCGCCAGCGGACAGGAAGAGAGTGCATCAGCCTCCAACAACCAATCGCCTGCAGATCAGGACCCTTTAATCCCGGAAAGTGATATCGCAGGAGATGGTCACACTGACGGGGCCGTCGCCAGCGATTCCCAAGCCAACATGCAACTGCCAGACTTTTCTTCTGAAGGAAGAGGTTCTGATGAAGAAGGTTCTGAAGGCGACACTTCCAGGGAAATGTCTGACAGCACGAGCGGTGGCGCAAACACGGGCCAAGAGTCCGCAGCGGGCGGAGGCGATCCATGGGCAGATGATTTGTCACCTGAGGAGCAAGCCGCGATCGTAGCCGCACAAGAAGCATTGGAACAAGCAGGCATTGCCTTACAAACAGCTGGAGAAACCCTGGGGAACGCTGCAACGGATGAGGAACTCGCCGCCGCACAAGGAGATCTGTCCAAGGCCAGAATCGGCGTCATTATTGCCGGACAAGATCTGCTGGACCTGAGAGAGGTCTTGGAAGGTACCGTCAACGAAGACATTTTCGCGCAAGCAGACGACGCGCTCAACGAGGCAAATGTCGCCATCCTCATCGCCACTGAATCAATATTCTCTACGGAAATTGATTTACCAAACCTCAATACAAGCTTACCTACCCAGGGCGACAATTCGGATGGTCTTCCCGACTTTCCGAGCGGCCCACCTGGTGGTAGACCCGGTGTGCCTGACAGTGAACTGGAGAAGGAACTTAACGACTCAATCGCCATTTTCGAAGGGAAAATAATTGATGCCCGAAATGTCATTATCGAAGGCACTCCAGCACCTACTGGCGACGCAAATGTTCCCGGGGTCATGGTCCTGGGCGGAAACACCGATCCATCTGGCCAACCCACGCTAAAAGAGAATGAGCGCGGTGAAGGCGACGTCAACATACCTGAGGTTCTGGAGCCAGGATCCATGCCTGGCGATGGCCAGTCAGACAGAGATATTGCCGCAGCCGACAACTCGGTTCCGGAAGATATTCCTGACCCTCAAGGCGACGATATTGTTGCAAAACAACTTCGAGAAGCTGCGAGCTCAGAGAAGGACCCGGCGCTACGTGCCAAGCTTTGGGAAGAATATCGAAAGTACCGGGCAGGTTTATAGCATCCACTATGGATAAATCTCGAAAGGAAATGGGTGAGTAAGTATGAAGATGAAAGTACTAAGACAGCTTTTGATACCTCTGTTTTGCATCAGCATTCCTCTTACGGGATGCACGACTACGGAGATTGTTACCGCTAATGCCCGCCCCGCTATCCAGGCAAGCGTGCCCGTACCGGCGAACCAGATTTTAGATATCGGTATCATTCCCATAGGCCCCGGCATCCCTGATGATGCTAAAGAGCTCGACAAAGGCCTGATCGTTCCCGATGTCAGACGCGCTGAATCGAGTTACATCGCGTACCATCTGAAGGACACGCTCGAACTAACAGGCAATTGGGGCGCGGTTCGCGTAACACCACAGTCTTCAAAAGCTGTCGATCTGGAGATACGCGGCGAGATCATCGAATCCACCGGAGAAAGACTCAAGGTCGCGATCACCGTCGTTGACGCAACGGACAACGTTTGGTTCCGCAAAACCTACGAAGACACGGCCAGCAAATACTCTTACGAAAAACCGCGCGACGACCCCTTTCAGGATCTTTACAACGACATTGCCAACGATCTACTTGCTGCTAGAAAAAACCTTCCCGGTGAAACCTTGGTACTGCTGAAAACGGTGTCGAACCTAAGATTTGCAAGCGATCTGGCACCCGAAGCCTTTGGCTCCTATCTGGTTGAGAACAAAAACGGCATGACGTTAGCTCAACTGCCCGCTGAAAATGACAGCATGATGCAAAGGGTGGCGCGAATTAAAGAGCAGGAATATCTGTTCGTGGACACGCTTGACGACTACTACTCTCGTTTCTATCGAGAAATGCGCCCGTCGTACAATGAATGGCGGCACGCAACCTATGATGAAGCCATCCGCCTTAGAGAAATAGAGCGACAGGCACGCACACGTCTTGCCACCGGAGCTCTACTCATCGTCGGAGGATTGTACGCAGCTTCTGAGGGGGATAGCTGGGCAACCCAAGCTGCAGCAGCAGGTGCGGTTGGAGGGGGTATCCAAGCCATCAGGTCTGGTCTCCAACGCAAACAGGAAGCAGAAATACATGCCGCTTCGCTCAAAGAACTCGGCCAGTCACTTGGCACTGAGATAAGCCCCTACGTTTTGGACATTGAAGGTAAAACGATAGAACTTAGCGGCACCGCGCAAGAACAATATGTACAATGGCGCGGGCTGCTTCGCGAAATCTACGAACAAGAAACAAGCTTTCCAGCACAATAATCACTGAACGCGGCAACAGCGGTAGTTTCAAATGATCCCGGATCTAAAGTCGGGGCAGCTCCTTGCCTCACATTACAGGCTCGACAAAAAGATTCAGAGCTCAGAGTTTTCTGAGCTTTGGGTAGCAACGCAAACGCAGACTGGCGAGCGGGCTTGTTTGCGCGTTCTCCCAGATGATGTCCCGAATGAGGTGCTCTCGCAGATTGAACGCCGTATTGAGAGCGTTCGCGGATTGCTCCATGAGCACATCAGTCTGGCCAGAGAACTGTGCACGGAAGAAGGGATCCATTTCCTCGTTGAACCATTCATCCCAGATGCAAAGGTCCTTGACCTGTCTGCTGAAAACGCCTGGCGATTTCTGAATCAACTCATTGAGACCGTTCGCTATAGCCATTCTCTGGGCATCAGCCACGGGCACCTTAAACCTGGCAATCTGCTGTTGGATACCCGTCAAAACCTGATGGTCACCGGATTCAATACCCCAGATAAGTACAGCATTACTTCGGCCAATCGAGAACCATCGGGGTACGAAAGCCCACAGTTATTAAAAGATCAAGCGGATCAATCACCAGCGCTCCTCCCTGAAGCAAGCGACGACATCTATGCCCTGGGCTGTCTGCTTTTTCGATGCGTGTCCGGACAGTCATGGAACACTTCACACACACAAATATCTGACGCTAAGCTCGCAACACCTCTAACGCATGGATTCTCATCACTGCTCGATCAGATGCTGAGCCATTCATCATTTCATCGAAACATCGACCTTGTTGAGGTGGGTAACGCACTAACACACCATTACTCACCCGGTGATCAGGGCATTGCCGCTGTATCTTTTTCCAGAACAACGCCATCGACACCCGTGACAGTTTCGCCCAGCGAATTTCACGAAGTTTCACCCACGGCGCGTCAGGACAAAGGCCTGCCAATGCCATTCGTACTATCAGCTGCCGCCGTGCTGCTGGTTTTTGCAGGATTGCTTTTCCTGTTTTTACCGGGCGGCGAAACAGCAACAACAGTACCAGCGCCCATAGCTGCAAGCCTGAGAAGTCAGCAAGATACGATACCTTCCAAAGACGTTGCACCGGTCAAGCCAGGTGGTTTAACACCCGTCGAACTCGCTAGAATTGAGCTTATGGAAGAGCAGAGCCAATCACTTGCGAAAGAGATCCTAAGACAACAACTCGATCTGGAAGATGCGGGCGTCAATTTATGGGCTGACGAGGCCTATGTAGCCACCACCGTCCAACTTGAAGCTGCTGACAACGCCTATCGCGACGGTATTTTTGATGACGCCCTCAATCAATATCGAGCCGTAAAAGCGTCACTCAATGATCTTGCCGCGAGCGCACCGGTGGTGCTCTCAGAGCAAATCTCACGGGGTGATGACGCACTTGCCGATGGCGACGTCGAAACAGCGCTCACGGCATTCACTATCGCGACATTGCTTGAACCCGAGAATGAGGTTTTGGTCGCGCAACTAGAACGTGCTGAAAACCTCGAGACCGTTCTTCGCCTGACGCAGCAAGCTGAGATTCTGGAGCGAAACGCTGAACTCAAGGCTTCCCTGAACATCATTGAGGAAGCGATCGCACTAGACGGGCTCTGGCGACCCGCGATTGACGCAAAGCAACGCCTCAGAACTTCGATCCGACAACAGAACTTCCGCTCAGCTATGTCGAGAGGATTCCGCGGAATCTCAGAGCGAGACTATGTCGCTGCCCGGAAGGGATTCAAGGCGGCAAAATCAATAATGCCCGGTTCAGATGAACCTGAAGATGGGTTATCCCAAGTTGAACAGTCCGAAAAGAACGACACCATCCAAGCCTTAAGGACCAAAGCGGAGCAACAAATGTTTGATGAAGCCTGGTCTAACGCCATCGCCACGTTTGAGGAAGCGCTCGCTGTAACCAACACACTAGACTTCGCGATTGCCGGGAAAGCGATTGCTGAGCGTAGACGAACACGGCAGGAAACCATCGCGCAGTTTCTAAGCGATCCAACGCTGTTACAAAGTGATGAGGCGCTCGCAAAAGCGGCTTCCGCTCTGCGGGATGCCAGCCGATCGCAAAATCAGTCTGAAACATTAACCGTAAATCTAAATACTCTGGCACTACTGATTTCAAGTGCTCGGACCGAGATTCCCGTCACTCTGAAGTCGGATGGACAGACAGAAGTCACCGTACGCAAACACGCGGAGCTCGGTCGATTCGAGTCAGAGACTGTTTATCTCATTCCTGGGCGTTACATCGTTGTCGGGGAACGTCCGGGGTTTCGAGATGTCAGAGAAAATTTAGTCATCCTACCCGGGCATACAATACCCACCGTTACGATTAGCAGTACCGAGAAGGTCCGGAGATGACTGAGACCAAAAACCGAACCATCCAACCGACTGATTTTTCCCGGCCGGACGCGGTCAATCAGAGAACCGGATTAAATTTAAGCCCCCTAAAGCTATCTCTAATCGCTGTCTTTTTACTGTTGGCGCTTGTTGCACTGTTTATGTTTCAGGCACGCGCTGTGAAATTTGTACCAGAACCAATAGACAGCAACATAGATATCCAAAGTGGACTCCTCACTTATCGCTTGGGTGAGCGCATCCTGATGCTCGAAGGTGAATTCGAGATCACGGCGACGGCAGAAGGTTACGAGACACTGACAAAAACCATCAGCGTTAGTAGCGCTCCAGACCAGGACATTCCGATTCTTCTGACTAAACTCCCCGGCATCGTCAGTTTTAGCGCAGTCTTTGGTAATGATTCTATCCTGGGTGCTGAGGTGTTCATTGACCAAGAATCCCAAGGCGTGACACCCATTACTCTTGATGATGTTCCAGCGGGTCTACGTGAAGTCTTAATCCGACACCCACGATTTCGCGCGTTTCAGACAGAGTTCGATGTAGACGGGATGCAGCGCGAACAGAGTCTCGCTGCAGACCTAAGACCGGCATGGGCTGATATCGAAGTGAGTTCAACGCCAACGAATGCAGATATCCTTGTCAACGAGATCGTCGTCGCTAAAACGCCCGCCTCGGTCGAAGTCATTGAGGGTACACACTCGCTTAAAGTTCGAGGAAAAGGCTACAAGATCTACGAGACTCAGTTGTCCGTCATCGCAGAGGAAACCCAGACGCTCGATTTAATTACGCTCATAAAATCAGATGGCAAGCTCAACGTTATCAGTGAACCCACGGGTGTAAACATCACAGTGTCTGGTCAGTATTATGGGCAAACACCTTTATCGATCACGCTGCCACCCTCAGAGCGCTACGAAATTCTAGCGACAAAAGCGGGCTATGAAAACATCCGCCGAAATTTACAAATCAAGCCGGAAGAAGATCAGAGCCTGAATTTTCGCCTAAAACCTATCGTTGGCATAATAAAATTGTCAGTTAAACCCACGGGTGCTGAGTTGTTCGTGAACAACAAACTCATCGGTGATGCGAATCGAACACTTGAACTCATCGCTAAAAACCATGATGTACGCATCGAATTGCCGGGCTACGCCACGTATGAAACAAAAATTCTGCCGCAACCCGGTTTGTCACAGCAATTAAACATTGTCATGCAAACCGAAGAAGCAGCCCGTGTCTCAGCAATACCTCAATCCATCGCAACGACTCAAGGGGATACGTTACGATTCATCATTCCCGGCCGTCTCAACATGGGTGCTGGCAGGCGTGAGCCGGGTCGACGATCTAACGAAATTGAAAAGGACGTCACCCTCACCCGTGCGTTTTATCTAGGCATACATGAGATCAGCAACGATCACTTTCAGGCATTCGATCCGGGGCACAACTCCGGCCTTTTGGGCCGCGCGCTCCTCAGTGACCCCGAGCGGCCCGCGGTTAACATGACATGGGCGCGCGCTGTCGAATACTGCAACTGGCTAAGCAGGAAAGACGGTTTGCCATCGGCTTATGAAAAGATTGAAGGTGCCTGGAGACTCGTCGCGCCCTACACGATAGGCTATCGCTTGCCGACTGAGGCTGAGTGGGCGTGGGCATCTCGCTATGCATCCGGGATCAAAGGTTCAAGATTTCCATGGGGCGACAGTATGCCGCCCTCCGCGGGAGCCGGTAATTTCGCCGACGTCAGCGCCGAAAGTATGACGACTTACCATATTAAGAACTATAACGATAGCTTTCGCGGTCCAGCACCTTCAGGTTCATTCGCTGCCAACGAGCTCGGTATTTATGACCTGGCCGGCAACGTTTCGGAGTGGATTCATGATTACTATTCCGTCGAACTGGCACGACAACCGCTTACCGATCCCGTTGGGCCCGGTCGAGGCGATTATCGCGTCATTCGTGGCGCGAACTATACTCAGGGCAGGTTCAGCACACTGCGTTGGACCTATCGCGACTACGGTGCAGAGGCGAGGCCCGATGTAGGCTTTCGGATTGCGAGGTTCGTTGAATGAAATCGCTGTGGATGCTGGTACTACTAAGCACCACCGTGAGTGCATGGGGTGAGGAAAATGACAGCACGCAAACAGAGAATGAACCTTCTGTCTCTCAAACGAACACAGAAACAGTTGAACCGCCAGGCGACAATCCAGATCAAGATACTGAAAACGACGAACCACCTGATAGCATTGGTGACGCATTCAAAAACTTTCGCCCCAGCGAAGAAATTAGCGCAGATAACCCTGTGCCCTTCCCTGTTGATATCTAAGGACAATTCATGAACAGGCAACTTCCCATTGAGTTTATTTATCAGCTGTTCTCGCTCGTTATCGCTGTCATTCTGGTTCACGCGATCTACGTTTCTATTGTCCGCCCCAACGCGTCTTTGATTCTCAGGGAACAGGCGGTTCAAATAAATACCAACCCGGACTATGTACCCGAACGCTCCGTTTATGTTGTGATCAGAGATTTTGAGCAGGAAGCCTGTTTCATCTTGATGCTATGGGCGATGTCGCTGATGGGCTTTAAGGCCTATCAGACGATACAGGAACGCAGGGTGCTACAACTTGACCTAATACCCACCAATCAAGGCACGAGCATACTGCCTGAAGACACACGCGAGTATTCCCGCCCTATTCAGGCGCTACCAATCCATCAGCAGGGCTACCTCATGCCAAGAGCACTGCTCACGGCGCTGCATCGATTCCGCTCGACTCGAAACATTCAGGATGTGTCGAACGCCGTCGGAGCGATTTGCGAATCGGAGTCAGAGCGTCTTGATTCTGAACTTTCCATGATCCGATACATCGCCTGGGCCATACCATCTATAGGATTCCTCGGTACCGTTCGCGGAATTGGGCAGGCACTGGGACAAGCGCATCAAGCCGTACAAGGCGATATCGCGGGTGTAACTCAATCTCTGGGAGTTGCTTTCAATTCCACTTTCGTCGCGCTGCTGATCAGCATTGTGATTATGTTTCTCTTACACCAACTGCAGTTGGCCCAGGAACGACTGACCTTGGATGCCGAAGAGTATTGTGACGTCCGACTCATTCGAAACCTGCAGATGTAGGCACTGACCAATGGTTCTGCCTAAACGCATCGGCAATGATTAACGACTATGATTAACAACAACGATCAAAAGGAGACGCGGCTTTGAGCCTTGCTGTATTGACAATCAACGACGCTGGTCTTCAGCTTGCGGTTAATGGTGACCTGATCCGAACAAGTCCGGGCTACGCAGTCCTGAACGGTGACCAATTGATGATCGGTGAAGAAGCCGCCTCGCATGCCAAACTCCTGCCCCGATGGACCAACAATCGATACTGGATGCGACTGGATACCAACCCGATTCAAAGCGGCAATGCCCAGGTCAGGCATCATGCCGATCTCGCATTCGCACATCTGGAAAGTCTCTGGCAGCCTATCAAAGATAGCGTAGATCGCGTCATGATCGTTGTGCCTGCGCACTTCGCGGAAGAACAGCTCGGCTTACTATTGGGTCTGGGGAATGCATGTGAGATGCCGGTAAAGGGACTGGTGGATTATTCCATCGTGGCCGCAGCCGACCTTCCATTGGCCGAGACGATTCTGCACCTGGATATCCATCTTCACTGCATCACACTCACAAAAATTTCCAACTCAGGGAGTCTCATTAGAAAAGAATCCCGAACAATAGTGGAAACCGGGCTTTTTGCACTCCGGGATCGTTGGGCTAACGCCATTGCCAGTCAGTTTATTGCGTCCACCCGGTTCGACCCAATGCACAACGCCGCTAGCGAACAGCAACTATACGATCAGCTGCCGAATTGGATAAAGACACTCGACAAGGGAAATACAACCCATCCATTCGAGCTGGAATTAGATGGTTCGATCCATTCCGTGTCTGTCTCAGCCGAAACACTATTGAAATCCTGCGCGACCGTGTTTCCAAAAATCGTTCAGGCGATCCGAGCCGAAACTGAAAACGCCAGCAGGGTCAGTTTGCTCGTCTCACACCACTTCGATGGGGTACCGGGTCTTACGGACTCTCTGGGGCTTTTGAGCAATCTCGAAATTCATCAGCTCGCCGAAACAAAATGTACGGGATCAGCCACCTTGCATGAGGTCGAAATCCTTGGAGACAAGGGCGCGATAAATCATGTCGTGCAATTAAGTGCGGGAGACCTTGTTCCCTCTGAGCAAGTTCCCGGGCCAGCCCGTCCTTCGCATCTATTATGGAACCACCGCGCCTACCCCATTGGAAAAACGTTTGGATTGTCTGCTGACGCATCCGATGGGCCTAAAAAGTCCAAAGACCCTCTGGCAACGCTGTACGTGCGGGGTGACCATTTGCTTATTGATTGTGATGGCGATACAGCCGACGACCGTGTGATGAACCTTAACGGCAACAAACCAGAAAATGGCATGACCTTGTCAATCGGCGACACGTTAGACGTGGGCGGCGAATCGTTCACTTTCATCTCGGTCGCTAGCAGTGGTTAAACGTCGCGATGGCGTCGCTTTTAGTTTGTCCTTCCTGGACGTCATGTCCTGTGGATTTGGCGCAGTCATTCTAATCTACATCATCATCAATCACGCGACCGAAGTGACGAGCCAGGAAGTTAACCTGCAGCTTATGGCCGAAATCAAAAAGTACGAAACGCAGGTTGAAGACGAGACAGCACATCTGGTTGAACTCAGAAACACCGTCGACGAATCTGAAGATGAGATTGTCACAACAGAGTCTCTCGCATCCAAGTTAATAGAGACTATTAAACAACTGGAATTGGAACTGGCCGAGTTGGCGCAAGACGGCGCTAGCCAGGATGAGAGCATTGAAGACTTAAAGTCTGAACTGAAGGAACTTGAACTTGAAGCCGCGAACCTGGAAGGCAGCGTGGCGGCAGACGATACCGATGGCACCGACCTAAGATCAGTTGTGGGCCAGGGCGATCGCCAATATCTGACCGGAATGAAAGTCGGGGGCGATAACATACTGATATTAATGGATGCCTCGGCGAGCATGCTGGATAGAAAGATCATTAACGTCTATCGACGCAGGATCTTACCCGAAGAGCAGCAGAAACAATCCCCAAAATGGCAACGAGCTATTCGAACCGTTGAATGGGTGCTCGCCAACCTACCGAAAGATGCCGACTTTCAGTTGTTTACCTTTAACGCCGAAACGAAACCTGCCCTCAAAGATAGCGGCCAAGAATGGCTGTCCGCGAACGATCGTACCGAAACCGACGGCGTCGTGAAGGGCATAAAAGACATGGTTCCAAAAGATGGGACATCGCTTTACTTCGCCTTTGATCAAATTCGGAAGATGCGTCCAGAACCCGACAATATTTTTCTGATCGTCGATAGCCTGCCTACACTCGGGAGCAGACCGCCGCGTGGTTCAAACATCAGCAGTCGGGATCGAGTTGAATTGTTTTCGGAAAGCATTGATTTAATCCCCGCTGGCATACCTGTCAACATCATTCTCTTTCCCATGGAAGGCGACCCCCTTTCCACTGCCTCCTACTGGAAGCTTGCCCAGATCACCGGCGGATCTTTTCTCGCCCCGTCGGACGACTGGCCATGAGAGCTAAATAAGAGCTGCATGAGAACCAAATGAGAACTACATGAGAACTAAGCGCAGGGAAATCGAAGGAATCAGCCTCTCCTTTCTTGACGTCATAAGCTGTGGCTTTGGTGCCATTATTCTACTTTTGGTTCTGACAAAGGTATTCGAACCCGTCGTCATAGAAGAAACCATTGAAAATCTGGAAGGTTATCTCGCGGCGCTCCAAGAGGAAATCTTTGACTTGAGGGGTGAGGTCAAGGACCTGGATCGAACGATGATTCGAAAAGAAGACTTCCAAAAAATCGAGATCGAGCGACTAGCAGAACTTAACGCTGAGCTCTCAGCGCTGAAGTCCAAACACGAAAAGACACTAGACAAGACACGCGTTTCAACCCTAATTGAAGGTCAATTGGCTGACGCCAAACAGACCCTGACACGCGATATGGAAATCCTACTGGCTGACTACAAAAAGAGCGCCAATGACAATCAAATCGGCGGCATTCCTGTAGATAGTGAGTACGTGATATTCATCATCGACACATCGGGCAGTATGTCTAATTATGCTTGGCCACTGGTACTGCAAAAGGTCGAAGAGACACTCCTGGCTTACCCAAGGCTAAAAGGAATTCAGGTCATGAATGACATGGGCCAACACATGTTTAGCCAATATCGCAACGACTGGATTCCTGACACAAACGCACGAAGGCGCGCCATCATTGAGCGGCTGAGAAACTGGAGTGTATTTTCTAATTCCTCGCCGGTGGAAGGCATCAAAGCCGCGATAAGCAACTACTACCGTCCGGGTCGAAAAATTAGCCTTTATGTCTTTGGGGATGATTTTAACGGTCGTTCTATTCAGCGTGTCCTCGACGACGTGGATCGCCTAAATCGGCCAAACGCGAAGGGCGAGCGATTGGTAAGAATCCACGCCATTGGTTTTCCCGTGCTGTTTCAGGATCGTAGGACAGAACAAAACGCCATCAGGTTCGCTGTGCTCATGCGTACTCTTACAGAACGCAACGGCGGCACTTTTGTCGGATTGAACGACTTCCGAATTTAGTCAGGCACTACCATCTAAAACGTACCTGGTATTCCACGCTCGCCTCGCTGCCGGCGGGTAATTTAAGGTCAAACTCATAGGCACCCGCATGCAGTTTCCTACCGTTTTGACTCTGTTCCACCATTTCCCAATCACCGGATATCATCTCGCGAATTGTCACTGTGACGTCTTCCTTCTTGGCACTGGTAACCTCAACTCGATAGGTTGATTCGGCAGCACGGTCACCGAGGCGCCGATAAGCAACCTGCGATCGCTGTGACGTAATATCGAAGGTGCGGCCAAGCTCGATCTCGATTTTTGAGTCAACGGGCTTGTGCGCAATCGTTCCCCCACCCACGAACGTCTCTTGACCATTTTCAGTCTCATAGACTCGAACTCGCCCTGAAGGCAGAGGGACATTAAGATCATTCTTCGCATTGTTGTCAAAACTGATCCACGCTGAAGGCCGGCTCTCTTCTATTGTCTGATTTGCATATTGTTGCGCTGCGGAGACCAATCGATAAGATTTCTCATAGAGAATGCCTGTGGCAGCCAAAAGACGAAGTTGGGTCGTGTCGTTTTTTAGCAGTCTGACTGTACCGGGCACTCTATATCGATGGCTTTCGCCTGCTTCGACCGATGCAAGATTAGCCGGCGCCCTATCTAGCATAGCCGTCCGAGCCATCTCGGGACGGTGTTTCGCCTGCGGAGCGGCTTGATTGAGATCACCCGCAACCAATCTTAAATCATCAATATCAAAATCTGAGCCGCTGTGATTATTGATAGTGACCCACCCTTCCAATTGGCCCTCATCCGCAATGGTTAAAGCATAGTCAGCCGCCCACTCAATGCCGGTCATGTGGTATCGAACATTCATAGCCTGACGGCCCTGGCGCTGGTTTTCGCCGCGAAATTCCAAAGTGGGTTCCGTCGTAAGACCGTCTGGCAGATAAGGGAGAGAGATCGTCCCCTCCGGTTCAACTTCTACGACATCACCAAATTTTACAATTTCAGGATTAATGGACAACAAAATCCCTTCTCGTAGCACCTTCTCAAAGGTTACGCCTTTTCGAACAAAGCGACTGTACTTAAGCTTGCGACCCAGGAAACGCTCGAGGATGGATTGCCTATTAATCAAGTCAAAACGATAGTTTTGCCGGTCAGCAAGAAACCCTTTTTTATTGAGGGAGACGAGTGAAACAGTGGGTGGCACCAGTGTCATCGCTATATCGGTTATTTTCAGGGCCATCTGCCCTTTCGGCAATACAGCTTCACGCCGGTCCCTCACCACCACCAAGTTATTATTAAATATAGTCATCGAGAGGCCGGTTCGGTGTTCGTCAT
>JBLIIB010000012.1:0-31278 GCA_047634795.1 Candidatus Azotimanducaceae bacterium | reverse complement strand
TATGCTGTCCATCGGCTCAAGATCATTGTGAACAAACCACACGGGAACAGGGGATTGTCGAATAAGCTCCCACTCAAGGTTTGAAAAAAGACCCACGAAAAAGTTGTGGTGTTCCGAATCCATAAACACGATGTCCGGTGCCTCTGATTCGATCACACTTAACAATGTTTCGATTTTGAGAGGTTTCACCTAGTTCTGCCAAGTGACTTTTGGGGACACTTGCGAAAGGTGTTTGCTCATGTTTTCCAGCCAGCCAGATTTATCGCTAAAGACTGTTTGCCTGAGCAGATTCATTTCAGCGAATTGCCACGCATCTTTAGAAAGTTTGAAAGTGTCATCCGACACATGAACTAAGTGAATGTCTGCGTCAGTTCTGTCGGCGAATTCTCGTGCCCGACGTATTAGAGGGTTTTTATAGCGGATGCTGGTGATTCGGGATTCCATTCGCCAAGACTGACGAATGCTAGAATTTTCATAGGTCCTCCATATTTAAGTTGTTGTTACTAAGACATATTTTGGCGTGCAAATCAAAGTGAGGACGGCCACCACGAGGGTTCCCTAGAGCACTAATCTGTCACAGGGCCCCATTTATATAGTCGTCAGCAGTATCCGCGGGAACAAAAATAATTTATTGCGATGGTTCAACGACCGAACTCCGATCAGTGGTAGCCTTAATATAATCGTTAGTAATATGCTGTCCTTTGTCGCGGCGAAAATGTTTTAGAGCAGTATCTTTAGAGAATACGAGGACCTGTTTGTATCGAAATTCGAGGGCAGGCGGATGTGCGGATAGATCGTGTATGGTGTCGCCTTGACGGCGATTGATGAGGACTGACGATAATATGTACTCGTTTCATGCCCTCGGAAAAGAATCTGCTTTAAGCATACACTGCCTGCTAAATGATACGCATCGAGGTGAAGAACGTGAGCCACAGAATCGAACACGACAGCATGGGTCAGATCGAGGTCCCCTCCGGTGCGCTATACGGGGCACAAACACAGCGTGCGATTCAAAACTTCAATTTTTCCGGTCGGGCCATGCCAAACACCTTTATACAAAGGTTGGCATTAATCAAGGCAGCTGCGGCTTTGACGAATCAGTCAATCGGTTCGCTGTCGAGTGATAAAGCTTCGGCGATTGTGAAACATGCGCTAAGAATCGCAGAAGGTGAATTCATGGAACATTTCCCACTCGACGTATTTCAAACCGGTTCGGGTACCAGCACGAACATGAACATGAATGAGGTGCTGGCAACGCTTTCAGGTGAAGGGGTGCATCCGATCGATGACGTCAATCAATCCCAAAGCAGTAACGATGTTATCCCGACTTGTATACAGGTGAGCGTAGCGCTTGAACTGGAACAAACTCTCATTCCAGCAATTCGCGGAGTTCAGGAGAACGCAGGCCGCCAGGGCAGAGCGCTCGCGTCGGTTGTAAAAACGGGCCGAACTCATTTAATGGATGCTATGCCAGTTACGTTTCAGCAGGAGCTTGACACCTGGGCATTCCAGTTTGGTGAATGCGTTGACCGCCTCGAGAGCGTGATGGCAAGACTTCGTGCTTTACCCTTGGGTGGGACGGCAGTAGGCACAGGGGTGAATTGTCATCCCGATTTTCCGCAGCGCGCAATTGCGGAAATCTCCAGGTTAACGAACAGCGAATTTTTCGTAGCGGAGAACAAAATGAGTCGGATGGCAGCGCAGGATGTGTCCGTAGAATGTTCAGCCGGACTTCGATCGCTGGCGATTGTTTTGATGAAAGTATCGAATGACTTGCGGTGGATGTCATCGGGTCCACTCGCCGGTCTCTCAGAGATTGAGCTAACGGCTTTACAACCGGGATCATCAATCATGCCGGGGAAAGTTAATCCGGTTGTGCCGGAGGCGGTGTGCATGATTGCCGCCGAGGTCATAGGGAGCGATGTGACAGTCGGCGTGGCCGGGCAATCCGGTAACTTCCAGCTCAATGTAATGCTGCCGCTGATAGCAGACAAGTTGCTGACGAACATAGCGCTATGCACCCGCGCCTGCGATGCACTGGGGGATACGGTGGCTGACTTTAAGGTGAACAAAACGAATATAGAGCACTCACTTCAGCGTAACCCCATACTTGTCACAGCACTTAACAGCAAGATTGGCTATGAAGCCGCAGCCGCTATCGCGAAGCAGGCCTATTCGGAAGGAAGATCTATTATTGACATTGCCGAAGAGGCAACTGACTTATCACGATCAGAATTGGCGGTGCTCTTGGATCCGGCCAATCTAACGCATCCAGAGAAAACAGATTAGCCTCATTGCCTGAATTTTCTTAGGGCTAGCAATTGAACTGAAGCTTCGGTGCTGCCACAGCACCCATTCCCATTTCTCGCGCGAGGGTCGACTCATATGATTGCTCTGCTCGATTGTTGGCAGACTGCGAGTTATTGCTAATGACCACTGGTTTCGTTTTCCTTGGAGCGAAACCGTAATTTCGTAGCTTGTCTGTAACGATTTTTCGGAGCTCCTGCCATGGCTTTGCAACAGTCACTTGAAGAAGCACCAGGCGGTAACCCAGAATCAATGGGTCTTTAGAGAAACAGCAACAACTTCAGAGAAACAGCAACAACTTCGCCACCTCGGTCTATTGCTCCGGACAGGTAACGCTGTTTACTGTTGATCTCACGAATACTCTATCAACGAAGAAGGTATCACCAAATTCGCGATGCTTTTGCTTTATTCGTTTGCCATATTCTGGTCCGAAATTGAAACACCTAAGCCTGATAGATTCGTCGCTAACAGCGACAGCATGCTCACCAAGTAGATCGCCAACGAATGGTCCAGCAGATCGGTGATCGCTGTTTCGACGCGCCTGAGTTTGAATTCTTAGTAAAGCCATACTGCGTGACTGATAAAATGCGGGCCTCCTATGTTTGGGCCGCCCATTCGCGTGCAGGGGGCGTTGGAAAGAAGTGCGGTCAATCCAAATCCGGGGTGTGTTCCAGTATCGTGTTGACAATATCTCGACCACGCGGCGTCAAGTGAATGGATTTCTGTCGCAGGTTCATCAAGTCGAATCGCAGTTCGATTAAACCGGGCCCCGGTTTCTTGGAAGAAGTCAGCGCAGACATATCAGCCAGGTTTCGAGATAACGCCGTCACAGATGTTACGTCGAGTAGTTTCAGGAGGTTACGTTGATTGGTTCCCTCATTCAGGTAGACATTAAGCAGGATGTGCAGACGAAGTACCGTGACATCTGGCCCCAGGGCCTTTCTCGCTCTGACAATAAACCGGTCAAATAATCGCACAGAGGCCTGTAGATCTGATTTTTGCATTGCTGTTTCCCGGTAGAGTGATGGTATTTATATCCCTATATTTGCGTTACCGCAACTATCTTGCTACCATTTTTACACATTCGCGTTATGGAGGAACCATGACTCAGGCAGTGCTTGAGACACAAAATACTGAATTACATACGGAAAATGGACTGCTGGTGGGTGAAAAGTCTCAGGCGGCCACTTCTGTTAAAAAAGCGCTGGCAGATACTTTTAATCTGCTGGTTGCAACCCAAGGGCTCCACTGGAATGTCCAGGGACCCCAGTTCTACAGCATCCATCAGCTGACCGAGACCCAGTACCGCGACATGTTCGAGGCGGTTGACGAGTTGGCTGAACGAATCCGTTCTCTCGGATTTCTGGCACCGTATTCTGCCGAGGAACTCGGCCGTGGTTCGGTGCTCATCAGCCCCAGTGAAGATGATGAACTTAAGGTACAAATTGAACTCCTCGTTGAAGGCAACGAGTTTATCGCCAAGGCCTTGCGGCATGCCTTACCGGAAATCGCTGGTATGTTAGATGTAAAAACCTCTGATCTATTCGCTAAACGGATTGGTGTCCACGAGGAGAATGCCTGGATGCTCAGGGCAATCATCAGCTGATTGCTCATCTGCAGTCGCCGCGTCCACCGCGGCGTCACTGCCCTTATCTCTGCCCCACAGCCCCTCAACCCACAACAAGACCCAACAGGTGACCGTCATGAAGATCCTAGCTTTTATCAACCTTGATCAATGGAACAGTATGAAAGACCAGCCGGCGAAAGAACTGCCGCTGGTACAACGCGTCCTTGATGTCGCCAGGTCACTCAATGCAGACGTGCACTTTTCTCATATGGTGCATGACACCGCATTTGCGACAATAGGATCGAGTGACCAGGAGCTTGTTCGACTGCGTGAGCAAGTCCAGTCCAGCGAACAGAAATGGCTCGATGACCTGATTAGCTCAGTTGAGGACTTAACCGTCACGGCCAAGACCAGTTTCACTCGTGTTAGTGCTGATGCGCTAGTTAAAGTGATTAAAGAACAGCAGCCTGACCTGGTGTTCAAAATATCCCGGGACCACAACTTTATTTTGGGCCTGTTCTCGAATCTTGACTGGGAACTGATTCGTCAGTCTCCTGTGCCGATCTGGTTTGTCAAACAGGAGGTGCGAGACATCACGCGGGTTCTGGTTGCGGTTGATTTCGTTGATGACGAGGCCTGCACCAATGCTTCGACGAAAAACTCTCTCGACTACGAGGTACTAAGTAAGGCAACCCAGTTATGCAAAGCGATGAACACCGAGTTGAAGGTAGTGCACGCATTTCCGTCTGCAGAGATGCAGATCCCGGCTGTTGGTTTTACTGGGATAGACTCCGGACTCGCGTGGTCTCCTGAAACCACACAAATGCTATTGGCATCGCAACAGAAACACGAGCAGGGGATAAAAAAACATCATGAAAAAGCGATCGGCAAACTGTGTGATGGATTCAACCTTAAGCATGAAGACATCGTGCTAATGAAGGGGCATCCGAATGACGTTATTACAGCAGTTTGCAAGGACCAGAACGCGGGGCTTATCGTGATGGGTGCGACAAACATTGGCCGTTGGGAACGTCTGATTTCGCCGGTGCATGCAGAACCCATACTTGCTGATGCAGTCGCGGACGTATTGTTTATTCCCGAAACCTTAGTAGATGGAGTCTAGTATATGAAGGCTTCTGACCTTTTTGTTAAATGCCTTGAAGCAGAGGACATCCGCTATGTGTTCGGTGTGCCGGGAGAGGAAAATGCTGATTTTGTTATGTCTCTCGATGCTTCGGACTCCATCAAGTTCATACTCTGCCGACATGAGCAGGCGGCGGCTTTTATGGCTGAGGTTCACGGGCGGCTGACGGGTGAGCCGGCTGTTTGTCTCGGCACTCTGGGCCCGGGTGCTACCAACCTGATTACCGGTGTTGCTGATGCCAATATGGACCGCGCACCGATTCTAGTTATAACGGGCCAGGGTGGTTCTGATCGTTTGCATAAGGAATCGCATCAGATCATGGATGTTGTTTCCATGTATGAACCTGTGACCAAATGGGCTCGATCAGTTCGGCACGAAGATACTATCCCCGAGATCGTCAACAAAAGCATCCGTATCTGTCGTGCCGAGAAACCCGGCGCAAGCTTGATCGAACTTCCCGAAGATATCGCGTCCAGGGATTCTGAAAAACTGCCGATTGAAGCGGCGCGCCAGCGCCGCCCTGTTGTCGACGATAAGTCGGCGGATCATTTGTGGCGTGCGCTGAAGGGGGCTGAAAGTCCGCTGATCATTGCAGGCAACGGGTGTATTCGCACGAGGGCTTCGAGTCAGCTCCGTCAGTTTTGCGACAAGACCGGGATTGGTGTTGTCAGCACATTCATGGCCAAAGGTGCTGTCGATATGAATGCTGAATATTGCCTGTTTACCATTGGCCTGCAGGCGAAGGATCACATCTTTCGGGCCATTAAGGCGGCAGACGTCATTGTCACCATAGGCTTTGACATGGTCGAGTACGCGCCGGAACTTTGGAACCCGGACTGTGACCAGTCTGTGCTGCATATTGATTTCCTGCCATCGGAGACTGACCAGCACTATCATCCGGAAGCGGAAATGGTCGGCGACTTGGCGCACTCACTATGGATGCTGAACAACCGGGTAGAAAGAGACGGTGCACCTAAATACAACCTCGCAGTGCAGAGCGATGTGCGAAAACGCATGCTGGAGGAATTATCAGAGTACAAAGATGATGACACCAGCGATCTGATCAAACCACAGAAAGTGCTTTGGGATTGCCGGGAAGCGATGGGCGACAATGATATTCTTTTGTCTGATGTTGGCGCTCACAAAATGTGGATTGCCCGACACTATCACTGCCATGAACCGAACACCTGCCTGATTCCGAATGGCTTCTGCTCTATGGGATTTGCTTTGCCAGGCGCCATTGCCGCAAGCCTGGTGCGCCCTGACAAGAAAATCCTGGCCATCTGTGGAGATGGCGGCTTCCTGATGAACGTGCAGGAAATGGAAACAGCACGACGGATCGATGCAGACTTAACGGTCATGATCTGGGAAGACAGGAGCTATGGTTTGATTGCATGGAAGCAGGATGATCTGTTCGGTCGCCATACAGATCTCGAGTTTAACAATCCGGATTGGGAACAGCTGGCCAGCGCTTTCGGATGGTCATGTCATACGGTGAAGTCTTCGTCGCAGCTAAAATCCCAGCTGGAGACCGCGCTGGCAGAGAAAGGGCCCACCCTAGTGGTGGTTCCTATCGACTACCGTGAGAATGCACTGTTGGGCAAGCGACTTGGCGAGATCAAAGACACTCTGTAGTCGTTATGTGTAATGACGAAAATATCACAATCAGGAAGGATCACATGCTGAAAAAAGCCTATCCATATTACCTTGCGAATAAACCCGTTTATGCCAACGAAGACCTGATCGTTGAAAACAAGTACACGGGTGAACCTGCGACATTTGTCGCAATGGCGGATGAAACGGCTATCGATCAGGCGATCGCAGCCGCAGTGAGCGCGCGCGCCGGCTGTGAGCAGATGGGCGCCTATGAGCGCAAGGCTGTGCTTGAGCACTGCGTGTCTAGATTCAGGGAACGTTTCGACGAGCTCGCCCAGGCGCTCTGTATTGAGGCGGGTAAACCGCTCAATGATGCAGAAGGTGAGGTCACGCGGTTGATCGATACGTTTGTGATCGCCGCGGAAGAGTCCGTTCGAATGACGGGTGAGGTGCTGCCGCTGGATATCAGTAAACGTGCCAAAGGCTACCAGGGATTTTGGAAGCGGGTTCCGATAGGCCCCTGTTCTTTTATCAGCCCATTTAATTTTCCGCTGAACCTCGCAGCGCACAAGATTGCACCTGCTCTGGCAGTTGGCTGCCCCTTCGTGCTGAAACCAGCGAGTCTCACACCGATTGGTGCGTTGATTATCGGTGAGGTTCTTGCGGAAACTGACCTGCCGGAAGGCGCATTCTCCATCCTGCCATGCCGTCGAGATGGTGCTGCTATGTTTACCGAGGACGAGCGACTGAAGTTGCTTAGTTTTACCGGGTCGCCGATAGTCGGCTGGGACCTCAAGAACAAGGCGGGCAAGAAAAAAGTCGTGCTGGAGCTGGGCGGGAATGCTGCGGTGATAGTCGATGAGGACGCTGACCTGAATGACGCCGTGGAACGCATCGTATTCGGCGCCTTCTACCAATCGGGACAAAGCTGCATTGGTGTGCAGAGGATACTAGTCCATGAATCAATCTTTGATGACTTCAAGCACCGGCTGGTTGACAAGGTCAAGGCACTGAAGATGGGTGACCCGTCTGATCGCGCAACGTTCATTGGCCCTATGATTTCCGAAGGTGAAGCCAAAAGACTTGAGGGTTGGATTGATGAAGCCGTGCAGGCTGGCGCCACGCTGCTGTGTGGTGGAGGCAGGGATGGGAACATGTTGGAAGCTACCTTGTTGGAAAACGTCGATAAAAACTGTAAAGCAAACAGTGAAGAAGCATTTGGACCATTGGCCAACATTTCATCATTCTCTGATTTCGACGCTGCTCTGGCGGAAGTCAATGACAGCCAGTTCGGACTTCAGGCAGGCATCTTCACCAGAGACCTGTACAAGATGTACCGGGCCTGGGACACGCTGGATGTTGGCGGCGTTGTCATCGGTGATGTTCCTTCATGGCGCGTTGACCATATGCCATACGGAGGTGTAAAGGAAAGTGGTCTTGGTAGGGAAGGAATTCGATTTGCAATGGAAGATATGACTGAAATACGGCTGTTGGTTGTACGTACGCCCTAGCTTGAGTCACAGCCCCATCGTAACCAGGCATAGCCGCCTAATAAACCGGCACGCAGAGACGTCGCCATCACTGCCTGCTTAGCAATAGTGAGTAAGGGAGTGTTCGCACCAAAGCTTAAGGTTGCAATGAACAGCGACAGTGTGAAGCCGATGCCCCCAACACTCCTATACCGAGTACGTGTCGCCAGCACAGATCAAAACTTCTAATAGTAAGCGAATTTAGATCACCGCAACCTAAGTTTCACCGATGGAAATCACTGAACGATGCTCCTCGAGGAGCCTACACTAGGTGCTCGGCTCAACATACCGCCCATTGCGCTCAGTGTAGAGCCTGACGATTTATCTATACTAGCCGATTTCCTATCGACAAAAAGACCGGGTAACTTTTTGGTCACAAAATGTCTCATAATCATAATTGCTATCACCGGTGGAACCCAAGCCCCTAAAATAGACGCGAGTAGGAGCCGGTTGATTTTTTGCGCAATGAACATCTTTAGTACACTCACCCAAACTATGCTGCCGAATGTAGGAATGGCGAACAACATTATTTCGTATATCTCGAAGTCAAATTACTCCATAACGCTATCGTGAAAATAGACGAGGTATCCGAATGACGATATCACGTTGGTTGCAAAGCATACGAAATACAATACTAGCGAAGTTACCTCGACCCTCGTCTTCCACTCCTTTTTCTTAAATCTGGTTTTAGTCCAAAGGGGTTAAAACCTTTTGGTATTGCACCACCTGCTCCCTCGATTATTCTCCGCGAAGTCGTTAGGCAATTCCCGCCAGATTGGTAGGGATCCGGAAATGCTTCGTATGCTTTCACTGGGTTAGATAAAGTGTGACCGGCCGACATTAAGACGAGCAAATCCCAATCGGCTTGAGATATTCCAGCTGGTGGCGGAATAACCATCGCGTCAGTTGTGGGCAGCTTTGAGGGCCCATGATCAGAAACAGGAATCAGTCTCACGATGTTTTTGCCATCCTCATTAAAACTAGCGTAGGTGAAATTCCTCTCATTCCCAAGTTCTATGACTAGACGAGCGTGTACAGCCACGCAACCAACTACCGCTATATCCAATGCGCGTACTTCGTACAAAGCTTTCATCCCGTACGGATCAATATTCACGACTTGATTATTGCCTGCATAGGTATGAGTGTTGTAACCCCCTGCAAGCCCAATCGGGTCGCTTTGAATATAGCTACCAATATCGGGATCATAGTCTCGATGGTAGTTATGGTGGAGCCCCGGTTCCTCGTCGTAATATTGCCCAGGATATCGGATTGGCATGGTAATGAGTTCAATTTGCGTGGTTGTGAAACAATGCTCGCTGTATCTAGCTCGCCACACGATATCT
This sequence comes from Candidatus Azotimanducaceae bacterium, assembly GCA_047634795.1. Taxonomy (GTDB): domain Bacteria; phylum Pseudomonadota; class Gammaproteobacteria; order Pseudomonadales; family Azotimanducaceae; genus UBA9659. Next base: position 21,792 of record JBLIIB010000012.1, on the reverse strand, counting down.
TGAAATTCGTTTGTAACCATCAGAGGTGTACCTAAGTGGTCCGTGTGTACGAAATTGAGCACAGTATTACTTGACGCTTGATCAACAGTTACAACAGTTACAACAGTAACGAGAAGCGCGCCGCTGTAGGTGTATTCTCTGATCAGCGTTCCATCATCTAAGTTTTCCGCGATGAGCTTCCCTGACTTGTCGTCGTGGAAATGAAACGTATCCCCACCGATAACTGCCTTTGACACTCGCTGTTCAAACGCATTGTCTTCATATGATGCGACCTGAATGTTGTCCTCTGAGAAACGCACCATCCGATTTCTTTCGTTGTATTCGAACTGAAAATCCCCAGGATCGCCCGTTTTGCTGGTTCGGTTGGCGTTGGCGTCATAACCAAAACTTGTGATTAAAGGCGGGGGGCGTTGGAAGCCAAATCCGTATGGTTCAGATCGGCCAAGCGCGCGATTACTAGAAGGATCAATTGAAAACGTACCTTGAGTAAAACTAGAACCTCCGTGAGGGTATGAGATCACTTCGTGATTGGTTCAGGACCGGTATATTCATTTGCTGAGATAGCCTCGTCGAGGCAGAGTCGGGAACGCTGATCTAAGCGCTGAAGCGCAAAATCTAGAAAGTCGAAAATAATAAAGAGCTGATAGAGGGAAAAATGCAGAAGTTAGGGCGTAAACCAAGGCCCTTTGAATCAGGATTTCGAACCGCTTTGCACCTGCTCGCTAATGGCCGTGAATATTGGGATAGCAAAGATTACATCCTACAAAGACACGTCCATAAGATGACCTTTGCAGATCGGTTGCGCTACTCCAAATATAAGGGACTTCTAACCCCTCAATTGAGCCTGCCATTTAAGGTTCTTGTGGGGTTTGGAGATGCTTTGTGTCCGGAAAAAATTGGCGGAGAGGGAGGGATTCGAACCCTCGATGAGCTTTTAACCCATACTCCCTTAGCAGGGGAGCGCCTTCGACCACTCGGCCACCTCTCCTCGAGACACTTTAGACACGTTGGTATCTGACATTTTAATATCGGATACTTCTGCGTCGACGTTCTAGCTCCATTTGGCTTTGCGAAAAAGAGCTAAAACTCATCGATGCTATTCGCGAAGCGAATAGCATCTCGGTAAAATGGTGCGCTGGGAGGGAGTCGAACCCCCGACCCTCTGGTTCGTAGCCAGATGCTCTATCCAACTGAGCTACCAGCGCACTTCGAGAGGGCGGCATTATAGAGACTAGTTGCTCCGATCTCCAGAGGTCTTGCACGATGAAATTTAATCGAATCAATGTGGTGGGTAGCAGCGGTAGCGGCAAGTCGACCATTGGCAGGGCAATTGCCGATAAAATACACGCGCCTTACGTTGAATTAGACGAAATTAACTGGAAACCCAATTGGACGGAGGCCACAGATAGTGAGCTCTTCGGGGATCTGCAGCGGGCGCTTTCGGGCGAAAAATGGGTGCTGGATGGTAATTATTCACGTACTGAGTCCGTTAAATGGGCTCGGGTTGAGCAGATCGTATGGCTTGATCTCCCATATTGGCTGGTACTTTATCAGGTATTTACGAGAACGATTCGACGCTCGCTCATCCGTGAGACACTTTGGGCGGGGAATCGAGAGTCTTTATTCAAGGCATTTTTCTCGCGAGATTCTATTTTGCTTTGGTGTATGACGAATCTTGCGCGCATTCGTCGGCAGTACGAGGCCGTTTTAAATAATCCAGACTTGTCTCACATCAAAATAACGCGTCTTCGATCCCGTGCAGATGTCGGCACTTTTTTAGACAACCTTTCGCCACACGAAAATTCTATTGGATGAAAACCCTCGTCAACCTTGGCAGTCGATACGTTGCTGTGATACATAACGTTATGAAATGACGACGCGCGGCCAAAAGCTGAGTGTCGTTGGGCTTATCCGGCTCAAACAATAATATTTAGGCACCTACCCCGTGCTGACAACATAGGCTTAATTCATGAGCGAGAAATCTCCCTTGGGCATCACTGATGTGGTGCTCCGAGATGCCCATCAGTCCCTGTTTGCCACCCGTATGCGTATCGACGATATGCTGCCCATTGCCGAGAAGCTTGATCAGATTGGTTTCTGGTCGCTTGAAAGTTGGGGTGGGGCCACGTTCGACGCCTGTATTCGTTTCCTGGGCGAAGATCCCTGGGATCGCATACGAGAGCTCAAGAAAGCGATGCCAAATACGCCTCAGCAGATGTTGTTCCGGGGTCAGAATATTTTGGGTTATCGCCATTACGCAGACGATATCGTTGAAAAGTTTGTTGAACGCGCCGCTGTCAATGGCGTTGATGTGTTTCGCATATTTGATGCGATGAATGATCCTCGAAACCTGGAGTGTGCCGTTGCTGCGGTCAAGAAGCAGGGTAAGCATGCACAGGGAACAATAAGTTATACCGTAAGCCCGGTGCACAATATCGATACCTGGCTCGACATGGGTCAGCGGATCGCTTCGATGGGGGCGGATTCTATCGCTATTAAAGATATGGCCGGGCTACTGACGCCTTACGTCGCTTACGAGTTAGTCAGCGGGCTAAAGAAGTCGGTCGATATTCCGATTCATATGCATTGTCACGCAACCACCGGGTTATCTACAGCAACCTACATGAAGGCGATTGAGGCCGGTATCGATAATCTTGATACCGCAATCTCATCGATGAGCATGACTTACGGCCATTCGCCGACGGAAACGATTGTGGCCATGTTGGAGGGTACAGATCGCGATACGGGGCTGGACATCATTCAGCTAGAAGAAATAGCGGCGTATTTTAGAGAAGTCAGGAAAAAGTACGCAAAGTTTGAAGGCTCTCTCCGAGGAATAGATTCGCGCATCCTCGTTGCGCAAGTCCCAGGCGGCATGCTAACCAATCTTGAACACCAGTTAAGAGAGCAAAATGCTACGGATCGGCTCGATGAAGTCTTGTTAGAAATCCCCAGAGTTCGTGAGGACCTTGGCTTTATTCCATTGGTGACGCCAACGTCGCAAATTGTTGGAACGCAGTCGGTGCTTAATGTGCTTATGGGCGAACGCTATAAGAACATTGCCAGGGAAACGGAAGGTGTGCTCAAAGGCGAGTACGGGGCAACCCCGGCGCCTGTTAACGAAACGCTTCAAGCGCGTGTGCTGGATGGCGGTGAGCCCGTGACCTGTCGGCCAGCAGATCTGCTTGAGCCAGAATTTGATCGACTTAAAGTAGAGCTGCTTGCGCAGGAAAGAGAAGCCGGCCTGCAGTTTGGTGAATCGATTGATGATGACGTGCTCACCTATGCACTTTTCCCACAGGTGGGTTTGAAGTTTCTGGCGAACCGTAACAATCCTGATGCGTTTGAACCCGTGCCGACCGGGGAATCGCCTCCGATCGAGTCGTCATCTAAGTCAACGGCGGCGCCCAAAGCGGCCAGCGGTGTTTATACCGTGGAACTCGAAGGCCAGCAGTATGTTGTGAAGGTGACAGAGGGCGGCGATGTTGCGTCGGCGGCGTTAGTGTCTAGCTCACCATCCGGGTTGGCTCTGCCAACTGGGGTTCCTGTTGTCGGAACTACAGTTGCGGCACCTTTAGGAGGCAACGTGGCGAGTATCAATGTGAAGGTGGGTCAGGTCGTTGCTGTCGGCGATGTGCTAATTGTGCTTGAGGCTATGAAAATGGAAACGGAAATTCAGGCGGCTATCGCTGGGACAATTGTGGAGGTGCCAACAAGTGAAGGCGACGCAGTTGATGCGGGTGACCCACTCGTTGTGATCGGATAGATCATGGAGCAATTAATTCAGCTTTGGCAGGGTACCGGGGTCGCTCAACTTAATTTAAATCAGGCGATTATGATCTTCGTTTGTTTTGGGCTGCTTTATCTGGCGATTGCCAAGGGATTCGAGCCGCTCTTACTCGTTCCCATTGGCTTTGGCGGCTTACTGGCAAACATTCCCGGTGTCGATATTGCGGTTGGGGACGGCGTGCTGCATCAGTTTTACGTGATGGGTATTGAAACCGGTGTCTTCCCGCTGGTGATCTTTATGGGTGTCGGAGCGATGACAGATTTCGCTCCGTTGTTAGCGAACCCTAAAACGTTGTTTCTTGGCGCCGCCGCGCAGTTTGGTATTTTTGCAACCCTGTTAGGTGCTTTGGCCTTGTCTTCCATAGGCTTGTTCGATTTTAGCGTCGCGGAGGCGTCTGCTATTGGCATTATTGGCGGTGCAGACGGCCCCACGGCGATTTATGTTGCGGGTCAGTTAGCGCCACATTTGTTGGGTGCGATTGCCGTCTCGGCGTATTCTTATATGGCGCTGGTTCCAATTATTCAGCCTCCGATTATGAGGCTGTTAACGACAGACGCAGAACGAAAGATCGAGATGACTCAATTGAGGCACGTCTCCACGCGCGAAAAGATTTTCTTTCCCTTGATGCTGCTAGTGCTTGTTGCGCTGATGGTGCCTAGTGCAGCGCCGTTGCTTGGCATGTTTTGCTTCGGTAATCTGATGCGAGAATGTGGCGTTGTTGAGCGCCTAAACGATACGACCCAAAAATCCCTGATTAACATTACGACCATCTTTTTGGGATTGGCCGTTGGCTCCAAGCTTCAGGCAGATCAATTCCTGGTTTCCGAAACGTTGGGTATCTTGTTGTTGGGAATGGTAGCGTTTTCGATTGGAACCGCGACTGGCGTGCTGATGGCCAAGTTTATGAATCTGGTTTCCACGCATAAAATCAATCCATTGATTGGTGCTGCAGGTGTTTCAGCTGTTCCGATGGCTGCACGGGTCGCGAGCAAAGTGGGGCTTGAGGCCAATCCCCAAAACTTTCTGCTGATGCATGCGATGGGGCCTAACGTGGCTGGTGTTATCGGGTCCGCGGTGGCCGCGGGGATATTGATTCAGTTTGCGACTGGCTAGCGCTTGGATGGGCGCAACGATTGGTGCCGTTAATAGTGAAACTATTGGCGTAACCAATGCGTTCGTTAATCGGGCAATTGCGGGCTGAGTTGCGTATCTAAATGGTATGTGTGCGTCTTGCCAATCATTGACTGGAAGGCGAGTTCAACGGCCGCTAGCTGCAACCCGATATTTGCCTGAGCTGTTTGGTCCCCATAATATCCACCGTATTGCCGATCACCCAAAATGGGATAGCCCAGTGAACTTAAATGTTGGCGAATCTGGTGTTTACGCCCTGTTTCGATGTTCACACGTACTCTGCTGTGAATGCCATTACTGGTCAACGGCGAGACATGTGAGATAGCTGTTTTGTTGTCTACCGTCGCATCAATGGTGGCGGCTTCGGTGAGTTCACCGATAACAATCGCTTCGTAGTGTTTCTTTACCTGTCGCGCCTGAAACTGACGAGAAAGGTCTGCGGCGCTTTTTTTACCGTGGGCCACCACCATCAACCCCCAGGCGAATCTGTCGAGTCGATGAACCAAAAAACAGGGACGATCCAATCGTTTTTCGATGATGCGATCAATGGCGCAGTGATCGCCGAAGCGCGTGCCACCGGACGTAACCCCTGCGGGTTTAATCCAGACGCTAAAATCTTGTTCATCCGCAACCAAGGTGGGTTGCTCCGGTGTGGTGTTTAAGATGTCCAGGGAATAGTAAAACGAAACCTCGTCTCCTGCCTTAAGCATGCTCTTTGCGCGCCTCAATCGACGTTTTCGACCGTCCTGTGTGAGCCACACGGCACCTTTCTTCATCGCATCTTTGACGATACCTTTAGACAGGCTACTTGCGTGCGCAAGGTAGTTAACGGCTAGCTCGGGCTGATCGATCGCGGTGGGGGGTAATTCAAAATTCATAATGGCCAGTCTAATTTGAATTACTCGAGTAGGGTAGTTGTCTCGGACCTGCTGACAAAAACGAATAGGGTTTGTTCCAACAGGGTTTGTCACATAGCCTGGAACATAGCCCGTAACATAGCCTGTAACATAGCCTGGAACTTAGTCAGGAACTTAATCAGTAACATAGTCAGCCAAATAGTCTGGAACATAGTGCTAGTGTCTTAATCCATTCTTGGCGAAGAAAGATGATGATAATTCCAATGTTTTGCATGGTGGTGGGATGTTTCCTGCCATAGGTTGTTGCTGCAAAGACGATTCCTGCAAAGACATTTCCCGCCCTACATTTGAGCGTTGGCTTCCATGCCCGGTTTAGTCAGTTCGGGGCCAGCATTTTGCCCATCCGAGGCTGCAGTTGGATTGAATGAGAGCGACTGACCATAGTGTCGTGGGCGCGTAATTCAGTGTTGTGGGCGCGTAATTCAATGCACGAAAAGCACTGACCTGGTTCTTAGTCGCTAACCTCATCGCGGTTACGGTTGGCCTGGCGCCGGAAGGTGACTGGGTCCTTGCGGCGATGATCTGGGAGGGACAAGAGCTGCGCACGGTATTTTTACGTTGCTCTACTTTTTACGTAGCTAATGTTCCCGTGCTTAGAGTCTTTTGTTTTTCGCTGGGTTGGGAATGAGCCTTTGGATAGTCTGTCAGGATGTAATGGTAGCGTCCCTAGGATTTTCGGTCTCAGCTATTTTTTTAATTCAAATTATTTTTTCTCAAGACATGTCCTTCCCAAAACAGGATTTCCCCAAAGTATTTTTTCCCAAAATATGGCCCGGGTAAGATGGCTACCAGGTGTCGATAAAGGGTTTTTTCTTTCCCTTTCTCGGTGCGGGCTTGGGCGCTGACTTTAGGCCCGTCATGATCCAGTGCCTTGTGTCTTTGGGATCGATAACCTCGTCAATTTCAAATGCCGTCGCAAAGTTCACGGCCTTACCGCGATGATACATTTGTTCGACTCGCTTCTCGTACTCTTCGAGACGTTCCTCTGGATCCTCAATTGCCTCAAGTTCTTTTCGGTAGCCTAGCTTGACGGCGCCCTCAAGCCCCATGCCGCCGAACTCGCCTGTGGGCCATGTGATTGTGAATGTGGATGCTTTAAAACCTCCCCCGGTCATTGCCTGTGCACCCAGGCCATAGCCTTTTCGAATAACGATCGACATGAGTGGCACAGTGATACTAGTGCTAATAACAAATAGGCGGGCCGCGTGACGAACCAGTGCGGTCTTCTCGATTTCCGGGCCCACCATGATGCCCGGGCAATCCACAAGGGAGACAATGGGTATATCGAAAGCGTCACAAAGTTGTATGAATCGTGCGGTTTTGTCGGCTGCGTCAGAATCAATGGCGCCGGACAGGTGGGCGGGATTGTTAGCGAAAATGCCCACGGGCCTGCCTTCAATTCGCGCGAACACGGTAATGATACCAATGCCAAAAAATTCGCGAATTTCTAGTACAGAATTATCATCGGCGATCGTCTTGATGATGTCCCGCATGTCATATACGCGCAACCGGTTTTCCGGCACGCTGAATCTGAGTTCCCGTTGATCCTGGCAGGACCAATCTTTGGTATTGCCTTGAAAATATGACAGAAGCTTTTTGGCCGTTGCGGTTGCCTCGGCCTCGTCTTTGACAGCGATGTCGACAACCCCGTTGGGTACCTGTACTGACATTGGGCCAACTTCTTCCGGCTTAAAGATGCCGAGTCCGCCGCCCTCGATCATCGCAGGACCACCAATGCCGATGTTAGAGTCTTCGGTTGCGATGACAATGTCACTCGATCCAAGCAAAACCGCGTTTCCCGCAAAGCACCGACCGGTTGTGATACCGATGCGTGGCACGAGACCGCTTAACTTACCGTAGAGTTGGAATGCCAGACAGTCCAGTCCGGCAATACCTGCGCCATCAGTATCACCGGGCCTTCCTCCTCCGCCTTCGGCTATGAGGATGATCGGAATTTCGAGTTGTTCTGCAACCTCAAACATCCGATCTTTTTTTCGATGGTTTTGTAGACCTTGAGTGCCTGCTAGCACCATGTAGTCATAGCTCATCACGATGCACTGTGTGTCTTGGTCGGGAAAGAGTTCTCCATTGACGCTACCAATGCCGGTAACCATGCCGTCCCCCGGCGTGTTTTCCATGAGGTCCTGTACGGATCGCCGGCGTCGCTGGGCGGCAATCGCCATTGAGCCGTATTCGACGAAAGTGTCAGGGTCACAAATATCATTGATGTTTTCCCGGACAGTTCGATGGCCGTTTTTCTTTCGTTTGGCGACTGCGACTTCACGGTTTTCATCTAGCTTGTAACCGTGGCGGGTCATGGCTTCCTGTAGATCGGGTCTAATAGTGTCCAGGTCAACTTCTGCGACTTCTGCCTTGCCCTCTAAAGAAACGTCTTTGGCCTCGATAAACAAAAGCGGATGATCTTCAACAATCGCGTCACCGACATCGACCGTCACCATCACGATTTCCCCGGCAATCGGCGCTTCGATGACGTGTTCCATTTTCATGGCGTCCATCACGGCAAGTTCCTGTCCAGCGTAAACCAGGTCACCTTCGGAGACATTAACCTCGGTGATCGTGCCCTGGAGCGGCGCGCTGACAGCAGTCGCGCCTTCTGGTCCTTCAATAGATGAAGACAGCGTGAGGACTTTCGCAGAACCAGAACCGCTGGGCGCGTCAGATTTCCCCAATGCTAAAACGGCGAGTGGATCATTAGAGTTGATCCGCGTGCCCGCCAGACCTGATTTTTCGCCGGATGTCTCATTACCAAGGGTGCTCAAAGCGAGTCGGCTCAAGTTCTCATCGATGTACCGGGTCGTAATGTTGCCTGATACAAACACGTCTTCTGCGAGCAGGGTTCTTAGAAACGGAAGGTTAACTTTGAAGCCTTCAATTCTGAATCGCGCCAAGGCTCGAAGTGTTTTGCTCACGCAGGTTTCAAATGAATTGCTGAAAGACGAAACAATTAGTTTCGCGAGTAAAGAGTCATAGCGTGTTGATGTCTGGTAACCCGTATAACCCATGCTATCGAGTCGAATGCCGGGTCCAGTCGGTGCTTCAAAGGCGGTGAGTTTTCCGCCCGTGGGCTTAAACAAGCCTTTTTTCCCGGGTGTTTCCATATTGATACGGGTTTGAATCGCAAAACCGCGCGCGACGGGCGGTGCTGATAATCCCAGATCATTCAGGCTGTTGCCTTCGCTGACCTGGATCTGTAGCGCAACCAGATCGATGCCAGTGATCGCCTCGGTGACGGTGTGTTCCACTTGCAGGCGGGCATTCGCTTCGATGAAGAAGTAGTGGTCAGGGTTGTCGGCATCCACTAGAAATTCAAAGGTACCCAGGCCTCGATAACTCGCGTGCTTCGCCATATCAACGGCGTGAGATAGCAGTGCGTCACGTATGCTGGAAGGGAGATTCGGGCTAGGTGCGATTTCCACAATTTTCTGATTCTGTCTTTGGCTACTGCAGTCTCGCTCCCAGAAATGCACGACGTTGCCCTGACCGTCCCCGAGAATTTGTACCTCGATGTGTCTGGCGCGTTTAATCAGACGTTCGACATAGACGGCGTCGCTGCCGAAGGCGAGGTCGGCTTCTGACCTACACCGCTCAAAAAGGTTTTCAATATCGTCGCGGGATTGGACGATTCGCATGCCTCGACCGCCGCCGCCAGAAATGGCCTTGATGACGATGCCAGATGTCGGGTCATCGTCCCAGAACGTCATGATGTCCAGCAGGCTTGTATCATGGTTGGTCCCCGGCACTAAAGGCACGTTGAGTTCTGCTGCCAGTGCTCTTGCGCCCGCCTTATTGCCAAACCTTGAAAGTTGATCAGGTGTGGGACCCACAAAGACCATGCCGGCGTTCTCTGTGGCTTGCGCAAAATCGGTGTTTTCACTGAGAAAACCGTAACCCGGATGTATGGCCGTTGCGCCTGATGATTCGGCCGCTGAGATAATCGCTTCTATATTCAGATATGCCGCAGCGCCTGCTCCGGGTATCAGCACTGATTCGTCTGCGTCTATTACGTGTAGGCAGTGAACGTCATCTTCTGGATAAATGGCGATGATCTGGTAGCCCAGTTCTCTTGCCGTTTGGCTAATTCTCACTGCGATTTCGGCACGATTGGCTATCAGGAGTTTTTTCATTGTTCTTAATCCGTTTGTTTCGAGGCTCGTTCAGCAACGAATCTACTGTAATGGTCAGAGACTGTCATCTCGGATCATTTGAGTGAATGGCTGGCGCGCACCAACTTAAACCCTATCCTTCAAGAAGAAACACCGAATTCGAAAGGGTCCGTCGAAGAATATGACCTCAATCGACACGGTCACGGATCATCTACTGGCATCGTTGGAAAATGGTATCCCGCCACTCAACTAAGCAGGCATCATGGAACCGCCGGAACCCAAAAACGCGATACCGAGTGGAATACCGGATGAAATGGAGGTGAAATGTATGGTGACGGGGACGGCGATATGAATTCGGCGATATAAAAAAAGGTTGCTGAATTTGATTTGGGCCCCTCGATTAAGACGCTCGCTTTAACCCTCGCAGGAAAGTTTTTTTGCGCTGGAGTCGACCTAAAGGGGCCCGCCTTGGTGGGAGTTGATCGGGGTTCAATTCACGATGGTGACTGGTTTAATGCGTGTGTGACCACAAACGAAAGTTTGGTATCTTCATGCACGGTGTGTACCGGCGTAAATGCTTCAGGGTTATCCATTGAACCGATGGTTACATCCATGACCTCGGGATGGGCCTCTGTGAAACAGGTAACAGGCGTTCCGCAATGTTCGCAAAAAAAACGGCGCCCTGTATCAGAAGAGTTAAGTTGTTTGGGTGTGCCCTTGGTGTATTTGAAATCATCCATGGGAACAACCAGCCAACTCACATAGGGTGCGCCACTTATCTTGCGACACATTGAGCAATGGCAATCTGCTGCAGGAACGTCCTGTGCATTGAAAGTGTAGCGAATAGCGCCGCAAAAGCAGCCTCCTTCGTAGTTCATTTTGATTCTCCTTAGATGGTGTTAACGCAGACTTTGAATTCTTTCATTGCCTGACCTATCTGTTTGTCAACATCGTTATCAACATCGTTGTTGCCGAAATTTTCAGAAAACTGATCGCACCCCAAAGACTGCGACCATTGATTAATGGTGACCTAGGGAACCTCCGATTAAAGCTTATTTGTCGGGCCGCGCAGGCCATTACAGTGCTCGGACCGCAACAAAACATGTGCGCCCAAGCCGGAGCGCCGGAGCGCCGGACCGCTTGACCTGGACTGGGCGTCCTCACCCAAATATCCATTTAATCAGAGCTTCTCTAGTTCGTGTAGGCGTCGATAAAAAAACGTCCGTAAGGGCTGCACTCATACCCGTCGTCTTTTGTTCCGATTAGCTGGGCCTGTTTTGATAGCTACTTCAATTTTAGTAGCTGTGCCTATTGTCAAACCGACTAAATAGCGAAGCAGGTTTCAGCGTGAATGTTCGGGTCGATGATGGAGGCGACAACCGCAATTCTGCCAATAAGTTCTCCCAAAGCGCCGAGGGAGGCAAGTTCAAGGCGTTCACTCGCTGTTTAAAAGTCCTTTTAGTTTATCATGTGCTTTTTGATTCGATGGGTGACAACAATGGCAATTGCCTGGCTAAACGGTGAATGGATGGCACCTGAAGACGCAAAGGTTTCGGTTTTCGATCGGGGGTTTATGTTCGGAGACGGCATCTACGAAGTCATGGCTATTTACGACAATGGCGTTTTTACGCTGGAAGACCATCTGGTTCGACTTCAGCGCAGCCTTGACGCGATTCGATTGCAGAACCCGATGACGGATGATGAGTGGCGAAACCTGATTCTCGAAGCCGCAGATCGAGGCAAGGAAAGCCCTGCCTATTTATATTTACAGGTGACTCGAGGCGTTGCGTCGTCTAGATCTCATGTTTACCCGAAGCCTGTCTCCCCGACGGTACTCATTACTGTGACCGAAGCCTTGATTCTGAATCGAGAAAACATCACGCCTTATCGAATGGTGACTAAAAATGATTTCCGCTGGGGTCGCGGTGATATCAAGGTAATCAGTCTGATCGCCAATGGACTGTTAAAGAATGAAGCCGTCGATGAGGGTTTTGATGATGCTATTTTGATTAGGGATGGTTGCGTGACGGAGGCGACGGCGGCGAATGTCTTTGTGGTGCGGGATGGCGTTGTTCTGACCCCCCCCAAGAGCGGATTTCTCCTGCACGGCATTACACGGGACCATGCGCTCAAGCTTATGGCGGAAGCCGGCGTAAAACATGAAGAACGCGCAATTACCAAAGATGAGCTTGAAACCGCTGATGAAGTTTGGATCTCATCGACCGGGCACGAGATCTGGCCTGTGAGTCAGGTCAACGACCATATGATTGGTAACGGATCGGCCGGAGTAACCTGGCAGCGTGTCGATGATCTCTTTCAGGCTTCCAAGCGTAAATATTAACATCGAAAGCGAAGATGTACCTGAGGCGCCCGTTTAAAGACGGTGGTGGGGCCGTTTATTGAATACTTAGCTCATGGTCTTTACCAGTAATTTAGCTGAGGCTCTTTACCTGTGATTTAGCTGAGGCTCTTTACCTGTGATTTAGCTGAGGCTCTTTACCTGTGATTTAGCTGAGGCTCCTCAAATAGGGAAGGGTGCAGAGTTTTCGGAATGATCGGTTTTTTCGATCAATTCGAATCAAAAGATTCACTGTACGTGAACTTCCGCCATCTTTAACATTCGCTTTCACGGCAGAGATGCCGTGTGGTGGCGAGGGTTTCTCTCGCGATCGATAGTTAAGATAAGTCATATTTATGGAGAAAAGCTGTGTCACTAAAAGATTCAAAAACGGAAGAAAATCTCAAAGAAGCATTTGCTGGTGAGTCCCAAGCAAACCGTCGCTATCTGTATTTCGCGGCAAAAGCTGATGTTGAAGGTTACAACGACGTCGCGTCTGTTTTTCGTTCCACGGCGGAAGGCGAGACAGGCCATGCTCATGGTCACCTCGAATACCTTGAAGAAGTCGGTGACCCGGCGACAGGGATGCCCATTGGCGGTACTTTAGATAACCTCAAAGCCTCCGTTGCCGGAGAAACCCATGAGTACACCGATATGTACCCAGGAATGGCAGCTACAGCCCGAGAGGAAGGCTTAGATGAGATTGCTGACTGGTTCGAAACACTGGCCAAAGCAGAAAGAAGCCACGCTAATCGATTCCAGAAGGCGCTGGATACACTCGACGCTTAAAACGGTAAACTGATAAGTGGGCAGGTAACCCCTGCCCACTTCAAGCAGTCAATCAATTAGCCAATCAATGAAGAGAAGTGAGACGATCGATGAGTGAAAAACTCGAAGGTTCCCTTGAGGCGCCAACCCGGCATCCCATCGAATGGACGACTGAAAAGTACTGGGAAAAAGAAGACCTGTTTGGCGAACTAGAACGTGTCTATGATATCTGTCATGGATGCCGCCGCTGCGTGAGCCTTTGTGATTCATTTCCATCTATGTTTGATCTCATTGATGAAAGCGAAACCCTGGAAGTAGACGGTGTTGATAAAGATGATTACTACCAGGTTGTAGATCAGTGTTACATGTGCGATCTGTGCTACATGACAAAATGTCCTTATGTGCCACCGCACGAATGGAACGTTGATTTCCCGCACCTTATGTTACGTGCCAAGGCGCAGCGCTTCAAAAACGAAGGCGCGTCGTTTCGTGACAGTGTGCTAACCAGCACCGACGCGGTCGGTAAGCTCGCCACCATTCCCTTGGTTGATGTCACGGTTAATGCACTCAACAACAACGGCCTTTTCAGAAACGCCTTGGAATCGACCCTCGGTGTTCATAAAGAAGCGCCCGTACCTAGCTATCATTCTAAGACCTTGAGAAAGAGCTTCGTGGAAGTGCAGACAACACCAAAGCCCGTTGGCAGGACCACCGGCAAGCTTGCGCTTTACGCAACCTGTTACGGTAACTACAACACGCCACATTTAGGTGAAGATTTTGCCGCCGTATTCCGGCACAACGATATTCATATTGAACTGGTCACCAAAGAAGCCTGCTGCGGCATGCCTAAATTGGAATTGGGCGATCTTGATGCGGTCCATGCGCTGAAAGAAAAGAACATTCCCGTGCTTGCGGCGATGGTGGATGAAGGGTACGACCTGACCGCGCCGATTCCCTCGTGTGTGTTGATGTACAAGCAGGAATTGCCGTTGATGTACCCGGATGATGAAGACGTGATCAAGGTACAGAAGGCATTCTTTGATCCGTTTGAGTACTTGTTTCTTCGCCATAAAGAAGGCGAATTTAACACCGAGTTTGAACATTCATTGGGTAGTGTCAGCTACCAAGTGGCATGCCACCTGCGTGTTCAGAATATTGGGATGAAGACCCGTGACATTTTGAACTTAATACAAGACACCGAAGTTCACGCCATTGAGCGCTGCTCTGGCCACGATGGGACCTATGCTGTCAAGAAAGAGACCCGAGAGAAATCGTTGAAAATTGCGCGACCTGTAGTGCGGCAGGTTGAAGTCAAAGAACCGAATCATTTTGCATCGGATTGTCCGATGGCAGCCACTCATATTGCTAATTTGACAGATAAGGTTGATCAGGCTGATCACCCAATGTCGCTGCTCAGAAAGGCGTACGGAATATAAATGGAACAAGCAATGCTGGAAAGAAACGACTTATTGAGCCTTGAAGATTACTCGACAAAGAGAGAAGAGTTTCGGTCAGAGGTACTAACCTATAAAAAGAACCGCCGGGTTCTCATTGGCGCTCACGTGCTGCTTGTTTTTGAAAACGAGCTCACCATTCGCTATCAGATACAGGAAATGTTGAGAATCGAAAAGGTGTTCGAAGCCTCAGGTATCCAAGAAGAACTCGACGCCTACAATCCATTGATTCCAGATGGGAACAATTGGAAATGTAGCATGTTGATTCAGTATCCGGAGGTCGAAGAGCGCCGTGAGCGTCTGGCTGATTTAAAAGAGGTAGAACATCGAGTTTGGGTGCAAATCGGTGATTCCGACAAGGTGTTCGCGCTCGCGGATGAAGATCTTGAGCGGTCAAACGATGACAAGACATCGGCCGTGCACTTTTTACGTTTCCAGTTGAATTCGGCGCTGGTTCTAGAGGCGAAAAAAGGCGCTTGGATTACGTTCGGCGTTGATCACGATAAGTATCAGGTTGACCCGATCACGGTGCCGGAGTCGATCCGCGTGTCACTGTCAGAAGATTTAAAATAGACCCTTTAGAGATAAAAAAAAGATCCTTGTTCCTAAGGGTTAGATGCTGAGCTCCGGCTCTGTTGTCCAGGGGCCTGTTTGCAGGCCCATTTTCTTCAGGTTCTGTTCTTCACGGTCTGTTCTTCAGGGTCTTTGCGCTTAAAGCTCCGTGCACCATAAACGCATCGATAGTATCAGCGACGCCCTCAGGTTCGTGAATAGCAATTTCATGTGCGGCACGAAAGAATACCTGCAGGCTGGCGTTAGGAAGTCGCGCGAAATCTCGCAGATTGGTCTTTAACAAGGGATCAACACCGCCGGACAAGACCAGGGTGTGGTGGTGGATGGATGCTAGTTTCTCTTCGAATTCCATGTTCTGCAGAGATGTCATTGAATCAACAAGGTGCCCGTCTGACACGACGTTCATCAGGTGATGAACCCTAAGGTTGAACCACTTTTCAGTCTGCACCTCCGGCCGAAAGAGCTCTGACATTTGCTCTTTCATGAAAAAATCTTTGTCTTTCCTATTGCGCGCGGCCAGCCTATCTTCAACATTGGCGCGAAAGCTGTCGCCAATTAAACCTTTTGAACCTACCGACGCCATCAATATGAGTTTGTCGAGTCGGTCCCCATGATCAAAAGCAATCTGCATACCAACGCCGCCGCCCATGCTATGTCCGCCGAAAGAAAACTTTGTGTGACCGATCTGCTTCATAAGATCAACAGCGTCAAGCGCATACTGCGCTAGGTTGTATCCTATATTGGTGTTTTCACTGTCTCCACAACCCCTGCATTCCATTAGCACAACCTTGCAGGACGCTGCCAACCGTTCTGCCACCGGCAGCCAATTGTCCCTTGATGCCGCGTAGCCATGATGAAGGAGCAGGGGTTCACCCTGACCCATGGTGTCGTACCAAAGTCTGGCGCCGTTAACGTTTAAGTGCGGCATAGATGTCGGCTTCTGTCTGAATGGTTGCTGATGTTGGTTGGGTCTATCTAGGTCTATTTAATGGTTTTAAGACCGAGTCTCTGTTGATCATAATTGCCAGCCACAGAATCACACCACGCCTGGTTAGACAGATACCATTCGACAGTTTTCTGCAGTCCAGATTCAAAGGTTTCCTGAGGCTGCCAGCCTAGCTCTTGCTCGATCTTGGAGGTGTCTACGGCGTAACGAAAATCATGACCGGGTCTATCCGTGACATGCTCGATCAGATCGGCGTATCTAAAATCCTTCGCGGGCGGGTTATAGCTTTCAAGCAGCGAGCAGATGGTAGTGACAACATCCATGTTGGTTTTTTCGTTCTTACCACCGATGTTGTAAGTCTCTCCCGCCTGCCCCTTGGTGGCCACCAGAGCCAGTGCGCGGGCATGATCGTCTACGTGTAGCCAGTCTCGGACATTGCTCCCGTCACCATAAACAGGCAGTGGTTTTTGGTTGAACGCGTTCATGATCATTAGTGGGACCAGTTTTTCAGGGAATTGATAGTTCCCGTAGTTGTTCGAACAATTAGTCACCACAACGGGCAGTCCGTAGGTTTCACCCCAAGCGCGAACCAAATGGTCTGACGACGCTTTGCTGGCGGAGTAGGGTGAACGGGGATTGTATGGCGTGTCTTCGGTGAAAAAACCTTCGTCGCCCAATGAGCCAAAGACTTCATCGGTAGAGACGTGATGAAACAGGAAGTTGGGGTTTTTCTGTGCTTCGAACAGTTCTCTTGCAGCATTCAAAAGATTGAATGTGCCGATGATATTGGTCTGAATAAACTCGCCCGGTGCATCAACGGAACGATCAACGTGGGATTCTGCGGCGAGATGCATGATTTTATCAGGCTGGAATGCCTGCACCTGCGAGGACAGAGCTTCGGCGTCGCAGATATCTACCTGGGCGAATTGGTACCGTGGGTCGTCCGCTATGGGGGCTAATGATTCCAGATGCCCCGCATAGGTGAGTTTGTCAATATTGAGCACTTCGTGCTGCGTCTCATCGATGAGATGTCGAATCAATGCGCTACCAATAAATCCGGCGCCGCCGGTTACGAGGAATTTCATATCTTTTCTCTTCTTGAAACAGTTTGGATAAACGGGCAGTCGTTATCGTTTGGTTCTAGAGCGGGTTAAGTCGCAGTCCATTATCTTATTCACCACAATCGCTAATTAATCAGCGATTCGCTAAGAGTAAAGGGCCGCGTCCCCGAGTAGGGGTGCGGTGAGATCCTTTTCTGACAAATTGGGTGGTGCGCCCAGGTCCGGCCATTCAATCCCCAGCGCCGGGTCGTCCCATCGAATCCCGTACTCATCGCCGGGCGTATAATAGTCAGTACATTTATAGACAAAATCAGCGGTCTCAGACAAGACAAGAAAGCCGTGGGCGAAGCCAGGAGGTACCCAAAACAGCTCTTTGTTGTCTTCGCTCAAGACTCTGGATATCCATTGGCCGAATGTCTTTGATGATTGACGGATGTCTACCGCCACGTCAAAAACTTCACCGCGAACAACGCGAACCAGTTTTCCCTGCGGATTATCCAATTGGTAGTGCAGGCCGCGCAGAGTGCCTTTTGATGACTGGCTATGGTTGTCTTGAACGAAGCTTTCTTCCGGCAGCCAGTTGGCGCGAAAGGATTCAAAAAGAAATCCACGGTCGTCACCAAAGACTCGCGGTGTAAAAACTTTGACGCCTGGGATGTCCAGTTGTATTTCGTTCATGCTGCTACCTTCTACCTTGGTCTGTCATTTTGCCTGCAGGAATTTTTTATCTGTCGGTCCGTTTCGTCTGTCGGTCCGTTTGGTCTGTCGGTCAGGGCTTCCCTAGGGTGGTGTATTGCTATCCAAAATGTGGAGCAGGTATTGCCCGTAGCCGCTTTTGATCAGTGCTTCGCCCTGTTTGCGTAAATCGTCAGCGGTGATGAAACCCATCTTGTAGGCAATTTCTTCGGGGCAGGCAATTTTTAATCCCTGACGTTCCTCAACAATACGAACAAAATTACCGGCGTCCAGCAGGTGAGCGTGTTGTCCCGTATCCAGCCAGGCGGTGCCCCTTGAGAAAATTTCAACGTTAAGTTCACCTTCCTCAAGATAAGTAGAGTTTATGTCGGTGATTTCAAGTTCGCCCCGGTGGGAGGGCTTTAGAGACTTTGCGATGTCGATGACGCGATTATCGTAGTAATACAGTCCTGTGACGGCAAAATTGGATGTTGGGTTTCTCGGTTTCTCTTCAATAGACATGGCCTGGCCTGACTCATTGAAAGTGACAACACCATAATCCTGGGGATTGCTGACATAGTATCCGAATACGGTGGCGCCTTTTTCCTGGTTAGCTACGGCGCCTAATTTGTCTCTCATACCCTGGGCATAAAAAATGTTGTCGCCAAGGATCAGCGTCACGTTGTCACCGCCAATGAACTGCTCGCCAATAATAAAAGCCTGCGCCAAACCGTCCGGTGAAGGTTGTGCTGCGTAGGACAGATTGATTCCCCACTTTGAACCATCACCCAGTAAATCTTTGAACGCGGGCAGATCCCGTGGTGTGGAAATAATCAAAATGTCGCGAATGCCAGACAGCATCAATGTCGACAACGGGTAGTAGATCATGGGTTTGTCGAATACGGGCAGCAATTGTTTACTGACTGACATGGTAAGCGGGTGCAGGCGCGTGCCTGAGCCGCCAGCGAGGATGATGCCTTTTCGACCGTTATTCATTGATTGCCGTTGTTTTCATGTGGGCGGGGTTGAGGCCGCGATTATAACGAGTAACGGTTTTTACAACACATAATTTGTGAATCGTCGGTACAATGGTTTCATGGCAAGAGCGATAGACAGTTCGACGGACAGTTCGATAGACAGCTATATAGAAGGACAGATGGAAGATTCAGAAAACACAGGTGCCCGGCATCGGTGTCTGGTGGTGCTGGGTATGCACCGCAGTGGCACGAGTTGTTTGACCGGTATGGTTGAACAATGTGGGGTAAATCTGGGCGAGGTGTTTACCAAAAACCCTTTCAACCAGAAGGGTAATCGTGAAAGCGCTTCGATTCAGGCGATCAACAATGCGGTACTTGAGCAAAATGGTGGTGCGTGGAATCAGCCGGTGTTAGCGACGGATTGGGGTGCATCACTTCGCCGGGACCGTGACACTATTCTCAACGAATTGATTCCGCAAGACGGTGGCTGGTGGGGGTTCAAAGACCCGCGGGTTGTTTTCACACTGCCGTTTTGGATCGAAGCGACGGGTGATCCTCACTTTATTGCGACTTTCAGGCATCCGCACCGCGTGGCCCTGTCCCTTAATCAGCGTGATGGATTAGCCCTGAAGGACGGTTTTGAGCTTTGGCGGCAATACAATGTGCAATTGCTTCGCTGGATTACCGAGTTCGAGATTCCCCTTGTTGATTTTGATTTGAATGATGAAAACTACCGACGTGATGTGGCAAGCAAACTAGGCAGGGTCGGCTTGTCAGGCGCAGACAGTGAAACCTTTTTTGATGCCAGCTTACGTCATCAATCATCGGTAGAATTAGACCATGCAAGCCTTCCGGAACACATACTTGATGTGTACCGCGAACTTAAGGCGCGCCACCATGCTTAAAGGGCTATTTGGTGGGCGGAGCTCGCGCCCAGAGCCGAAGCTGTCGGTGATTGTGATCTTTTACAACATGCAGCGTGAGGCTAAGCGAACGCTCCAGTCCCTAACGGTGGACTATCAGCGTGGGATTGAACTCAGCGACTATGAAGTGATTGTGCTGGATTCAAACTCTACTAAGCCGTTGGATGGCGACTGGGTAAGGTCGCTCCAGAGCAACTTCCGTTATGAATATGTATCCCCCAACAATCCTTCTCCGTGCACAGCACTTAATCATGGCGCCTCGCTGGCGCGGGGGAATACGCTAGTCAATGTGATTGATGGCGCTCGAATACTTTCTCCCGGTGTGCTTGCCAACATGCTGCGTGCTGAACAAGCATTTCCAGCCCCTTTCACCTATACGCTCGGAATGCATCTTGGCCATAAAAGGCAAAATGAATCGATTAGTGAAGGTTACAACCAGTCGGTAGAAGATGAGCTGCTCGCGTCCGTGCCATGGGAATCTGATGGTTACTCGCTGTTCAAAATATCCTGTCTTGCCGGATCCTCCAAAGAGGGTTTTTTGAATCCTATCTATGAGAGCAATTGTTTCGCAGTAGGCCGGGACACGCTGGCGGCAATGGGCGGATTTGATGAGGGTTTTGTCACACCGGGTGGTGGGCTAGTGAACCTTGATGTGTTCAGGCAGTTAATGAGCAATGATGAGGTCACGCCGGTGATGCTGGTCGGTGAAGCAACGTTTCATCAGTTTCATGGGGGAGTGGCGACTAATGTCCCTACGGCTGAGAACCCCTGGGATGTGTTTGACGCTGAATACGAGCAATTGCGTGGTGAAAAGTTTCAGTTTGTTGGCTATCCGAAATGGCCGTTCTTTCTCGGGGAAATTCATCCCGACTCAAGGCGATACTTTCTGCCTGTTGAGGGCGTAAATGCGTAATTTATACGGTGAAGATCAATCCGGCTTGTGGGAGGCTCGCTTCGTCGTGAAACTCACCGGGGTTTCGTTTGATTTGCCTCTGCGGCTCCGTACAATACCAGTCCCCAAAAAATCACCAGGTCCCATCTGTGGATGACAACGATCTGCTGGGCCAGAGACTACTTGCCCGCGAATATATTGACGAAAATGATGTGGAGCGTGCCTGCAAAATGCAGGACACGGCAGGCGGCAGATTTGGTTCGGCACTTATTCGATTGGGGGCCCTTTCCGAAGATCACCTGCTCGAAGTTTTATCAGAGCAACTTGGGATGCAGATTCTTGAGGCGGAAGACTTGCCTGAATCCTCGAAGTTGTATCGTTATATGTCCTCGCTTGATGAGAGTTTTGAGTGGTTTTTGTCGCAGGAGTTGGCGATTTGGGAACCAGAGAACGATCTAGATGGCCATGCAGTTGATCAAACAGGTAATCAGGCAGGTAATCAAACCACTACTCTAAAGTGCGTCGCAAGAGATGTACTGGATCCATCGATATCCGAAACGTTGCGTCAGTTTCACCCGGGGGTGTCCATTCAATTTTACTTGCTGCCTAGCCACCTTTTGGATCGATTGATGACAGATCTGGGACGAGAGCATTCGGTTGATCACCTGTTTCAAAATAGCGATGACGCAAAACAGCTTCGTGAATTGGCGGAGGAAGCGCCGGTTGTAGAATTTGTGAATAACATTATGGCTCAGGCCGTTGATGTGAATGCTTCGGATATTCACATCGAACCTGAAGAGAAAGAATTTAAAATTCGTTTCCGCGTTGACGGCGTGTTGCAATCGAAAATGTCCCAGCCGAGTGAGCGATTCCCGGCAGTGGCTTCCCGAATCAAGTTAGTGAGTGGTTTGGATATTGCGGAGCGACGTTTGCCTCAGGATGGTCGAATGACGACACGCTTGGGCGGCGTAGAGCTTGATGTTCGGGTGTCGACGGTGCCTTGCGTGCACGGTGAATCGATTGTAATGCGACTCTTACCCAAAGAGCGCGAAGAGTTGTCGCTCGATAAGCTCGGTATGGAAGCCGATCATTTGTCCATGATGCGAGACTGGGCCAATTCGTCAGGCGGCATTGTGCTCGTGACCGGACCGACCGGTAGCGGTAAGTCCACAATGCTTCACGCAGCGTTGTCCGATGCAAACGATGGCGTTAGAAAAATCATT
>JBLIIB010000011.1:0-33096 GCA_047634795.1 Candidatus Azotimanducaceae bacterium | reverse complement strand
CAACATAACCAACCCGCGCCAGATACTCTGCCACATCAACGTCAAAGAATTTTAGGCCCTGATAGTTATGGATCACGAGCACAAGAGGCCGAGGACCATCAGTTTCAGGAGGCGCAACAAGATGGCCTTTAAAATGGTTATCCCGAAAAGAAAATTCTACGACGTCTCTTTGAAGATCCGGTGCGGGTTTCCAGTTGCTGCTCATATTGTTTTACCTGCCGAATTGAATGGTGAGTACTGCGAGTATTGAGAGTTTTGAAATCAGTTGCGATAAGCGAGGGTAGGACGCTACTTATGGAAGCAAGAGCCAAAAGCTACGACGAATGATTCTTGATCCAAAGGGTACCTCGCTTGCCGTGTGAAGCCCAACGAACGACGACCGACGCGCGGCGCCCGGCTAACATACAAATCGAACAACCACTCGCTTTAACGCTCTGTGGGTGAAACTGGGAAGATGGGTAAGTTCACTGGCGAACTCATCCAACTCAAACCGTCTGAGACGAGAGAAGAGTCTTTCGAACGCAATAACGCTTTCCAGTCGGGCCAATGGAGCACCGGGGCAAAAATGAATGCCCTGCGCGAACGCGAGGTGTTTCGACGCATTAGACCGGGTGACATCAAAACGATTTCCGCTCTCAAAAGTATCCTCATCACGATTGGCACACCCGTACATAACCCCCACACCTGCGCCAGCCGGGATGTCCACGCCGCCCAGCGTTGTATTTTTTACAGCACGGCGGAAATGCGTTTGCACCGGCGATTCAACCCGCAAAATTTCTTCTACTAAATTAGGGATCAATGAAAAATCGGCCTGGACCTTAGCCATCTCCTCTGGATGCTGCAGTAATAGCAACATGCCCGATGTGATCGTATTCGTTGTGGTTTCGTTACCCGCGACTAAAAACTGCGTCACGATACTCACCAACTCAGCATCATTCAAAGACCTGTTACCTTCATACCTCGCCCGTATGAGATCAGAGATAAAGTCATCACCAAGATGTTTTTTTCGTTCTGCCACAACAGAGGTGACCCAGGCGGCAAACTCGCGTCGCCTAACCTGAACGCGCGCCATTTCGACTTCACTCAGCATGCCACCGAGAGAGGAAATCGTATCAGACCATTCCTTAAATTGGCGTAGCATCCCTACGGGTAAATCCAGCGCTTCAATAATCACCATGAGCGGCAATGGAACTGCAAAGTCGTGATTGACTTCGAACTCACCTTTAGGACAGATGTCGTCAATCAGCTTGTCGGCAATTTCAGTGATACGGGGCGCCCATTCAGACACCCGCTTCAAGGAAAACGCCTTATTAACCAGATTTCGATATTGGCGGTGATCCGGCGGGTCTGCCGTGAGTAACGTTCGCACCTCCCCCTGCCGAGGAGGATGGCTTCCATCAGCCGCACTTGGCACCTGCACCCCCGATGTCGAAGAGAAGAGTTCGGGGGTTTTTACAACCTGCATCACCAAATCATACTGACCCACCAGGTAAAAATTTCTACCAGGCACTTTGAATACACCGCCACTCCGACGGAGTTCATCGTAATACTCAAACGGGCATTCGGTGATCAGTGGGTCTAATGGATCTTTTGTATCCAAGAGCGCGGTCATTGACCAGTCCTCTTTTTTAATTTCAAACCGAGTTTACTTCCCTGGTGCAACCATTGTGCAAGTTCCCTGCGCTATTGCCGTCAACATTATCGGTCAGGTCGCTTTAATACGCTGACCCAAAGCAATGCGGTAGAAAACGGGAACAGCGACCAAGGTTAGCAGTGTCGCAAACGCCAAACCGCTCATAATACAAACTGCCATCTCTCGGAAAAACGCATCCGTTAGCAGGGGAGACAATCCCACAATAGTGGTAAGTGCCGCAAGCATCACGGGTCTTAGCCGGCTGATGCTGGCCATCATCATGGTGTTGAGCGTCGCATCTTCTTCAGCCAATCGCTGATCAATCTCGTCCACTAGGACAATACAGTTCTTAATCAACATCCCCGCGAGACTTAAAACACCCAGAAATGATGGAAATGTCAGCGGCAGATTGGTCGCGAGCAAACCCAGAGATACGCCGCACATAATCATAGGCACCGTCATCCAAATAACAATCGGCTGTTTCATTGCCCCGAACATCAATATGGTAATAAAAAACATTGCCCCAAAAGCCGCAGGCAATCGCACCGTAAGTGCTTCGTTAGCCTGCTTATTCGATTCAAAGTCACCACCCCACTCGCGGGTGTAACCCTCGGGCAACACGATGGATTCCACATCGGGTCGCACTTTTTCAAAGTACTCATTGATATTTTCCCCGGGGGGCGGATTACTCTGGGCTTCTATCGTACGGAGTCGCTGCCTTCTGAAGACAGTCGTGTTTTCTGCCTCAATATCGAATTGGGTAATGACCTGAGACAATGGCACGTACTGCCGTTGGCTAGGACTCCAGACCTGGCGATTAATCAGGCCGGTCAAATCTGCTCTTTCTGCGTCTGGCGCACGGGCAACAATCGGAATCAACTTATCGTTGTCGCGCATCAAGCCAATATTCACGCCCAGCGTGTTGTAGGCCAATGCTCTAGACACGTCGTTTCGACTCAGACCCGCCAACCGGGCGTTGGCTTCATCATAAACGGGGACGAGTTGCAGTGCCTGCGGGCGCCAGTCCGTTTTTCGGTCGAGCAACTCGTGCTGCAGATAAACATCCAGCGTGCGATCTGCGAGAGATCTGAGCACCTGCGCGTCCGGACCCGAATAGCGCATGACAATTTTGGAAGTGCCGCTAGGGGAAAACTCCTGCCGGCTGATAAGGATCTCGGCGTCAGGCCGCGACGCGCGAATGAACGCACCGGTCTCCTGCATAATCTCTCCCATCTGGTCCACATCATGAACGCGCACAATCAAACGGGCATAGGCCGGGTTAGGCTGCTCGGGGGCCGCCATGGTGATAAAGCGCGGCGCTCCCCTGCCAATGAAACTTGCGATAGAGACAACGTCTTCCCTCCCCATGATCTCTGTTTCGAGCGCCACAATATCTTCCGCCGTCGTCAGGATATCTGTACCTTCCTGAAGACGGTAATCAACAAAAAACAGTGGTGAATTGTTCGTGGGAAAAAAACTCGTTTTGACAAAACTAACGGAGTACAGACACACCGACGTAATGGCAACAATGATGAACGACGTCAGCCAGGAACGTCGCAGCCCGAACGCGATCATCTTTGTGTAGGGTACAAAATACCAGGCGCTGTAGAGCTCCGCTTCGTCGACGGGCTTACCCGGCTTTAGGAGCAGGCTCCCCAGCATTGGAATCACGGTGATGGCGAGCAACCAGCTGAGCAACAACGAAATTGCGATCACCTGGAAAAGCGAAATCAGAAAATGACCACTGTTGTCATCCGATAGGCTGATTGGAGCAAATGCCAGAATACCAATGATCGTTGCACCTAAAAGCGCGTATTGCGTTCTTGCCACGGACCGGGCGGCAGCTTCCTGGGCTGACAATCCGCGTCGAACGCCAACAACCATCCCTTCAGCAATCACAATGCCATTGTCCACCAGCATCCCCATAGCGATCATCAGCGCACCGAGGGATATCCGCTGAAGCTCAATTTTAAACAGATACATGAAACCGACGGTCCCAAGCACAGTGATCAACAGCACGACACCCACGACCGTACCCGCGCGCCACCCCATGAAAAGACAAAGGGCCACGACAACGGTGGCAACCGAGATCATCAGGTTTTGCATAAAGTTCGCAATCGATGCGTCCACAACCTTGTGCTGTTCATAAATTGGCGCGACGGAAACACCCAGTGGCAAAGACTGCTTGATCAGCTCCATCGCCGCATCAACATCCTTCCCCACACGAACCACGTTCTGGCCCGGCGTGACAGATACACCCACGGTAAACACGCGCTCGCCATTGAAGCGGATGATGTCAGAAGGGACTTCAACGCTCGCTCTTTTCACCGCAGCAATATCACCCAACCGAACCACGCCGTTGGAGCCTGGCTGGCCAATCTTGAGCTCGCGCAGGGTAGCCACACTATCGAGCGCTGCCGGCGGCGCAATACGAAGCCGGCGACCGTCAAAAGCAGCAGAGCCTGCGGACACCATTTCGTTTTCGGCTTGAATTTTCTGCGCAAGATCACCCACGGAAAGACCAAGTTGTGTGAGCTTCTCATGTTCCAATTCGACGTAAACCGCTTCTTCAGGCACGCCCTGCGTCGACACTTTGGCCACCGCAGGCACGAGCTTTAATCGTGTAGAAATGGAGCGCGCGATGTCTTTAAGTTCTGAGTCGTTATAACCCGGCGCTGCCACGGTGTAGAGAATACCGAAAACATCACCAAAGTCGTCCTCCACATGGGGCGTAAAAGCACCGGGCGGCAGTCGGGCACCGGCTTCAAGTACTCTTCGGCGAAGTTCGTCGTAAATCTGGTCCGTCTCATCGGAACCGTACTCCTCGCCCAGTTCGACCATAATTTCAGAACGCCCGGGTACTGACTTTGACGTCATGGTTTCAACGTAGGGTAGTTCCTGCAATGCGCTTTCAATCCGGTCGGTCACTTCCTGCTCGACTTCAAGCGCTGATGCGCCGGGATAGACAGTAATGACATACGCTCGCTTGATAGGGAATGCCGGATCTTCCAGTCGGCCTACGTTTTCGATGCCGTACAGACCGCCAGCGACACAGACAAAGATCAGAATCCATCCGTAAATAGGTCTAGCCGTAATAAATTGGGCAAGGTTCATTGGATTAAAGCGGCCTTACGCGCATGCCGGCCTGCAACTGATTTGCACCGGTTATGACAATCTGGTCGCCCGGCATCAAACCAGACAAGATGGGAATTCCTTGCGGTCTGGGGGCACCCGTTTCGACCGGTACTTTTTTCACTTGCTGAGTCTCGGGGTCATAAAGCCAAACAGAAAGAGAATCGTCAGCGTTCGGCACCAACGCGGATGCAGGAATCAAACTTTGCCCTTGCTCCTGTCCTTTAAGGTGAATGTTGGCCGTGGTCGTCATACCGGGCAAGATATTCCAGTCGGCCGGATTTGCCATCGTAAATGACACTTCAAAGGTCTGAGCCACCGCGTCAGCCTCTCCGCGACTCTGATGAAATTGCATCTCAAAACGCTCACCATCCGCGAAAGAGAACTCGGCCCAAGAGGCTAACAGGCGATCCGGGCCTACCGTCGCCAATTGCTCTTCCGGTACGTTAAAAACCACCTGGAGAGCAGAGAGATCATGCAAACGGGCAATCGGGTCTCCTGCACGAACATTTACATGCGCATCAAAATACCGCTGCGAGACATAGGCCTTAAACGGTGCGTGAATTTTGCTGTCGTCATAACGTTCGCGCGCTTTACTCAAACGTACCTTCATCAATTCGTAATTTGACCTGGCGTCTTCTACTTGGGACTTGGCAATCCCATTGTCTTTTAGCACCTTTCTTTTCCGGTTCAGATCCTGGGCAGCAAGCTTCAATTGCACCTCGGCTTCTTGTACGGCAAGTCGAAATTCGGTCGGGTCTAGTGCAGCAACAAGCGCGCCGCGCGCCAAAGTTTCGCCCTCCAGAATCGGCAATTCAGCGAGCGGTCCGCCGACCTCAAATGAAAGGTCGATCGTCTGCAGGGCTTCAATTCTCGCTGAGAACTCAAGCACGATATCGTCACTCTCATTGGCTATCGTGAGTATCTTGGCCGGACGAGTGATCTGGGATTCGACCGAGGCAACTTCAGTCCCATCACAACCGGCTAGCATCAGGAACAAAGCCAGAACGGGTAAACGGTAAGGTAGCAAGCGCGTGATCTTCATGATTTCAAGCCTGCTGCCTTTGCCTGCATGTGCGCCTTGATACGCCGCAATTCCCGAGATTTCAACGGGGTCAAACCCAGCACTTCGAGATACCGCAATCCTTCGTTGGCCAGAAACAACAACGTCGCTTCTTCGTCGCCGTCACTTTCTTTATAAATCGCATCGAACACTTTCTTCATGTAAGCCTTGGCCGGCAGGACGAGCTCAGCGTTTTCCGCAGCTGCCGCCAACATTGCCAGAGAAGCTCTTCGTTCTTTTTCCGACATCCGGCTTTCGGCATCAATCAAAGCTGACAGAACGCCCGGCCCCTTAATCAAGGCCTCGTCCATTCTGGACTGGTTTGCGTCAATCAGATATTCAAGCATGCTGCTCAGCAAGGCCTTTTTCGATGCAAAGTGATAAAGAACGCCACCTTTCGAAAAGCCCGACTTTTCCGCCACCGCATTAATCGTCAGGTGATTGGCACCGTCAGCCTCCACCACTTGCAGCGCCGCTTCAAGAATATTTTGACGCTTATTATTCTTCCGCTTTTTTTCAACCCCGCTGTCGCGCTCGTTGCTGTTCCCGCTCATGTTGTTTCAACATACAGTTATGTCTACCGTCCGGATGGTACAGTAAACTGTCCCGGCCCTCAAACCTGAACTCACGCTTCGACTCAAAAGAGGCCTCATGGAGAGCATTGACCTCACGACATCCGGCAGCTAACGTCCCTTGCAAATCAACGCGTAGGAGCACTCAGTTATGGGCGAAGAAGTCAGAATTGTCCAAGCTCGGTCTGAAGGCAGCATCTTTTTCGGCATGCTATGGATGCTATTTATCTCATTGCTACTTTTCTGGCTGCCCCTCTTCGGCCCATTAATCGCCGGCATCGTCGGCGGCAAAAAATCAGGCAGCGTCATGGCTGGCATGATGGCGGCTTTGTTACCCGCCCTTATCGGCGGTGGTCTACTATTCGTGTTTGGCTCTGCGCTTACGGGCATACCGATTATTGGAATGATCGCTGGGGCGGGTGTTTTTGTACTTTTACTGGCAGGCATCGGCCCCCTGCTCGTAGGAGCCATCATTGGCGGCGCGCTGACTTAAAAAGCGGGCAGGTTCAAGCCTAAAGACTGCACGTTTTGGCTCAGTAAACGGGGCCCAATACACATATTGCTCACCTGTTCGCTCAGGCAACGTCGCCCTGAACAACTCGCTCACACGCGAGGCGTATCCTACGTGCGGCTTCATCGAATTGCGCAACCGGCGTCCAGGGATAGGCAATACGAATACAGCCGGATGCACCATCGGAAAATCCCGTGCCGGGGTTTACAGCAATTCCTTCGTGAACGCATGTCCTCCAGAGGTCTTCCACAGCCATCCCTTGTTTAAGTGTCGCCCAAAGATAGAACCCACCCGCCGGTTTCTTCCAATGCAGATAGTCGCTGGCCTCACGCTGAAGCGCCACATGCAAGGTGTCGCGTTTGTGGCGGTAGAGCTCTCGCACCGATTTCAAATGAGGCTCATAGTCACCGGCTGCCAGAAAGCCGCCAAACGCACGCAGGCCCAATTGATTTTGGCCCATAGCAAAACGCATTCGCCCAAAAAGAGCGAGCAAGTCAGGACGCGCGTGGATAAAACCGACGCGAATACCGGTCGCCACCGTCTTTGAGAAGGTGCCTGTCGTAATAACACCGTAGCTCTCACAACGCGCCGACAGGGCTCTGGGTGGCGGCGTATCAAACCACAGCTCTCGATAGGCTTCGTCATCGAGCACCATCACATCATGCTTGTAAGCAACTTCAAGCAACTCCTCCCGGCGCCGATCGCTTAAAGTGACCCCAGTTGGATTATGAAAAGCCGAAATCGTATAGATCAGTTTGACGCGCTTACCTTCACCACTAAGTTTGTTAAGAAACTCATTCAGCTTGCTGGTGATCAGGCCTTCTCCGTCCATCGACGCAAACCGAATATCGGCGCCTACACCCTTGAAATTATGAAGCGTGCCCATATAAGTGGGATTTTCCGCAATGATCACATCACCGGGATCGATCATTGATCTGACAACCAGATCAATGGCACCTGAGGATCCGTTGGTTATCTGAAACCAGTCTGCGGTGACATTGTCCTGTTCGAGATGATTGCGCCGATCTGCGAGCCAGCGCCTTATGCCTTCAGGGCCCTGGCCAAAGCCATATCGAAGTGCCAAATCTCCAGGTTTGCGATAAATACGTTGAGACGCAGCATCCAGTGCCGCCTTTGGGCAGGGACCCGGCATCGGGTATCCCCACCGCGAGATAAAGCAGTTCTCGCTTGGGTTCAACGCCTTTAGGTAAATCCCATTCACCGGCCCCGCCAAAAAGCGGCCCGGAAAACTGGTTCGCAATGTCCAAAGCTGAACGCGCTTTCAGTTTTCCAGTGATATATTCAGACATTATGCCCGACTGTCATCACGCTACGACATCTTCTTAAGATGTTGACGAACCTTCACCATCGCTTCATCCGTGACGCAGGGTGCCAACGTCAGCAGAGCATTCTGCTGGTAATCACGCTTAAATTCGTCAATCCTCACATAGCCTTTCATCCACATCAAAATGACCGACCAGTTTGTTGATGCGAGCCGTCGAACAAGAAATCTCTGGTCCGTGTCCGATCGAAGTTCACCTGCAGCTAACATCTCCTGCAACTCCTGCTGATGCACCACCATGGCGGTCGCCAGAACGGCAGCTACAATAGGATCTTTTGGCTCTGCGTTGAATAGCATCGTGCTCATTGCTCCCGCATAGGCCGGCGTATTGGCAATTTGCTCTGCCAAAATTTCCGTACGCTTCACAAAATGTTCTAGCCCCACCAAACCGTGACTGTTCGCTCGCTCATTTAAATCCGTGAGAAGGTCTTCGAGCGCAGCGAGAATGAGTGCGTCTTTGGATTGGTAAAGATTGTACAGGGTGGACGTCGATACCTCGGCCATCACAGCCAGGTCGCGCATGTTCAGGCCTTCGTAACCATGCTTTGACAACTGATTTCGAGCGCTGGATAAAATTCGCTCACGACGTTTGAGTTGATGAGTGGTCAGTGATTTCACACTCGAGCCTGTTGAAAACCACCGAGCGGCGATTTCACTCGGCGGATCTCGCCTTAACTTTGACCCCGGGAAATGACTGTTTCATCCTTTCGCTAATCTCGGCCATCGCATCCACGCAGGCTTCGTCAGATGAGGTTCGAACAGCGATGTTAAATATCTGACAACCCTGTTCTGCGTAGGGCATCAATGCCTCGGCCACTTCCGCAGGGGTGCCATACGGACTGTACTTTTCGAACTTCTCGAAGGGTACGCGATACATGGCTTCCATTCCTTTCGCCACATACGCGCGTGCTTCTGATTTGCTTCTCGCAACGCCCGCCCAGACCTGAATTCCATGCATCCAGTCAGGTTCGCTTCGATCATTGTCAGCAGCGATCTGGTCAATCTGATCCAGCACGCTGGCATAACGCTTAGGAGAGCACCAGAGTCCCAGCCAACCATCGCCATAAAGCGCTGTTCGGCGAATCGCCGCATCGGATCGCCCGCCAATAATGATGGGAATGGTGATTGATGGCGCCGGCAGAATAAGCGCATTTTCAAACGAGAAGAACTCACACTCATAGCTAAACGGCGCTCCAGACAAGAGCCCACGGAGCGCTTTCAGCGAATGATTGGTTTGTAGACCACGACGCGCAGGATCCACGCCGCAAATTTCCATCTCATGACGATCTTCACCTCCAATGCCCACGCCTAAAATTATTCTACCCGGCGCGGATTCAGCGAGCGAAGCAAGCTGCCTGGCGACGGTTACCGGATGCCTAAGTGCAAGCAGGTAGACCCCAATAAAAATTTTAGTGTCCGGCACCATACCCGTCAGGGTAGCGGCATTCACAATGCCATCCATCCCCAGCCCGGTATGAAAACTAATGTGGTCGGCCACAAATACGTGATCGATTGCTGAACGTTGGACCCGTTCAAGCAGTGACCTACGACGCTCAAAATCACCATTCACAAGACCCTGTGATCCCACCGTTCCCATTAACAACTCTTTCATACTGATCTGTCGCCTACCGCTTCTATTTTCGATTCTGATTAAGGGTGTGAAAGTTCCCACACTAGAGAACCCCTGATTAATGTCTATTTACGCTGGGCCAAGCTGGCCATCATCGCGTTCGGCCGCACCTAAACACGTGCGTCCTGCCTTATACTGACCTGTGCAGATCCAACTGGGCTACCCCACACTAACATTCTACTAATCAGAACTTCCCTAGAGTTTGATCAGTTGCTTGCCAAAATTCTGACCGGAGAAGAGTCTCAACAACGTCTTAGGAATATTGTCGAACCCCTCTTGCACATCTTCTTTGTAGACAATGTCACCCGAGCGGATCCAGTCTGCAATTCGCGATCGCGCTAACGCGTACTCTCGCTCATAACCACTGAGCAGAAACCCCTCCATTTTCGCCTGTCGAAACACAATGTTGAAATAGTTAGCAGGCCCATCCGGCAGCGTTTCCTGTTCGTATCTGGATATGCCGCCACAAATGACAATCCGGGAAAAGCTGGCGATACGCCCAAGCACATCATTGAGCACCGGCCCGCCAACATTATCAAAAAACACATTAACGCCTTCAGGGCACGCTGCTTTTATCTGCGCCTTGATGTCACCGCTTTTGTAATCGATAGCATGGTTGTAACCGACTTCATCAACCAGCCACTGACACTTTTCCGGTCCCCCGGCGGTACCGACGCTCTTACAGTCCATCAGGTTCGCGATCTGCCCCACAATTGATCCCACCGCGCCTGCGGCGCCAGATACCAG
Source organism: Candidatus Azotimanducaceae bacterium (assembly GCA_047634795.1). Classification (GTDB taxonomy): domain Bacteria; phylum Pseudomonadota; class Gammaproteobacteria; order Pseudomonadales; family Azotimanducaceae; genus UBA9659. The sequence continues at coordinate 22,466 of JBLIIB010000011.1, read as the reverse complement.
CACGGTATCGCCCGGCTCTGGACAACCCACTTTTAACAAGCCGAAATAGGCTGTAAGCCCGGTCCCACCGAGGGGGCCAAGGTGAGCCGTCAGCAGATCATCATCAAGAACGCTCGTAAGATCACGAGCCCGCATCGTGGCATATTCCTGCCAGCCCATTCGACCCAACACCTTGGCCCCAACGGGAAATTGATCAGAGGCTGTGCTCTCCAGCACTTCACCAATACCACTGCCTCCCATCACATCTCCAATCGCAGCGCCTGACGTGTAGCCACTGATATTTTCCATCTGTCCTTTCTGCGAGGGATCAAACCCCAAATATTCTACTTTCACCCTCACCTGTCCTGCAGAGAGTGTTTCAAGCTCTGCATCATGCTGTTTAAAGTCGCTCTGAAGAACTGGTCGACCGCGGGGGTTGCCATTTATAAGCCATTGCTGATTAATCAACTAGTACTCTCCTGATGGGGGGCATAACAAAGTAAGGAACAAAAAAATGAAAAAAACCGAAACATGTTGCTGGCTATAACAGAAGCCAATCTTGATGGACAAGCGACACAATCGACTATAAAACGACAGCAGCGCCACTATCAAACACCTTTGTCCTTCATGAAAGCCGAGCCAGATCGCTGCGGTATACTGGAGCGCCGAAATTGATTCACGAAACCGACAGCTCAGGCCCAGGTCTGATACCGGAACGTTTTCTCGGGACCATTAAGCCCTGAACCGGTCCCAAACGCCAAAAGAGGTTATTCATGCTGCACCCAGCCATCGCGCCCAATCGTGTTGCCGTCATCACTGGTGGAGCCAGCGGAATTGGCCTTGCTACAGCTCAAAAATTTGCTGAAAAAGGAATGAGGATTTGTCTCGCGGACATCAACGAAGATGAGTTGTCTGCCGCCAAAAAAACGATTTCAACCGATGTGATCACTGTAAAAACAGATGTGTCAAAGCTAGAGGACGTCACAGAATTAAAAAATGCCGTGCTGGATGCTTTCGGAGAGGTCAGCATTGTAATGAACAACGCGGGCGTTGGCGGGCGCGGCGCAGGCCCCTGGACAGGACTAGATCAGTGGCAAAGAATTCTCGACACTAATCTTTGGGGCGTCATCTACGGACTTCAGACCTTCATGCCCTTACTCATAGACCAGGAAATGGAACAGGGACGTCCTGGCGCAGTGATCTGCACTGGTTCCAAGCAGGGGCTCACCAACCCGCCGGGCAACAGCGCTTACAACGTCGCCAAGGCAGGCATCCGAACCGCACTCGAAGGGGTTGCCCATGAGCTTCGCGAGATCACAGATTGTGGCGTCACCGCACACCTATTGATTCCGGGCTGGACCTACACCGGACTCACAAAAAAACAGTTCCCAGAGAAACCCGCAGCCGCCTGGGAACCCGAGCAGGTGGCCGACCAGTTGCTGGTGCAAATGAGCGCGGGTGACTTTTACATCATCTGCCCGGACAACGACGTTACGGTAGCAATGGACCAGAAGCGCCTGCAATGGAACACGGACGACGTCATTAAGAACAGGCCCGCACTGTCACGGTGGCACCCGGACTTTGAAGAAGAATTTCAACAGTTCATGAACCCCGATTGACCACAAAAAACAGCGCGGCCACGAACCCTATTAGAATTTGAATCAGGAAACTTACTATCATGAGCAAAACATTTTCGACCATCCGATACGAAACCACCGAGTCAGGTATTGCAACCGTCACACTGGCAATGCCTGAAAAACGCAACGCACAGACTTTCGAGCTTCTCAGTGAATTCAACGAAGCGCTGGACATGGCAGCCCATGACCACAAGGTCAAAGTCATCGTCATTGCTGGCGATGATCCGGATTTTTCCAGCGGACATAGCGGGCCGGGAAACCTGGATTTCAAAGACTATACGCCACAGGGCACGTGGGCGGGTTTCGGCGCACCGGGGCAGGAAGGTCAGTGGGCGATGGAACAGGAATTCTTTTTTGGGTTTTGCTGGCGCTGGCGCAACATCCCCAAACCCACCATCGTAGCGGTACAGGGTTGGGTCATCGCGGGCGGTCTAATGCTGGTATGGCCGTTCGACATCGTGATTGCTGCACAGGACACAAAATTCACTGATCCCGTTGTCGCACTGGGCGTTAACGGCGTGGAATATTTCGCACATCCTCAGGAATTTGGTATTCGAAAAGCGAAAGAGCTTCTGTTTACAGGAGACGTGATGCTCGCCGACGAAGCCAGACAAGTCGGCATGGTGAATCATGTAGTACCCAATGATGAACTGATGACTTTCACTTACGAAATGGCAGAGCGAATCGCTCGACGACCCAGCATGGGCCTAAAGCTGGCGAAACAGTCCGTCAACCAGGCCCAGGAAGCCGAGGGTTATTACACAGCACTTCAGTCCGCGATGTCTTTGCAACAACTGGGCCACGCCCACTGGAGAAGTATCAATGATGGCGTGCCCGTCAACATCGAAGGCCAGGCACTCATGAAAGAGACTTTTGCCAAATTCAAGAAACAGAAAGAAAAGAAGGAAGACTAGAACCGGGGCTAGTAACCGAGTAAGTACCCGGACCAGCACCAAAGCTAGTGCCGGGGATCGCACCAAAACTGGTAAAAGCCCTGTCTCGTCAGAGGTCTCCCATTGTTGAGACCTTTGGCGTTCCTTTCCCGTAAAGCCTCCGCCAGCCCACACCAAAGCGCATTGACAAAATTACACCCTAGGTGTAATTTTTAGACAGCCTAACAACGCTCACGCAGAGCAAACCCTTCTTGGCAGGTAACGTATGGCGGACAAAGCGGCTGCAGAAGACACGGTCCGATCGAGGCGCTTTGATGAATTCGAAGAGCCATCCTTTAGCGAAACATTGCCCGATACACGGAACGAAACATTGACTGAAACATTGACCGAGACATTGACCGAGACAATAAACGAAACATCGACCGAGACAATGAACGAAACAATGAACGAAACAATGAACGAAACAATGCGCGGTAAATTGAGCGATACATTATCGGTCAATACTCCGAACGCGACCCCTGCTGAACAAACCAGGACCTACAACTCCCCACGTCTGATCAAACGGCGTGCAGATATCCTTTCGGCCGCAAGGGCATCACTTGCCGAAAACAGCTATCACGGAATCACCATGAACGATCTCGCACTGCGCGCCGGTGTGACAAAAAAAACCTTGTACAACGTATTTGGTAGCAAGGAAGAACTGTTGTATTCCGCCATTCGCGATGTCATCAATCTATACCGGGGTGCCGATCATGAACACGAACCCGGTATACCCACGCTGATTGCGAGTAGAGTCCGGGCCATTGATCAGGTTCTGGCAGACCCTGACTACGCGAATGCCATGACGAACGCGTTACTGCAGGCAGACTCGTCCCATGAACTGGTCACAATACTGATCACCGAGTCGATTCAGTTCACCCAGGAACAAATCGCCATTGATCTCGCGGCAGGTTACATCAATCCTGAACTAACGGTCGCCACCATCGCTAAACAGCTCGTCAATCAAGGCTGGGGCACCAATTTCATGCTGGAAAAGAAACAATATGAACTGAATGAATATTCATCACAATCAATGACAGGGTTGCTGCTCTTACTCAAGGGCGTGGCTCGCGGGCGTCGCCTTGAGCAGATCTCACAGCAACTACGTGAAATTACATCATGAAACTTTAAGACTAAGAGACTAAGAGACTAAGAGACTAAGAGACTAAGAGACTAAGAGACTAAGAGACTAAGAGACTAAGAGACTAAGAGACTAAGAGACTAAGAGACTAAGAGACCAGATTTAGGGCGACTAAAAAAATCGAACCAACAGACGTCATCAAGACGTCGGGAGACCACAAAAATGGAACAAAAAGAAATTGATAACCTACGGCTGCTCATGGAGTTCGAAGCAGAAAGGACCGCACCACCCGAAGGTTTTCCACCTCTACCCGATATTCCTGCTGGACGTTATATTGACTCCCGATTCTTTGAACTCGAAAAAGAGCACCTCTGGAGCAAGGCCTGGCTATTCGCAGGACACATTGATGAAATTCCGGAACCCGGTTCTTTTAAGACGTGGGACAACACCGGCGACCCCCTCGTCCTAGTGCATTCCCAGGAAGGAAAAATCAACGCCTTCTTTAATACCTGTCGCCACCGCGGAGCCCCGGTCGTAATGGAACCATCGGGTAAAAAAATTCGCCTTACCTGCATATACCATGGCTGGTCATATGATCTAGATGGCAACCTGAAGTCTATTCGAGACAGTGAAGACTTTAGCGACCTTGATATGTCTTGCCGGTCTCTGATTTCTGTTCGCTGCGAAAGGTTTGGCAATCTTATCTTTATCAATTTTGATGAGAACGCGCCGACCCTCACGGAATGGCTCGGACCCATCGCCGACGAATGGAAAGAATTCCAGTTCGATCGGTGCCGAATGGTGGGCAAACAGTCATTTGATCTTGACTGCAACTGGAAGATCGCGATGGAATCAAATACCGAGGTCTACCATGTAAAGAGTATTCATGCCGATACCGTGGCACCGATACTAGACGATCGACGTAACGTCAATTCGTTCTACGCTAACGGTCATGGTCGAATGGTAGCCCCGAGCAAGCTTAGTGCCGAGCAACAAAAGCAACTACCGCGCAGCATCTTCCCTGAAATAGAAACCGTAGGCGAGATTGGTCGCACCTGCACGCAGTCATACGGCATTTTCCCTAATTGGGTTTCTCCCCTTAACGAAAGAACATTACCCCCACTCCTGTTCTGGCCAACCAGCATCAAAACAACGCGCTTTGAAGTCTGGACGTTCTGCGCTGACTGGGGAGAAGGCGAAATGCCCGAAGGCTTCAACAATATCTGGACATCGGAAGATGACTCGGAATTAGGAAAAGTACTGCTCGAAGACACGCAGTTCGGCACATCGATACAAAAGTCGATGGAATCAAGAGGCTTCAGGGGCGTCCCACTGAGCTATCAAGAAGCACGGATCTACCACTGGAACCAGTGGGCGGACCGCATGATTGGCATCGAGAGGATCCCGGAAGAGCTGAGAGTCGCCCAGGTCATGGGAGATGAATGGCTGATGCCAAATGATCCACGCCTGGAAGAAATTGGCATTAACGTCGCTGCCAGCTAACCCGTGCCAGGCCCGTTTCGGTCAAGCCGAACGGGCCTTATCCGGCTGACAGTTTGATAACAAAGATGGGGGAGTTGGCGTCACTCAACAACATCAACCTTGCCCGTATCCGTCCCATGAAAATCGTGCAGCGCAAGTTCGTTGCGTTCAGGGAGCCGAAGATGCGAGAGCGCCCCGGCTTTCATCAAGAATTCGGCGCTTCCCATGACCTTCAGGCCGCAAACCACCGACCGCATTGCAGAGCGACGAACTCGCACCTTCGGCTCACCCTCAATCCATTTTGCCGCGGCGTCCAAATTTTCCCGTCACTTGATCTGTCTGATTTCCCAGGGTTGTGCTGACATCCACCTCCCCAAAAACCCAACTGACTTAAGCCTGGGTTTCTTATGCGTCGGTCTCTTAGACCTCGGTCTCACAACATGGGGCACTTATACATAAGTCACTTAAGCAGCTTCCAATACGTTACCTTTAATGATGCCATAAGCAGTTCACACAGCAACAATCGTCGCGGGCCATCAATAATCCCGAAATGAGCTGCCGACGAAACGCTTCGAAAGCACGGGTGAGAAAAGCATCCACTCAAAACATATTCAGCAAGAGCTTAGGGACATAAGACTATGAAGCCAGAACGGTTTACCGCAGACCTACCCCGTGATCGCCTGGAAGCCTTGCGAAGCAGACTGGCAGCAACACAATGGCCGGATGTTATTGGCAACGATGATTGGGTCTATGGTGTCCCACAAAATTGGCTCAAGGAGATGAGCGAATACTGGCAGCATGAATGGAACTGGGAAGCAGCGTGCAAAGATATGAATCGTTTTTCGCACTACCGCGCGGTGATCGACGATGTGCCCATTCACTATTTGCATGCCGCGGCAAAACAAGCTGATGCTCCAGCGCTGGTTCTGACACACGGATGGCCCTGGACCTTTTGGGATTACCAACATCTCATTGGACCTTTATCTGATCCTGACGCATATGGTCGAACTGGCGAGCAAGCATTCAATGTATATGTACCCTCATTGCCGGGATTTGGGTTTTCAACGCCGCTGACTAAAGCGGGTATCGGCGTTAAAGAAGTGGCAGCACTCTGGGTCAAACTAATGACAGAGGTGCTTGGCTACGAAAAGTTCTGTGCCCACGGCGGCGATTGGGGAGCGCTTATCACTGCACAACTTGCCCACGCACATGCTGACAAAATTACCGGGGCGCACCTCGCGTTGACGCTCATTCCCGGCGTGGATCGCGCCAACCTGACCGATGAATCATTCGCAGATGATGAACGATGGATGATTGAACGTAATCGAGAATCTATGCCCCATATTACCAGCCACCTGGCTGTCCATCGGTTGGACCCGCAAACGCTCGGCTACGCCCTCAGCGACTCGCCTATCGGGTGTGCTGCCTGGATCTGGGAGCGGCGCTATCACTGGAGCGATTGTTCAGGCCATGTGGAAACCGCTTTCAACAAAGACCACCTGTGCACGACTGCGGCCCTTTACTGGTGTACGGGTGCCATCAATTCGTCACTTCGAATCTATCACGAACATTTTAAAGCACCGTGGGCACTCGTTCACGATCGGACACCCGTATTGGAAGCCCCAACGGGTTACGCGGTGTTTCCAAAAGATGTGGTTCACATGCCGAGACAGGTTCTGGAGGAACATTCAGACCTTCGACGTTACACGCTGATGGAGCACGGGGGGCATTTCGGTGCTTTTGAAGCACCGGAGGCGTTGACCGTTGAAATCAGAGCGTTTTTTGGACCGTTACTCTAGACATAGCATCGCGGCTTTATTCGACACGCCCCGCGTTTTACTAGATACGCCACGGCTATTAATTAGACACGCCACGGCTATTAATTAGACACGCCACGGCGTTTTAAGTGACGGCAGCAAGATTGCTGGATCGGCCCGGTCCGCCATCACCAAACTGAAGCTCAACCATTTGCGCGTAGATCGCATTGCGTGACACCAATTCGTCGTGGGTACCTATATCCATCACCCGCCCATCATTGAGCACAACGATTCGATCGGCATCGAGCACGGTGGCAAGACGGTGTGCAATCACGAGCGTTGTTCGATCTTTCTGTAGGGTATCCAGTGCGTTCTGCACCAATCGCTCACTTTCGGCATCCAGCGAACTGGTCGCCTCATCAAGAAGCAGCACCGCGGGATCTTTCAATACCGCCCGAGCTATGGCGATTCTTTGCCGCTGTCCACCAGACAACCGGGCACCCTTCTCACCTAAGAACGTATCGTAGCCTTCTGGCAGCGCCTGAATAAATTCATGCGCTGACGCCGCTTTTGCCGCCTTGATCACATCGTCATCACTGGCTTCTGGTCGACCGAAACGAATGTTTTCGGCAGCGCTTTCGCCAAACACCACACTGTCCTGGGGCACAATACCGATCCTTGCACGGACCTCCCCGGGATCTGCGTCACTGATATCAACACCATCGACAAGCACACGCCCGCTCGCTGGATCGTAGAAACGTAGCAGGAGCTGAAAAATAGTACTTTTACCTGCGCCGGAAGGGCCGACAAAAGCGACGTGTTCCCCTGACTTGATGGCAATCGACACATCAGTCAGAGCCGCTTGCTCCTGCCGGGAAGGATAACAAAATGTCACACCATCAAACTCGACCGTACCCTGACGGCTTATCGGCAGTGCCACCGGGTTCGCTGGCGCCTCAATCACAGGCGTCATGGAAAGCAGTTCGGCAAGTCGTTCCATCGCACCCGCTGCTCTCTGAATTTCTCCCCATATCTCACTTAACGAACCTGCCGCGATACCCACGATCATGGCGTAAAGCACAAACTGACCTAGCTCTCCGCCTGTAATACCACCGTCGAGTACTTCTTTGGCACCAATCCACAGGACAAATATCAACGCACCAAATACACAGGTCGATGCAACAACCGTGAGCAGAGCGCGTACCTGAATGCGCCTGACGGCGACCACAAAACTTTGATTTACCGCTTCACCGAAACGCCCCATCTCGCGTTTCTCTGCCGTGAAAGCCTGCACCGTTTCCGCGTTATACAGCGCTTCTGCTGCGTGACCGCTAGCATCGGCTACCCTATCTTGGGATTCTCTGGACAATTGCCGAAGCCACCTTCCCACTAAGATAATGGGTAGGACGATCAATGGAAAAATCAGCACTAGAATACCCATTAACCAGATGTTGGTCACCGCCAGCAGAACCAAGCCGCCAATCAATTGAATCGTTGATCGCAGGACGATGGAAACACCGACACCAGATATGGACTGGATCAGCGTTGTGTCTGCCGTTAGCCTCGACAACACCTCCCCTAAGCGGGTGGTTTCAAAAAAGGTCGGGTCCATTACAATGACGTGATCGAACGTCTGGGTACGGAGGTCAGCCACCACGCGCTCGCCGAGCCAGTTGACAAAATAGGCTCGCGCTGCGCCAAAAAAACCTATCACGAGGGCAAACATCATCAAAACAAAAAAGTAGCGATCAACGTTTGCAGCATCTTCCACGGAGAATCCGTGATCGATCACATTTCGAACCGCCATAGGCATCGCCAAAAGCGCAGCAGAGGAGACGAGCAAAGCCACCATGGCCACGCCAAGTACACCTTTATAGGGTGCGATGAAGGGCACCAGCATTCTAAGCGGTTTTAGAGAACTACCTTTGGGCCGGGTTTCCGGCGATGTTTCACTCATGACGGCCTACAACAACAATAGTCTCTGTCGAGATCTATAGCGTTAAAAAGCGGCCATTCTAACTGATCGAGGCATTATTGTTCGCGGTCTTTTCCGCGGACGTGCTTTTAGGCCAATGAGCCGACGAGCCGCTCAAAGAACCAGAACGCAGCCATAGTTCCGATAACATAGCCGCTGCCAGCCTGGATGCGTGTCATGTGCATGGTAGGTTTCCCCGCCAACATGCGATTAACCAGTAATGACAAACATATCACCAGGGTGATGAACAACAATTGGCCAATTTCCACGCCGACGTTAAAAGCAAAAAGCGCCCATAAAGCATCGTCATTTGGCAACCCGATCTCCCGTATCGCACCGGCAAAACCAAGACCATGAAGCAATCCGAAGAGAGCACTGACAATCACCGGGTAACGCCAGCTCAGGCTTCTCTGATCCTGCCGCACAAGCTCTGCGGCTACAAAAACGATACTAAGCGCGATCAACACTTCGGTGGGCGCGATGGCCGGGGTAATAAAATCGAACGCCGCCAAACCGAGCGTCAGCGAGTGAGCTGCGGTAAAACCTGTCACCGCAAGGAGTATTCGCCGCCAAGAAAATGCCAACCAGACCAAACACAGCACAAAGAGCAAATGATCAAAACCGCTAAGAATGTGTGACACGCCCATTTCAAGGTATCGACCAAACACACCTCCAGTGGATGAAGCCAAATCCAGCTTTATCTCTCGAACTTCGGGACCCGCATGAATAAACCGATCAGGATAGTCGGGTGTTATCAGATTCACCACCGTCGACAAAGAAGGGTTACCGTGCGGGTATTCCAACAATAGAGACAACGCACCAAGCGAATCCGCACATTGATAAAGTGCTCGCCCCGTCAACGAGGGCGTTCTGTCTTCCTGGGCCTGACAGTCGCCAAGGAGACTGATTCGAGGGGATTCTGCGGGCGTAAAGACCGGGGGCAGACGCCAGAAAATCTCAAGCTGCTGAGACCCAAGGTCCTCTACCGCGACATAGACAGGTCGCCCCTCATGGCCATAGCTGATAATTGACGTAAGAAGACAGAGCACAAATACAAGCGGGGTGAAGTGACAAAACTTCATGGCTGGGTCTGGCTGTCATGCTTCGAGAAGCGCTCAAAGTCCGGCGAAAATTCAAGCACATAGTCATCGATCACCTTATCAACCCATTCCTGCTTTCGCGCTTGCGCTCGCGCTGCCACCAGTATGCCTGCAATTCGATCGCGCACCTCTTCCACGGGGGGAATCATGGCGGGTTCCCGCCGGGTAAGCATCACAATGTGTGCACCAAACGGAGAATCCAAAGGGCCTTGCCAACGCTTCGCATCCGGCAACAGTTCGCCCAACCGTGTTGCCATATCGACGCCAAAGTGACCCGCAATTTCAGTGTCGCTCTGCTCAACGTAATTCAGGAGGTAAGGAAATCGATCTCCGAATTGCGCAGCATCTTCAAACCGCGCCTGTGTTTTGTTGAGTACGGACACCATTTTTATTGCTCGATCAGCTAACGCCTCACCGTGCTTATCACGACTCAGAGAAACATGTGTGAACGTCGAGACTGCCGGTTTCTCAAAACTGTCCGCGTGCTGATCAAAGTAATCCTTGATCTCATCAATGGTCACATTGCGATCTAACGATTCTTCATCTTCGGCAAGAAACTCCATCTTCTGCACCAATCTACGCCGAATCACGTAGTCGTCCCGGTCCATTCCAAAAGAAAGCGCCTTTCGATAGAGTGCTTCTTCTTCAACGAGTTGTCTGATGAGATCGCCCAGCGCCCGTTCTGACAACTGATCAATCTCAGTGGCAGCGTCAGTGGTAAAAGACTGGGTTCTAAATTGGTAAAAGCGGGCGAGCGTATCGTCATCAATACGAATGACGTTCTGTTTGGCCGCGTCCTTGTTCAGTTCCGCAAGGCCGATATAGATCAGCAGGCCGAACAACAAAAACTGAAATATCGGCTCACGTATCATGCGCAATGTTCTCTCCTCTCTCACGTTAAGTCTTTCCAGCCTAGGTCACTGTGCGTAACCACGCTCACGACATCATTTGAGCAAACTGCCGGCGGCCACAGACTAACTCAAACCAGACGGTTCGCGGTAAGGTAGCGATGATGAAATTAATGCCGACTCATATGACCAGACTTAACATGACAAGACTTATCGCGCTTGTCGTCCTAGCATTCAGCCTACTACTTTCCAGTTGTTCAATATTCGACCGTAAAATCGAGCCGCCTAGAGACCCGCTGGAAATCCGCCTCTATGTATTTAATTGCGGTGAGATCACATTCGAAGATGTTTCAGCCTTTGGCATATCCAACGATGAAACGCCCGTAAGAACCCTCGCTGTTCCGTGCTACCTCATAGATCATCCACGAGGACATTTGTTCTGGGATGGCGGCTTGCCAACAGGGATCGCAGGCAAGGGCAACATGGAAGGGGCTCCGGGGATGGAAATGCAATATGAACGATCCGTGTTGGACCAAATGAAGGACATCAACATCAGCCCGGATGAGGTTGAATACCTCGCGTTTTCCGATATGCATTTTGATCATGTCGGCGCGGCCAACGCTTTCACAACATCAAAGCTACTGATTCAACAAACGGAATATCAAGCGGCGTTTACTCACGGCGCTGACAGCACTAATTTCAATCCTGGCGATTACCAAAAACTCTTCGATAATCCCAAGATAGTCCTCGATGGGGATCACGATGTGTTTGGCGACGGTCGCGTCAAAATCATTAGCGCACCCGGGCCCTCGCCGGGTCACCAGGTATTGTTCCTTGATCTCACCGAAACGGGTCCCATCTTGCTATCCGGCGACCTCTACCACTTCAGAGAGTCCATTCCCCTCCGGCGCACGCCCGAGTTCAGTACCAGCCGCGCACAAACGCTAAATTCCATGAATCGTGTCAGTGCGGTGCTCGCTAAAAAGCGCGCGACCCTATGGATTCAACACGAGAAAGCGTTTGCAGATACGTTAACGCTCTCACCGGAATACTATCGATAGATAATATTGGATAGGTGTTCTGTCAGGACGCCAAAGCGCACTGCGAAGAGCGCCTGGCTAAACGGTCTGACGGGACCCCTATCAACAAGATGAGGATAGCAAGTTCGCAATAAGCTGCTTGGAATATAGGGTTTAGGACCAGGATTCGGACTCAAAGGCCGGACCAGAAATATCAGCGGCTGCCGTTCATTGGTATGAAATGCACAGAAGGATAAGAAGGGTGAACATCGCCGTCAGGATTGACCCTGACGGCGGCGGGAACTACTTTTCAGATTCTGGCACGAACGCAGAGCGGTAAGCGTCACCCACCTGATCCCAGGCGTTGCGAACCAATTCACCCGTGCTTTCATTCGTTTGCTGATAGTTCTGCCACAGCGATTCAGCCATTTCACGCTGCATGTCCATCATACGCTGAGGGTCACTGGCTTCCGGGAGACGACTGGAAAATTCTCTGGTCATTTCAAAGTACTTTTCCAGATTTTTTTGCTGCATGCTAACCAATTCGCTCATTGTTGAAGTCTGGATATCAAACAATGTCTGACCTAATTGCTGGGCTTTCTCAACTGGATTACTCATCAACCTGCTCCTGATACTTTATCGAATTATTGTTTGTCTGCGGCTCGTCATCGCTGGCCTGCCGGTGCGCCGCATGGTCTGGAGTTGCGCGACTACTTTTTGTCATGCTGCACTGTGTATCTTATGCTGCGCAAGCTTATGTTGCGCTGCACCATATGGCTGCCAATATAGGTGAGCCGAATCGCATTTGCAACCAGATTATTGCAACTATTCGATAAAAGGCACCATAATTGTGCGCAAAGCTGCCTTAAAAAAGCCAACCGGGTTACAGCGCCTGATCCAGACCATAGGCCTGCATACGTGACTGCACGCCCGCCACATCATGGCTCATAATCAGCAAATCGTGCTTGTTACCCTCGCCATCTTTTAGATGATCACGAAACATCGCTTCAGTCCTGAAGCCCATTTCTTCAAACACGGTTATGGCACGTTCCTGGTCGAGCAACATACTAACGGTCAACTTCTCAAGCGCCAAATCCAAACCAATCAGGAAACTTTCCTGGATCAGTGTTCTGCCCAGCCCTACTTCTCTCGCTTCAGGCGTAATCAGTATGCGGAGCTCTCCCACGTGCGCAGACCAGGACAACTTATCGAGAACAATCGCGGTGGTACCTACAATTTCTTCTCCTCGCATCGCGGCAATCGTCACAATCTCGCCCGTACCAAGACTCCGGGACCAGGCCTCTACAACCTTCTTTTGACGAATGTCGCGAGACAGGAACATCAAATCGTGTTCGGGTAACTGATCCGTAAAAGCCTGAACTATTTCAATATCTAGCGAATCCACCACGTTAAGTTCAAACTCTTCACCCTGGCAGTTAACGACCTTAGGGTATCGCTTCCTAAATGCACTCAAACCGATCGTTCTCCAAGCCACTCGTTCACTTTTGGCCACATTCGTTTCACCGCGTTGGGACCGGCTATCAGGCTAACGTGCCCACCCTTCATGGTGAGTTCGTTCTTGTCTTCAGAGCCCACAAGATCAAGCAGTGGCTTGGTGCTTTCAATCGGTGCGATATGGTCATGCTCTGCCATCACCGCCATCAGAGGTACCCTGACGTTTTTCAGAGATGCAATCTTGCCGCGCTGAAGCAGCTCCCCCTTAAACAATTTATTGTCCCACATGAGCTCTTTAGTACAGTCGCGGTGATATTCACCGGGCAGAGGCAAAGTTTCATCTCCCCATCGCTGGAACGCTCGATAGGACTTAACAAATTCATCGTTCCAGAGTTGGTCCCATAACCTGAGCTGACCGGCGGCTTTCTGCGCGGGTCGCAACATCTCAAAAGAATTGGTGATGAATTCGGCCGGAATAATGCCGAGGGTATCCACAAGATTATCCAGATCCATGTGTTCCTGACTGGACCAAAGGCCAAACAACCCCATTTTATGGTGATTAACCGGGGTGGTCAGGCACACGAGATTTTTAAGAGGGCCATCGGGGTGCGTCGCTGAGTAGATCAGAGACAGCACTCCGCCCTGACAGTAGCCCAGGATATTGACATCTTCGACCCCGCAATCCTGCTGCACCTGCTCGATACAGGCCGGCAGAAAGTCCTGCGTATAGTCATCCAGTCCTAGTCCCCGCTCCTGCATCACCGGCGGGTTCCAATCAATCATGTAGACGTCGAAGCCTTCCTTAAGCAGATACTCAACCATGCTCTGGCCGGGCATCAGGTCAAACAAAAAGCCCTTGTTGGTTGTTGCCATTACAATAATCAAGGGGATTCGGTAAACCTCATCGGTCACGGGCAGGTAATGATAGAGCTGCAGCGTGCCGCGTTCATGAATTTTTTCTTTGGCTGTCAGCCCAACCGGCGTCTTGCCCGACTGAACATAATCAATTCCTTTCACTCCCCGCTGAATGGTTTTATCGACCAATTCTCGCATCTGCGAGGTGAGTTGCTGGGTACTGCGTTCAAGCTCACTCATGAGACAACCTCATTGTTTTTTACTTTTTTTCGGCTTCTTTTTTTACGGGCGGCTTCTTCGTGCGCGCCGGCCCGTTTTTCTTAACGGCCTTAGTCTCGACTTCTCCATTGGCTCTTAGCTGTGCCTTTTCAATTCGAGCCAGTTGCTGTTCGATCTCTCCGAGTCGCTGCGCAATCGAGACCACGTCGTCCCGACTCGGCATATTGAAATTGGATAACTGCTTCGCCATTGCTTCAGCGAAGTTGCGCTGCATTTCCATTTGCACGTTCTGAACCTGATTCATGGAACGAGAGAAGTCCTCTGTCCCCATGATCTGATTGGAAAATTCGTTGAAGTTTCGCTCCCATTCGGTCACAAGCTCAGAAAAGCCGGCGGGAGGGGCAGGTTTCTTGTCATCGGCCATAAAGCTCTCCTTCTTTAACTCAAAAAGTTAAACCCAAAAAGACTGGTTCAGATTAGTCTACCGTGATTGGTTAAAGAATGTCTGCACCGCTTTGAGCAGCGTATCATTGCCAAGTTAACCTAACGCCATAAACGAATGATTAACCGGGGAACAATCTTTGTTGAATTTCGCTAAGAAACCATGTGTTCGTCAAGGCAGCAGGCTCATGGTTCGCTCAGCCAAAGCCGCATTACTGACCGTCACCTGCAGCATCGCAATGGCCTCAGGAGAGTCTCGTCAGGAAAACCATAACTCTGATTTGGCACCTCATAATTGTCGTGATGATCGCCGATGACCTTGGCCTGAGCGCAGCACCCTGTCATACCCCGTATCTCCTGATGCCGAATCTGAAAGCACGCCGCGAAACATCCCTCATCTTCACACATGCCTATGCTCACCCTTATTGCACTGCAGCCGGAGTCAATCCTAACCGGCCGCCAGCCTTTCAGACACGGCGCCAATGACTTGAGGCACGTCTTCGAAAAAGCTTCCCTTGAGAGAAGTCACTTTGCCAGAATTCATTCGATCAAATAGCGCTACGCCATATCAGTTTGCCGCTTTTGGCAAATGGCATCTCGCAGAAGATCACAATGGATCTATAGACAACCCAAACCTGCAGGGATTTGATCATTTCGAGTGAACACCAAAGCAACACCACGCTTACCGCTACACCGATTATGAGTGGGTCATTAACGGTGTGTCTAAAGGTAAGCAAAGTACGTACAAGAACACCAAAATTGTGGACGCTGTCTTGGCTTATATGACTGGCTATGGCGAAGACAAGCCGCGCGTGCTCTTTCTGAATTTTGTAAACCCTTACCGTCCACATCACTTGCCGCCAAAGTATTTACACAAGGAACCTAATCTTATTGATCCGGGTCTCACACCCACTCGTGCCGACAATCCTAAAACCGTCGAATTCAGGGTCAACGAGGGGGAAGCCCGTTTCGATCCCATGTATCGCGCGATGCTCGGTGCAATGGACACCGAAATCGACAGGTTCCCTTCAACGGTCATAAATCTCACTTCAAGACCGCTAATATTTATTTTCCTGGGTGACAATAGTTCCGCCGCAGAGGTTTATCTCGCAGAAAACCCTGCGGGATATCGTGCCAAGGCATCGATCTAAGACGGCGGAGAGCGCGTGCCCCGCAAGACCTGATCAAACGACAATCAAGTGCTTTTAGTTAATCAAACTAGAGCCAACTGACTGGTTCACTAAACCGAGTTGTTCGCCACCATTGCAGAAATAACCGGCGTGTCCCCGAGCAACGCTCCAGCCGACGGCTCCCCGACTCAGATAGATGCGAAAAAGCTCTACCGGCGGTATTTTTTTAAACAAGCGAACAATTTCTGGAGAGCGTAAAACGAAAAGCTTCGCCCATCGGGAATATCTTTATCTGGAGCGAGGCAATGCCCGACAGCCGTTCGCATTCGGGATCGTTCATGTGTCCGGCGACAAGCTCATCCTGCGAGACCCCAACCGCCCATCTCGCTATGCCGGTGAAGTTAAAATGGAATATTACGAAACGGTAACCGACCCGGGAGAATCGAAAAGTCTCTTTAACAATTTCCGAGCTAATTTTGCACGAGCACATGTCATGTTAGATGAGTTGGCGAAGCTGCAGGCTGAAGCGGGTGAACATTCAAACTTCGAATCTGAGAAACACAAAACGCTACCGGTAGAAAGCCATCAAAACTGCGCGAAGGAGACTAGGTAGCGATAGAGTCGCTGGAAGCGACCAAGTCATGACCTATCGCACAAACAAACCGTCATTGGCCAGCGAGACGTCGAAGATCTGGAATTGTACTTAAAAACCGCAAAAAACAGTCCATTATTGCTAACCCTTCGACCCTGCTTTTCTGGCACCCGCGGTCACTACAAAGCTCATGGCCTCTTCTATATTCATATCAAGGGGCTGCAACTTCTCGCTGGGTACGAGCACCGTAAAGCCACCAATCTGATAACTCATCGGCAGATAGACCAGCACGTGATCTTCGTGTTCCCCCAACACGGTAGTGTCATTGCTAGTCACCATACCCACGAGTTGAATCGATTCCGTAATTTAAACCAACACGGGCTTGCCGTCTTCTTTCGTTCGATCAGTATTGGAAAGAAACCCAATAAAGTCCTTTAACGTGGCGTAAACAGACCTCACGACTGGAATCGAATTAAACAACCAATCCGCAAAGACAACCATGATTCGGAGACCGGGTAAGCTAAAGACTAAACCCACTACAAAAATCAAGGTCACAGAGACAAACAAGCCGGAGCCAGGCCAATACCAGGACTCAGGCAAAATCACGCGGATACCCCCCCACCAAGCTCTCTGAAGCCGTGGCTAAAAAGTAAAAAGGTAGAGAGTAAGAGCAATTGGCAGCAATACAGCCAGTCCCCTCAGGAATGTCGTAATGATCGCTCTTATAGAACTACCTTTCTTGCGGGCCAAAGAATCACTTTACTGCGCAAGTGATATTTTGGAAATCTACTACTAAGGAAGTACCTCTAAGGAGGCAGGAGTTACCGTTCACTAGTAACAATACACAAAGGGCGTCCGGGTAGGCTGAAGATTCCGACTAGCCGTTCTAATGAGACATGCACGGGAAACATGCACGGCACAGAGCACAAACATGAGCTTTCACTGACTGGAACATCACTGTAAATGTCACTCCCCGACAGCATAGATAGTAGAATGAGACCCCAACATAACTCGCGCAATTCGGCCAAATATGCCTGAAACCCAGCGAATGACCCTGTTTCGCCTATGTCTCATCACAGGCATATTCGTGACTGTCGTTTTTTCAGTTTTCGTCAGCTACCAGCGCGCGGCGGTATTGAGCTATTTACTGACCGAATCAACCGGGCACGCTGTGCTGGTGGGCAGCATCAACAACATCGATCTCGGCCGGACACTCAAAATCGATGCATTCAATATTCAAACCCAACAGCCCGAATTCGAATTTCACGCGTCACAGCTCAACATCACCATCGGCTTTTTTGAGCGCGCTCCTTTTATTGAAGAAGTTTTGGCACGAAACGCGAAGCTCATTCTCACGCCCTCAGCGAAGGCGCAGAATAGTAGAGAAAACTTTTCACTACCGTCACTCCCCAAAAACTATATTCTTGAAAACGTCTACGTTCGCTATATAGATGAGGATCAGGACTGGCAGACCTTGCTCTCTCAGTGCTCCGGCTCACGCATTCAACTGGAGACCTTCGTAAAAGTAGACTGCAAAGGCTACCTCGAGGACAAACCCCTCAATGTCTCCGGGCGCTACGGTCTGGTCGACAAAAAAGGCGCTGCCGAACCGCTCGACATTAGTGTGAACTGGGGGAGTTTTACCCTTAAAGCCGAAGGTTACCTTGATTCTCTGCTGACCCTTCGGGGCGCAGACTTCAATATCACCGCACGCGCACCGAGTAACAAACCGGTTCTGCAACTACTGGGGATTCACGAAGTCGTTGACGCGCCGCTGGACCTGACGCTAACACTAACGGACACAAACCCGCTTTTTGACATCAACGCTCAACTGAACATGGGCGAACTCTCCGTCACACTGGACGGCTCCGCAAGAAGCCTTTCGCCGGACAGGATGGATCTCGACTTCGATTTGTCAGGTCATTCTCTGTATGAATTTGGTGCGCTGTTCAACGAATTCCGTTTACAGCCCGAACCCTTTGCCGCGACCGGCAGGGTAGATATCAGATCAGCAGGCGTCGATATAAGCGCCCTAACCCTAAGGTCAGGCTCCAACGGGTTACTAAAAGGCAACATACTCCTGCCACACTACCCATCGTTGGCCGATGTTCAAGCGCACATTGAGGCTTTCGATGTTCGTCCAACACTGATCACATCGCTCGCCGAGTATTGCGATGCGCTGAACGAACCGATGAATTTCAACGCCAGAATCACCGATTCAAATCAGATATCTCAACGCATCATTGCCACGCTGGAAAGTCGGGATCTCACAGCAAGCATTGAGGGTTGGCTCGCGCCTGAGAAGAGCGCTAGTGATCTGCATGTCAATATCAGCCGCGCTAGTCTCGGCCCACTTGGACAGTGCGTACTCACCCAACTACCCGACGTTGTCGCGGCTGCCACTTTCGATCTCGTCACAGATCGGCACACAGCAAACATCAAGAACCTTGATTTCAAATTCGACCATGCCCAAACAACCGGCCAGGTCATCATCAATTACGGCGCGATTCAGCCAGAGATGAATTTGGATCTGGTCCTACAAACGAAAGATATTGGTCGACTTGCAAACGTAGTCGGTCTAATCGATTCCGTGTTTCATCACATTCCCGCAGAGATCCATTTCCTGGGGCAAGTAAAGGGCGGAAAACTCAGCATTGAAAGTCTGTCCGCCGGGCATCTGTCCAACACGCTGCAACTGAGCGGTGAATTAAGCCGCGGAGAGCGTCCTTGGTACAACCTTAAGGTACTCGCGTCAGGCGATAACCTGAGAGACGTGCTTAATGACGAAGAATCAAACTCCCAGCACCCTCAGCCATTTAATCTTGTCGCCAGCATTGCCGGATCGGATCAATTCGCCAGGATAGATGAGTTCGATCTAAATATCGTGAAAAGCCGGTTGACGATCGAGGGCAATGTCGCATTCACCAACAAATTTGTTGGAAGCCAAATTGAAATGAGGGCACAAGGGAAGAATCTGGAAAGCCTCATGGGTCACCTCGTTCCTTATCCAGTACCGCCTTTACCCTTTAACCTCAGCGCGACCATTGATTTAGACGAAGAATTCATCAAGGTGACAGGGCTTGATGGCATCATTGGCGAACACGAACTCACGGCTACCTTGACCGTGGATAAACCGCCAAACTATCAGCGCACCAAGGGCGAAGTGAAAATCAAAGGACCAAGTACTACTGAACTCGCACAACTTACTACGCTGTCCCTAGATATGCTGAACCAACCTTACGCTGCAGAGTTCGTCCTGGGCGGGACCAAGGAAAACATTCTTTTATCGACGATCAATATCGATATCGGCGAGTCTGACGTTACCGGCGGCGCCACAATTCAACTCGGTAAGGTACCAAAAATCCGGGCCAACCTTAGATCAAAAGAGTTCTATCTACCGCTGATTGCACCCGGTTTAGTCTCCGATGAGATCAACATGAAAGAGGCCCCTGAAAGCGACACCCTTTTCAGCAAAGACCCTCTCTCTGTTGAGTGGCTGAGCGCCGCCAACATCGATCTTGAGTGGCACCTCGAACGAGTCTGGGTGTCCGAGACTTACGACACCCGCATAGACATCGACCTGAGCATCAAAGATGGTGTCCTGGAAACAAATAAGGTGCATTGGTACAACAATTTTTCGCAAGGTGATATCCACGCGCAGGTCAAAGCGACCGATTCGGGGCTCAGCATTATCGCGAACACAAAAAGTTCGAGATTTCCCATATTATGGCTATTAGCGGGAAGCGTATCACCCGCTAGCAACACACAATTCAACGCAAGTTTAAAAAGTGAGGGAGAAAGTATCGCCGCACTGATGAGCGGTCTAAACGGCCAGATGCTGTTCAAAGATGGCGCCGGGCATATTAAGGCCAACAAACTCAACGAGCTTTTTGGAGACTTCTTCCACAACATCTCAAGCAAAATCACAGAACGAAAAAAAGATCTACAGACCAAAGTAACCTGCTCTGCCGGCGGCATCAGCATCGTCGACGGGGTTGCGTCATTTAAGCCAGGTATCGTTGCCCGAACGGATCGAGTTGATTGGTTTACGACGGGGGAACTCAATCTCACCACCGAAAAGCCTAACCTGGCGATTATGACTAGACCAAGAACGGGCTTAGGAATCAGCCCGGTTAAGATTCTTGCGCCAAAATTAAAGGTTGTAGGCACCCTCGCTAAACCCGCATTTTCCATTGATGCGACAAGTTCAGCACTGTCAGCCGGGGCAGCGTTTTTCTCTGGAGGGGTATCGATTATCGCTTCTGCAATCTGGGACAGATTGAATTCAAACAATGAAGCGTGTGATTTACTCTATGAGCAGGCGCTCAAATTACCGGAATTTTCAAGGTATGGAAAAGGGGTTACAGCACCGAAGGTGCCGTAACCCCGCAAAACTCTGAATCAAAAATAACCCGCTGGTTAGTTTTCCATCTCAGCCGTCTTTGCTTCAGCATCAGACTTCATTTTCGCAGCTTGGTCTTCAAGACCAGCCGTAGCGTCTTCTGCTTTTTCCATTGCATTCTCGGCAGCGTCGCCTATTTGTTCTCCAGCTTCTTCCATCATGCCGTCAACATTGTCCATCGCGTCGCCCATTGAATCTTCCATAGATTCCATACCATCGCCCATTGAATCTTCCATGGATTCCATGCCATCGCCCATTGATTCTGTGGTTGACTCCATGCCGTCGCCCATTTCTTCAGCAGAATTTTCAACGTTACCATCACCGCTGTCACAGCCAGCAACGAACGCCAATACAAAGATCACAGCCAGTAAATTCTTCAAAATATCTCCTTTATCATTGTTTTATTTGAGGTCTTCGCCATCGACACGGGCGAACAACCTGGCCATGGTATCATCCATCCGCTGGAATCGGAGAAATATCTATGGGTGTTGAAGTCGGTGGGATAGGCGGTCTTATTCTATTAATCGCCAATATTTGGGCGATCATCAAAACAATTCAGAGCAGCGCTAGTACTGGCAAGAAAGTAATCTGGGTCGTGCTGATCATGTTGCTACCCATCGTCGGGCTGATTCTCTGGCTCCTATTTGGACCCAGCGACACCAAAATAGATTAGGACCCGCGTCGCTGTTTCAACGCTCGCTTCTTGCATCTTCCACCGCTCGAAAAACCCGCAGAAAGTTTCCGCCCCAGATTTTTTCGATATCACGTGCGCTATACCCTCGCGCCAGAAGCGCTGCCGTGACATTGCGAGCCTCGCTGGCGTCATCAAATCCCTTAAGACCGCTACCATGGTTAAAGTCAGTGCCGATGCCGACATGATCCACACCAATTCGCTTCACGATGCAGTCAATATGGTTAATCATGGCATCTACACTTCCGGGGCCTAATAGCTCGCTCACCGTATCTAGAAAAACCCGCTGCACTTCGAGATCGTCAATTTCCCAGTAAAGTTCAAACGGATAGTAGCTGTCTTCTTTTATGCCAGCGACCCGGCGAGCAGCACGTATGTCCCCATCCAGACTGTCATTTGTAGAATCGAACAGATATCCACGGAATGGCGCAACATGGATCACACCACCGTGCTTGCCAATCAGATCAATCTCTTCATCCGACAGATTTCTGCTGACATTCGTCAGCGATCTCACATTAGAGTGGCTCGCAACCACCGGCGTGCGAGAAAGTTTTATGGCCTGAAGCGCAGCGTCTTTCGATAGCTGGGAAATGTCCACAACAGCGCCCAATTGGTTGAACCTTAAAATCGCCTCAATTCCCAGGTCAGACAATCCTCCATGCTCGGCCTCAGGCTCATGATCACCTGTCTCTGCAACGTAAAGCGGTCTGGATGAGTCTGCGAAAGCATTGTGACCCATGTGAGTCAGAGCGAAGATACGAACACCCGCTTCATAAAAGTCATCGATTCGATCGACGTTCTGACCAAGAATGATGGCATTCTGAAAACCTAACAACGCCGCAGGTTTTCCGTTCTCGTGAGCCTCAATCAG
>JBLIIB010000010.1:0-36999 GCA_047634795.1 Candidatus Azotimanducaceae bacterium | reverse complement strand
GTCGCACTAAAAAACTTCGCCTCCGAAAAGACTCTGGCCTACATCATCAACACCCATTGGCACGACGATCACTCCGGCGCGAATAACCTGCTTGGGCACAGCGCTGACATCATCGCCCACGACAATGTGCGCAAGTACCTGAGCAAACATCGCACAGTCCCAATGTTTAATATGGAGTTCGACGCCCTTGAGCCGCAGGGGTTGCCCACGATCACCTTCCCCAACCAGGTCAATCTCTACATCAACGGTGATCTGGTTTCGCTGAAACACTATGGGGCAGGGCATTCCGATAGTGACGCGGTGGTTTACTTCACTGCCGAAAACGTCGTTCACATGGGTGACTCCATGGTCTACCCCATGTATCCCTTTATTGATTTGGAGCACGGTGGGCACGCACTTAAATACATTGAGACGATCCACGCCGTGTTAAAAGAAATTGATGATCAAACCATCGTCATTCCCGGTCACGGCGATCTCACCGATAAAGCCGGTGTTCAGGAATTTTTAGTGATGCTGGAATCGACGGTGGCAGAAGTTCGCAAAATGAAGACTGCTGGGCTCTCTAACGAGCAAGCGCAGGCCCAGGGTTTAGATCCTAAATGGGAGCCCTGGAACAAAAGCAAGATTACTGAAGATATCTGGATTGACGAAATCTATCGCAGTCTCGACCTTCCCCTCTAATCTTAACGACGTGGTGATACGTTAATGAATCTAGCTTCGAGCAAGATACCCGCGGATATGCGTTTCTGCATTCTCGCCTGCGCTTTTATGGCCAGCTGGGGAATGATGCAGCTTTTTGTCGTCAAACTGGTACCGATGGACCTCACCTGGATTGGCCTTGGCGTCACAAGCTTTGTTCTGTCGGAGTTCTTGTTCGCGATTACTTTTCCCATCACCGACGTTGTCACTGAAGTCTGGGGTGCCAAACGCGCTCGACTGATTGTTTATGGCGGCGCGCTTGTAAACTTGTTTGTAATGCTGGCCCTGTCATTGGCAGTCGTTCTGCCATCTCCCGATTACTGGCAACCTCAAAATGATGCGTACAGCGTTTTATACCAGGCGGCGCCCAGAATATGGCTCGCATCTATTACGGCGGTCGTGGTCTCTCAGCTCCTTGATATATACGTCTTTAACGTCATTCGGTCACTGACCGGAGAACGGATGCTTTGGGTACGCAACAATGGATCAACCCTAGTATCCCAGGCTGTGGATACTGTGATCTTCTACATGATCGCGTTCTATGGACTCGTATCCACAGAGGCACTCATCAGTCTCTTGGTGGGTAACTATCTATTGAAAATAGTACTTTCTCTATTGGATACGCCATTGGTTTACCTGCTAGTAAAATGGGCACGCGGTAATGATCTCTATGAGCCGTTACCCGCCAGCTTCAATGAGGTTCGGGGGAACTAGAACTTATGTCAAAAGAACCGTCGCAATCCGTGCCTCTAATTAATCTTGATCGCTGGCGTTACGGCGGTGCTAAGGAAAGAGAATCAGTCGCCAGAGAGGTCGATCAGCATCTACAGCGGCTAGGTTTTTTGATGGTCGAAAATCATGGTATTTACCCTCAAGTGCGCGATGCTGCTCGCCAGGCGGCCAGGTCGTTTTTTGCGCTCAGTCAGGAGCAGAAACAAGCCTACAGCTGCCCGCCCGATGCTTATCGTGGTTGGATTGCACCCGGACTGGAATCTAACGCATCAAGCTATGGCGCCGATGACGGCGAACCCCAGATCCTAGATTTGAAAGAAGCCTTTTCTGTCGGCCCGGAATTCGACGGTATCATTGGTTACCGAGCGAGCGCGCCGCGATGGTACGCGCCCAATAATTGGCCGGACAAGGAAGTGCCCGGGTTTCAAAAGGCAATGACCCAATGGTGGAGTGCGGCTGACACACTGACGATTGAGTTGCTGGAATTGATGTGTTCCATCATTGGATTTGATCAAGCGTGGATTCGTGAAAATTGTTCACACCCCATGGCGACAGTGACGGCAAATTTATATCCCGCCGTTGTCGAAGAGTCCGGATGGCGGGTGGGTGCCCATACAGATTTCGGCACAATCACAGTGCTGGATCGCGATACTGATAATGGTCTGCAGGTCGAGATTGAACCCGGGAAATGGATAGACGCTCCGCGATTAGAGAACGCGCTAACGATTAATCTGGGTGAAATGATGGTGCTGCTGACTAATGGCAGGTGGCGAGCTAATCCACACCGAGTTGCGGCAAAGCCTGATGCTGCTGAAAATCTGTCTCTGATCTATTTTCACGACCCCGATTTTGATCTGGTTCTGCCGAAACAGCAGGACGATGGAACACAGATGACTGCCGCTGATTTTTTGAAGATCAAAATGGATCAGATCATCCTAAGCTAGGTCTAGCGTTGGAGCCAAAACATGAGCACACAAACACAACGCTGAAAGGGCAGAAACTATTTCGAAGAAATGGTTTGAAAGAATCGATCTAAAAGAGACTCTGATAAAATCATTCTGAGATATCGCGTTTCGTCTCATTTGGAAGGAAAGCGTATGGCTTTAGGTTCACCCTGGCGCGAGGGCAATGGTGGATGTGCGGTCAATACTGGCGGGGGTGTGGACGCGACCATAGGCGTCGACTCGGCGCTAAACCGCAAAAGCGTAGTAAGCGCCTAACGTCCCCGCAAGCAAATAGGTCAACCAGGACATCTCCCGATACCGCCCGGTCATCAACATGATGCTCACGTAAGAGATGAGACCCAGAGCCAATCCGTCACTGATGGACGTAATCGGCATCAGAAAAATCGCGATAACCGAAGGCGCCGCCGTGGTCAGATCTTCAAATTGAATATGGCGAACTTCCGAGAACATCAGAATGCCTATAATCATTAGCGCCGGCGCGGTAGCTTCGGCGGGAATAATCAAAATAAGCGGAGTGATAAACATAGCAACCAAGAAAAACAACCCCACATACATTGCCGTAAGACCTGTGCGCCCGCCCGACTCAATGCCGGCGGAAGATTCAGCATAAACGTTGGTAGTTGATGTACCGAGTAGTGACGCTCCAATCGTCGCGCACGCGTCAACTGACAACGCCAACGTCGGGTTTTCCATATCGCCGTTGCTATCGGTGAGACCTGCTCTCTGACACATCGCATTCATCGCGACCAACGAACTGAAAAGGTCAAGAAATACCAGGGTCAGCAGGGCAGGGAATGCCGTACCAAAATTGTACCAAAGGTAAGTGAAGTCCAGACTCAGAAAGAGCTTATCGAGGGGAATGGGGGTAGAGAAGATAGCATCGGGCGGCGTGGTCAAAGGTACGCCACTAGCGGACGGCAACCACAGCCCAATTATCGTGAGTAAGGACACGCCTATAAGAATGGCGCCAGCCACCTGAAGGCGCATTAGTGACACAATAAACACCAGCCCAAAAAGCGCGAGCAGTACACCGGGCGAACTCAAATCTCCCATAACGATCAACAATGGCATTTCAGCAGGCGCAACCAAACCCGCGTTCTTGATACCAATAAATGCGATGAACAATCCGATGCCGACGGTGAGCGCAGATTTTAGATCGGCAGGAAACGCATGTAGCAAAATTTGCCTGACACCCGTCAACGTCAGAATGAGAAACACAACGCCTGACCAAAAAACAAGACCGAGCGCTGCTTCCCAGGGAATTCCCTGAGACAACACGAGCGTATAGGCGAACAAGGCATTGGCTCCCATACCGGGGGCTTGCGCCAGGGGTATATTCGCAAGCAACCCCATCAACAAGGAGAACACGCCCGCCGCGATAGCGGTGGCCGTAATCATCTCGCCGCGATCCATACCCGCCTCAGCTAGAATCATTGGATTAACCGCAAGGACGTAAGCCATGGTGGCGAACGTCGTTAAGCCTGCGAGAAATTCAATCCTTGGAGAAGAACCTCGCGCGCTTATCTGGAAAAACCTGTCAATCCGACGACTAAGATTTTTCTGAAAGGGTAAATTCGACAAACGCTATCTCCAAAAGATGATGGCGATGTCATCGCCTTTGTCCTCTACCCTTTCAATTTTCATGCCTCTAATGATTTCCGCCTGAATTCATCGTGTGTCGGAGAAACTCACTTTCAGCACGCGATCATTTCGGTGCGTTTGTCGCCGTTGCAACCTAAATACAGCACCGAATCGGTGCTTTGCTGGCTGGATATCACTCTTTCAACATTTCTTGCCATACCGTTCTTGACACATCCCATGATTGGTCAGCAGACTCGGCAAAACACAACTCAGATATCACTCAGTGACCATTACCCGCCGGGATTTTCACAAACTATGGCTTGCGGTCAGCGCGGCGCCCTCCGTGCTGTATGCAAGCAAAAACAGCCTGTCTCGCCCGACCCTTTTCTTTGGTTGTGCCAGTGGTGACGTCAGTGACACCGGCGCCATGTTATGGACACGCGCAGATCAAGCTTCCCGGCTCTGGATCGAGATCTGCGAAGACCCCGATTTCAACTCAAAGGTCAGACGGATCGACGGAGGCACCACCAACGCCGAACTAGATTTTAATTTGAAGTACTGGGTAGAAGATCTTTCTCCGGAAACCGACTGGCACTACCGAATGACAGCTGAGAGCCTGACGGAAAAAGGCGTTTTCAGTCACCCGCTTCTGGGTAAATTTCGGACAGCAGAGCGATCCGAGTCTGACCAATCCATTCGCTTCTGCTGGTCCGGCGACACGGCAGGACAAGGGTGGGGTGTTCCGCCACTTGGCGATATTGATAGCGCTAACCCCGGCATGAAAAGCTACGCCGCGATGCTGAGTCATAATCCGCAGTTTTTTGTTCATTCAGGCGATCAAATTTATGCAGATGGCCCGATTCAGGCATCAGTAACACTCGACGATGGTTCAGTTTGGAAAAACCTGGTCACCCGCGCCAAATCGAAAGTCGCAGAAACCACACAGGACTTCCGAGAAAATTATTACTACAACTATCTCGATGAAAATCTAAAGAAGTTCCACTCGCAGGTGCCGGTTTACTATCAGTGGGATGACCATGAAGTCATCAACAACTGGTATCCAAACGAGACTCGAGACGATGATCGCTACAGCGAGAAAAACGTGTCTGTGCTGGCCGCGCGCGCTAAACAGGCCATGTTCGAATGTAATCCACTTAAACCCAATGTTGATGAACCCCAACGCATTTATCGCGTTGTGCATCGTGGGCCAATGTTGGACCTCTTCTTTCTGGATCTACGCAGTTATCGCGGCGCGAACAGTTTGAACCGACAGCATGAGCAGAGCTCAGCGACAGATTTTCTCGGTCCCGCTCAACTGGATTGGTTGAAACAGTCGTTGGCGACATCGAAGGCAACCTGGAAAATTATCTGTTCCGATATGCCTCTCGGCGTCATCGTCACCGACTGGGGAACCGAGATCGCAGAAAACGGCGCCAACGGAAATGATGGCGCACCACTTGGACGAGAGCTTGAGCTCGCGGAACTTTTTGAATTTATTAAGCACGAGAAGATCGACAATCTGCATTTCATCACCGCAGATGTCCACTACTGTGCTAGCAACTATTACAACCCCGAAAACGCGAGCTTCAAACAATTCAATCCATTTTGGGAACACATCAGTGGACCATTACATGCAGGGACTTTCGCGCCCGGAAAGCTGGATGGCACCTTTGGACCCGAACAAGTATTTTGCGGCGTGCCTGCGGATCTAAAAGCGAATCGCCCGCCGAGTGATCCCTATCAATTTTTTGGAAAGATCGACATCGACAACAAAACTAAAGTGATGAAAGTCTCCCACTACAACTCTGAAAATTCCCTCCTTTGGTCTAAAGCGTTTTCTCCGAGTTAGCGCACCCTGCCTTTATACGGGTTTAGGCACGATCATTGCTACTCCATCCAAAGTATTTTTAGTTGATTGGTGGTGATGGTGAAAAACTTTTCTAGCGTGCTGTCTCGTCTGCTGCCTGGCCTGCGATCCGTTGTGCTGCCTGTCGTACCTCCTTTTGTCACAGGCCTGCTCAGTGTTTTCTCTCTTCTTACCCTAATTGCGTGCGACAGTGATAGCCCGGCGACCGTCGCTGCTGCGGACACTCCAAACGCAAACCACCTCATTGAAGTCCGTATCACTCAAGGCACCAATCTGGCTGTCGCGGTTAACCCCGTCACAGGCGATAGGGTATTGGCCCTACAAGGTGCACTTTACGCGCAGATGAAGGGTGAACTGCGTGCCAAACCCATAACTCAATGGTTCGACGATGCGTGGGAGCCTAGCATTTCACCCGATGGCTTAAGGTTGGTTTACAAAGGCTATAGAGACGGCACGTTCGATTTATGGGAACTCGCGCTGATAGATGGGGCAGAACCCGTAAAGCTCACCGACAGCCAATTTGACGATCGTGAGCCGCAGTACTCACCCGATTCTACCCGCATAATATTTTCTTCAGACCGGCTGGGTTCTTACGACATCTGGGAACTTGATTTATCTTCAGACCAACTGAGCCCGTTAACCGAAAACGAAGACGAGGCACATTCACCCACATGGGCGCCCGACAGCAAAGCATTTGCCTACGTGATCAGCGACAGGTCGGGCTCTAAAATTATGCTGCAATACCAAGACGCAGTAGCAAAGAATATCTTTTCAGGGGCCACACGAATTAGCGGGCTTCAGTGGCTGGCGGACGGCCAAAAGCTCAGCTTTCGCGCGTTGGATCGAGATGCATCCGGTAATGCTTTTACCACCCTGCGGACAATCGATCTTGTGTCCAATTCCATAGCCGATCTCACATCACCAGCAATGGACGTATTCCCCTTCCGCGCCAGCTGGTCGAGTGATCAGCAGGTGACTTTTACCGCGGACGGCAAAGTCCAAACCATCTCAGGAGATAACGGTATTCAGGTACAGGAATTTGAAATCCAAGTGACGTTGGACAGAACGCCGTATGATAAAAAACAAACCGATTTTGACAGTCGCGAACCACGCCCGGCTCTCGGAATATCTTATCCGGTCGTTTCGCCAGACGGCGAAAAAATCGCATTCAGTGCGCTCGGTGACCTGTGGCGATGGTCCCCCAAACAATCAGTACTCACTCAGATCACCGACGACGCCGCTGCAGATCAAACGCCGGGCTGGTCAGCTGACGGAAAACAACTGGTTTATATCAGCGACCGTGACGGCCAACCAAGAATTCAAATATTGGAACTGGAATCCAATGAACTGACCACCCTGATGATCAATCAAAAGGAAATAAGCTTTCCGAGCTGGTCTCCAGACGGTCGGCAACTCGCCTACTTCACCGACGTACCTGCTAATCCGCTGTTACACGTTGTAGGCCAACTGACGGTGCGCGATCTCGATACGGAGAAAACCAAGACGCTTTTGGCGCCTATGCCGCCACAAACCATCAACTGGACCGGGGATGGGGAACACCTGCTGACCACCCGGCTTCATCCCTACAGTGACAGATACCGCGAAGGTCTTTATCTACCTGTCGTCGTGAACATCGAAACGGGAGAATCGCACAGCATCAAACCCATTGCTGATCGCTCGGTCACCCATGCAAGTCTAGCCAGTAACAACCACCTTGTTTATATCCAGGACGGCGTTCTGAACGCTTTGCATCTTGACGACAAGCACCAGTCTATTGGCGCGCCAACGGTGTTGTTCGACGATCTTGCCGACACGCCCAGTATTGGATTTTCAGGTGAGACGGTCGTTTTTCAATCAGGCGCCCGGCTGCTTCAATTGGACATCGCATCTGGACAGACTAACGACATCACGCCCCCGATAAGCTGGCAACCCGACCAACCTTTAGAAGAATGGATCTTGCGAGCTGGTCGAATGTTTGACGGCATATCTGACGACTATCAAACCGATGTGGATATTCATGTGCACGGCAATCGCATCGTTTTGATCACCTCGATAAACCTCGACACAACGCTAAAAGTGATTGATGCCAGCGACAAGGTAGTCATTCCCGGGCTCTTCGAAAGTCATGCTCATATCGGCGATCATAACCTGAGCGAGACTCAGGGGCGCGCGTGGCTAGCTTACGGAATCACCTCGGTACGTGATCCCGGATCCAACCCCTATCTTGCCAATGAACGTAAAGAAGCCTGGGGAAGTGGTCGACGCATTGGACCAAGAACGTTTATTACGGGCCACAACATCGATGGCAACCGGGTCTTTTATGCGGTTGTCGAAGGCATTACTTCCGATGAGCACCTGGAACGTTCACTGCAGCGTTCAAAGGCGCTCGAGGTAGATTTCATCAAAACCTATGTTCGGCTCTCCGACAAACAACAACGCCGCATCGTGGAGTTCGCGCACAACATTGGTATTCCCGTGACTTCACATGAATTGCTTCCAGCCGCGGCCTACGGTGTGGATCATATTGAGCACTTCACCGGCACCAGCCGACGAGGTTACGCCACAAAAATAAGTGAATTAGGACGCGCTTATCAGGACGTCGTAGAGGTGTTGTCAAAATCGGGAATGGGTATCGTTCCCACCATGGTCGTGCCGGGCGTTGTACTGACATTCGCTGAACAGGACGACCTTTACGGCACCGCACAATTTAATGCCTTTTATGGCACTTCGGCAAAAGAGAACTATCAGAACTTTATGGCATTTTTCGGTCCAGGCAGTGAAGGCTATGTCGATGCCTACGGCCAACTATTGAGTAAGCTTATTGATCGTGGCGCATTGGTCGGTACCGGCACAGATTCACCGTTCACACCCTTTGCTGCGGGGCTGCATGCGGAGCTTCGACTCTATCAGCGTGAAGGTCTGAAACCCCACAAAATTCTCAACGCAGCAACATTGCAGTCCGCAACAATAGCCGGAGTAGATAACGATTTAGGCTCGATACACGCAGGCAAACTTGCCGATATGGTCATCATTGATGGCGACCCCCTGTCTCAGGTCAGCGATCTCAGCAACATCACTCATACCATAAAAAATGGGCGGATTTATTCGTTGGATGAGCTACTTAATCCATAACCCTCTATTACGATCTGCGCCTATGCGCCGACTCGCCATGCACCCTATGGGCTTCGTGTTTGTGGTGCATCAGTATCGAACGAGTCCCTGACAAGGCGTGCAACTTTACCTACCTCGCACCGGGGGCAGGCCGTCTGCAGGATTGCGATGCGGCCGGGTTTCACTCGAGAGCTGAAATATAAAGACACCACTGCGTGTTTCTCGTTCCTTGCAAAATCTATCGAGTCGTATTCAAAAAGTTCAGATGGCGCTCATACTGATCTAGTAAATCATTCAGCATCTGCTCCTTGCTCCAGCCCATCACGTCGTAGTCTTGACCGCCTTCGGTCAGATGCACTTCGGATCGCCAGTAACTGCTATTTTCTAGCGGAGCATCCTCACCGGGAACCAATGCCTCGTTGTTCAACTCGAGTTCCTGTGACTGAACCTTGTAGACGAAGTTCAGTTCATCACCGTGGTAAACTTCCAGCCAGACCGAATCATTTTCGCTATCGGTTTCGAATTCGTTATCGGTATCGCTATCGGTATCGGAATGCTTTACCGAAGATCTCACTCCCTGTTTCGACAACTCCTCGGAAAATGCTTCCATCGCGGGTCGCACAATCGAATCCTGAAAAATAACGACAGCGTCAAGATCTGGATACTGGAAAATATTGCTTAATCGCGCTTGCCAGGGAATCGTACTATCGGCAACGGTCTGCACCGATAAGACTTCACGTTTGAATCTGTCTGCCCGCAAGGCTTTCATGAACCCCCAGATGGCAAACAACACCGCGACCGAAAACGGCAGCGCACTCGCGATTGCTGCTGTCTGTAATGACGGCAATCCACCCGCCAGGAGCAATACCGCGGCAGTGATACCGATGGTACTGGTCCAGAATATTCGTTGCCACATCGGCGTATTGTCCTCACCGCCAGAGGCCAACATATTGACGACCATCGCGCCGGAATCAGCCGATGTCACAAAAAACACAACGACCATGATCACAGCGATGCCCGACAGAAAATTGGTCCAGGGTAGGAACTCAAAGAACTGAAACAACGCAACAGCCGGGTCTTCTTGCACCCGCATGCCGAGTTCGGTGGCCCCCTCATGCATGATCAGTTCGATCGCACTGTTGCCAAACACGGTCATCCACAAAAACGTAAACGCAACCGGTCCCATTAGCGCACCGAGAATGAATTCCCGAATGGTACGTCCGCGTGAAATTCTTGCGATAAATAGCCCGACGAAAGGCGACCAACTGAGCCACCACCCCCAATAGAATATGGTCCAACCGCCCAGCCAGTCTGTCGGTGTATAGGCATAGAGATTAAAGGTTTTAGTCACCAGGTCTGAAAGGTAGTCGCCGGTGTTCTGAACAAACAGTTGCATCAAAAGGACGGTGGGCCCAAGGCTTAACACCGCCACGAGCAATAATACTGCGAAGATAATGTTGATCTCTGACAACCGCTTGATGCCGGCATCCAGTCCCATCATGACCGATGCCGTTGCAAGCATGGTTGTCACGACAATCAGCGCTAATTGCACCTCTGCATTGACAGGGACATCAAACAGGTAATTTAGCCCCGCACTGATTTGCAGCACACCAAAGCCCAGGGACGTTGCCACGCCACTGACAGTGCTGAGGATCGCAAACACATCAACCACGACGCCCAATGGGCCATATATCCGATCACCAAAAATTGGGTATAGCGCTGATCTGATCGTTAAAGGAAGACCGTGCCGATAACCAAAGTAGGCGAGTATCAGTGCAACGATGGCGTACATAGCCCAGGCATGAATGCCCCAGTGAAAAAACGTGAGCTTCAACGCCTCACGTGCGGCTGCCACAGTGCCAGGCTCTCCGAGCGGCGGGGACAGAAAATGCATCACAGGCTCGGACACACCAAAAAACATCAGACCAATACCCATGCCCGCAGAAAACATCATGGAGAACCAAGAGAGAAAACCGTAGTCCGGCTCGGAATGGTCTGGCCCGAGTTTGATATCTCCAAACCGCGTCACCGTTAGGATAATCACACTAACCAAAATGATTGCCGCAACAAGTACGTAGTACCAGCTTGCATATCGGACAATCGCTGCCTGAATCACCTGAAATGCTTCGCTCGTACTTACCGGCCAAATGGCAGCAGCCATCACCATGAGAAAAAGCAGTGCCAGTGCAGTAAAAAATACGGGCGGATCCACATGCTTGAGATTAATGCCGAGGTTCTTCTTTCCCATTTCTTTGTCGCCTAATTGTTTCACTTCTAGTTATTATTCGATTTGATTTCTAAGGCAGCCTGCCTCCGACAGGCCAATTATTTGAGCAGGTTAGCTCGAAGGGTGCAATAATTCTATTAGTCGTCTACAATAGATTTATTTACACGTCTAACTAAATTAGTTACCCAGGGGGATAATAAATGTTTCAAAAAAAGCGCCTTACTTCGGCCATATTGGCTGCACTTGCCATAACGGGCACGACAACAGCCATGGCCGAAATCGAGGAGATTGTGGTCACGGCCACTAAAAGATCAGCAAGTACACAGGATATCGCCGTTGCCGTGACTGCACTCGGCGAAAAAAGCTTGGATGATTTTGGCATTGCCAATTTTGACGACTATCTACTGCAGTTGCCCGGCGTCACCGCAGGTGGGAGCGGCCCGGGACAAAACACTATTTATATTCGTGGCGTTGCTTCCACGACGCCAAACCTAACCACGGCTGGCGTTGCGGGCCTTGCACCCAACGTGGCTCTCTATCTTGACGAGCAACCGCTTTCGCAGCCCGGTCGTAATCTTGACGTTTACGCCGCGGATATGAATCGCGTTGAGGTGCTTA
Source organism: Candidatus Azotimanducaceae bacterium (assembly GCA_047634795.1). GTDB lineage: Bacteria > Pseudomonadota > Gammaproteobacteria > Pseudomonadales > Azotimanducaceae > UBA9659. The sequence continues at coordinate 25,199 of JBLIIB010000010.1, read as the reverse complement.
AAGGCCCTCAAGGCACGCTCTTTGGCGCGAGCTCTCAAGCCGGAACAGTGCGTCTCATTACCAATAAGCCAGATCCCTCCGGCCAATACGCCAGCGTCGATTTTGGAACGTCCCACACCAAAGATGGTGAAATGAGCAACAACGTTGAAGCGATGGTCAATATACCTCTGTCTGATGTATTGACTGTGCGCGGCGTAGTCTATGTGGACAATCAGGGCGGATACATCGATAACGTGGCGGGGACCCGCGACCTTAGGGATTCAGGACGATTCCGTGATGCTGGAACGATACGCTCCAATGGTGAGCCCGTGTCACCGCGCCGGTCCGGTTTCCAGTCTGCCGGCAATGTTGCAAACCGGCTAGCTGCAGGCGATACCCTCAGCGGTCAACGCATAACAGACTTTTCAGGCGTAACATTCCTCGAAGCCAATAACTCAGGCTTGGTTGAAGATGATATAAATGAAACAACCTACTCAGGCGGCCGGATTGCGCTGTTGTGGGATATCAATGAAGACTGGACCTTGCTTGCCGGTTTTGGTTCACAAGATGTTGATTCTGAGGGCGTCTTCTTCTCTGACCCGGACCTGGGTGACTATGAAATCCAGCGTTTCGAAGATGATAGCATTGAAGATAAGTACACTAATTATAATTGGACCCTGACCGGTCGGATAGGTGAGCTTGAGGTGCTGTACACGGGCGCATTTACTGATCGAGAAACCAATCAGCGGGTGGATTACACCGATTACATGCACGTCGGTCAGTATCTACCCTATTACATTTGTGATTCTTCCGTGAGCTATCCCGAATACAACTACAGTGATCCGAACCCCGCACTCACGGACAACTTGCCAGGCGGAACCTGTCAGGCACCGAACCTTTTTGTCAAAAGTGAAACGGAGCTAGAGGTTTCAACCCACGAGGTTCGCATCACCACCAATGAATCAAGCCGGATTCGCGGTACCTTCGGCGCGTTTTACAGTGACCTGGAACTCACCGAGAAGAACGACTTTACTTATCCCGGATCAGTGTCCGCCTCCATTTTCCCTACTTTTGGCGATCCCCAGACAGGCTTCTCGCCAGGTTTCCCATTCCCCGATGCGTACAACTCTGATGCTGGCCCATTCCCGGCAGACGTCATCTTCCGAAATGACATTCGCCGCACGGATGAACAGATGGCCTTCTTTGGTGAGGTGACGATAGATGTCTCTGACCAGCTGGCACTGACCTTCGGCGGCCGTTACTACGATATCGAAGTCGATTTTGAAGGTGGCGCTAATGGCCAGTTCTGTAACGGATGGAACCCAGACACAAACCGTTTTGGCACCAACCTAGATGACCTCTATGACGGCGACGGCTCCTACACCTTTAATGGTGATTGTGGCAGTGGCGGTAATGTCACCTTTACTCAAGGTCAAAGCTTCGACGAGATCAAGGGAATCCTGCAAGCGGCTGACTCTTTCAGCGTAGGCAAGGGTGCCTCGGTTAGTTTTCCTAATGCAATCAGCGATGGCGAAATTCAAGGGATCGTGAATTCGTTGAGTGCACCGGACAAATCAGAGACGTCGGGTTCGATCTTTAAGTTCACTACTTCCTGGACGCCTAATAGCGACAGCCTCCTCTATGCAACAATATCGGAAGGCTTTCGACCCGGCATGTTAAATCGACCGGGTGGTGCTGTAGGGGCTAACGGTTTCACAGTGCCTTTTGAGTTGGACACCGACGACGTGACCAACTATGAATTTGGCTGGAAGCTGGATTTATTTAATTACACCACACGCTTTAACGGCAACTTCTTCTTCGTTGAGATAGAAAGTCTACAAACGACGATTTTTGATCCGAGTATTTCGAACCTGTTCTTCTCGGACAATGCAGCAGACGCCGAAGTGAAGGGTTTTGAGGGTGATATCACTTGGGCACCCGCAACTATCGATGGTTTGCTTGTAAATGCGTCTTTCTCGGTTCTAGACTCAGAGATTACGAAAGTCCTCACACCAACCAACGATGTTAGAAAAGGGGATGAGTTAGCGTTCGCGCCAGAGTTTCAGGGCAACGTGAGTGCACGCTATGAGTGGCAGCTCAAGTCCGGTCTAACGGCTCACGTAATGCCGCACGTGGCCTATTCTTCTAAATCCTATAGCGATGTGATTACGATCAATCGCGATGAGATTGATAGCTGGGTAATGGTAGGCTTTACCGCTGGAGTGAGTGGGACAGATTGGACCGCTGAGTTCTTTGGTGAAAATGTGTTTAATGAACAGGCTGAACTGTCACGAAACTTTGTTTTCGATGTTCAACGTGTCACTTACTCACGACCCGCGACGTTTGGTGTCAGGGTGTCCTACGACTTTATGTAATATCACACCTTGATCGAGCAGTGCTTCGAAAGCCCCTTTGCGGGGCTTTCGTCTTTTTATTGAGCTAAAATGGTAATAAAAAGCCTTTAGGGGAAATTCCATCAATCAGGAACAAGTTGATCTTTCCAAAATACAAAAGCTGATTACGGGCAAGCAGTTCCAGCAAGCTATTGTCCAGGTTGAAGACGTTCTGAAGCTTGCTCCGGACCACGCGGATGCACTGTATATGCACGCAGTGTGTCTGCGTTACCTTGGTCGTCACGACGAAGCCCTATCGACGCTCACCCGACTGCAAAAGGATTTCCCTTTATTCAGTCGCGCGTTTCAAGAAGAAGGCCATTTGCAGATGGCGCGTGCTGACGTTGATGCAGCTTTAAGAGCTTATCAACACGCGACGCGGCTTAACCCCGCTCTGCTTGCCAGTTGGAAGGGTCAACTGACGGTTTTTGCCAAACAGAGGAACCATGCCGCAGCTAATCAGATAAAGCCCCAGCTTGAGCGACTGAATCGATTACCCCCGCCATTATTGGCAGCAATGGATCTCGTTTCTCAAGGAAAGCTGATTCGCGCTGAAGACATATCTCGACAATTTTTACAAAAGGCTCCGAGAAACGTCGAGGGCATGCGTCTACTGGCTGACATCGGCGTCAAACTCGGAGTATTGGATGACGCTGAGTTTTTACTTGAAAGTGCAGTGCTCATCGAACCCGATCATGCCCAAGCGCAGATTGATTACATTGAAGTTCTGCGCAAGCGGCAAAAATTCGAAGCCGCTCTAACGCAGGCAGACAAGCTTCTCTCGACCGACCCAAAAAACCCTCAATTTCAATCTTTGTATGCAATTGTTTGCATGCAGACAGGCGATTACGAGAAGGCCCTGGCGTTTTTTGACCGCATTCTCGCGATTGTTCCGACGGACCCTGGAACGCTAACCTCAAAGGGCCATGCACTGAAGACAATTGGCAAAACTGACGCCGCCATTGCATCGTATCGACAAGCCATGGCGCATCACCCAGAGCACGGTGAGGCGTATTTTTCTTTGGCCAACCTCAAGACTTACTCCTTTAGCGATCCTGAGCTTGAAATGATGCAGGGTCAGGAAGACAGCTCATTTAGCACCCCATTGGATCGAATTCATATCAAGTTTGCACTTGGAAAAGCTTACGAAGACCGAGAAGATTTTGCGTTATCCTTTGACCAATACGATCAGGGCAATGCCCTTAAAAAACAGCAGTCGCGTTATTCTTCGGAACAGATGCTTGAGGAGTTTGAAGGCCAGAAACGCATTTGTACCAGCGAACTGCTAGATCAAAGACACAAAACCGGATTCGACGCACCGGACCCGATTTTCATTCTTGGCTTGCCACGCGCAGGTTCAACCCTACTAGAACAAATTCTTGCCTCACATAGCCAGGTCGACGGAACACTCGAGCTACCCAACATCATCGCTCTGTCTCATCGGCTGAGGCGAGCAGATCGAAACGACGCCGCCAGCACGTACCCTGATGTGCTAACCCAGTTAACCGGCGAGCAACTCAAAGACATGGGCGAAGCGTACATTCGAGACACCAACATTCATCGGTCCGGCGCGCCGTTCTTCATCGACAAGATGCCCAACAATTTTCGACATATTGGGTTGATGAAACTCATACTCCCAAACGCAAAAATTATTGATGCGCGCCGGCATCCTATGTCCTGCTGCTGGAGCGGCTTTAAGCAATTGTTCGCCGAGGGTCAGGAATTCACCTACTCACTCGAGGATATCGGGCACTACTATCGCGGGTACATTGACCTGATGAACCACTGGCATGACGTGTTGCCCGGAGAGATTCTCACCGTAAACCACGGTCAGGTTGTCGATAACCTCGAGGTGGAAGTCAGGCGGATGCTCGATTTCTGCGGACTGCCTTTTGAACAGGCTTGCCTCGATTTTCACAAGACGGAACGCAGCGTCAGGACACCCAGTTCAGAACAGGTCAGACAGCCTATTTTTCGTGATAGCATTGATGCATGGCAGAATTTTGACGCTTGGCTCGATCCTCTGCGAGAAGCGCTGGGGCCAGACATTAGAGAAGATTATGACATTGCCTGAAGTATCATTATGAAAGACATCCCTATGAAAGACTACGATGAAATACTGGTATCTCTGCGACGAATTACGCGCGCGATAGATCTTCAGTCCAAACGTCTGCAGAAAAAAACGGGACTCACTACGTCCCAATTACTTTTGATGGAAATTATTACCAAGTTGGGTAGCCCATCACCCAGCACCATCGCTAAAGAGATGGTGCTGTCACAGGCAACGGTCACCAGCCTCCTCGACAGACTCGCAAAGAATAATCTCGTAGTACGAGTGAAGAGTGATCAGGACAAACGTTCCGTAGCGGTAGATCTCACCGAACGCGGCAAGGAACTTGTGAGCAATGCACCTGAACTATTACAGGCAGGTTTCCTTAAAGAATACCGAAAACTGCCCGAATATCAGAAGTACCTGCTTATCGCCTCTCTGCAGCAGATCGCCTACATGATGAATGCAGAACAACTAGATGCTTCACCGATTCTCGATACGGGGGAATTGCATCAACACCCGGATCAAACTCCTTAGCGTCCCTGGTTGCGTTCATTCCAACACGGATACGACAGTCCAGCACCCCTCTTGATGAGGCGAAGCACTGACTCTGGTATGCCTATAATCCGTTGAGCGATTTGCGATCGGTTAGGCTAGGGGATGTCCATTCCCGTCTTCCCGTTGTATCAAGGTCGGCAAAGGATCAATATATTCGTCAAATATATTGACAGACCGGCCCCGTGTGAAGATATTGTGTCCTACAGTATTTTAATACTAGGCAGCCCGCTGCTCGGTAGAGTATTCGTCTGATAGGGGGGTTGTACTCGTTGCATAAACTTAGCCATATCTACGAAATATCGGTGCCGCTCCAGGGTGATATCACCAATGCTGTCGTTAACTTTTCGTCACATGATGTATCCCTTGTCATGGTCGTCAGCAATGTCATCCAACAGGGTCGCCCGGTCGTTGGCTACGGATTCAATTCAATCGGGCGGTTCGCCCAACCTGGTATTCTCAATCGTCGCCTAATTCCCCGTGTTCTCAAAGCAGATCCCGCGTCCTTGCTGACACAAGACGAAGCCTTTTTCGACCCGGTGGCTATTTCAAGTATCGCAATGAAGAACGAAAAGCCCGGCGGACACGGCGACAGGGCGTGCGCGCTGGCAGCGCTGGAACTCGCGGTCTGGGATCTCAATGCCAAACTGGCAGAGGAGCCGGCATGGTCCTGGATAGCAAAACAAACATCGACACGGGTGAGACAGCCCCTTGTGAAAACTTACGCTGCTGGAGGTTACTACTATTCCGCTGACTCACTAAACAGACTCCAGGAGGAATTGAAGGCTTATCGTGATGTGGGGTTCGATGCGTTCAAAATAAAAATCGGCGGTGCGAGCCTCAGCGCTGATATTGAACGGATAGATGCTGCCATTGAGATCGCAGGTAATGGCCGTCGGGTCGCTGTCGATGCCAACGGTCGCTTTGATACTGAAACCGCCGTGAAATACCTCGAAGCCATGTCGTCTAGAAAACTCCGCTGGTTTGAAGAACCCGGTGATCCACTGGATTTTAAGCTACTAAATCAGCTCACCCATATCACCGATATGCCCCTCGCCACCGGCGAAAACCTATTCAGTACCCAAGATACACTGAACCTGTTGCGCTATGGAGGCATGAAGGCTGGCCGTGATATCTTTCAAATGGACGCCGGGTTGAGTTACGGATTGTCCGAATACATTAGGATGCTGAGCGATTTAGAGTCAGCGGGCATGAAACGCACACAGTGTTTCCCACATGGTGGTCACCTGATTAATCTGCATATCGCAGCAGGGCTTAATCTGGGTGGCTGCGAAGCATATCCCGGTGTTTTCAATCCCTTCGGCGGATTTTCACCCGCGTGCGAGCTAATCGACGGGAAAATTAAACCGTCGCAAGCTCCCGGGTTTGGCCTCGAAGAGAAACCGGAACTTAAACCCTATCTCAGTCAATTGCTGGAGGCGATCTAAGGATGCGTATCGCGGTGTTTGGGTGTGGTGCAATGGGATCTATCTATGCTGGCCTGCTTGCGACGAGCGGGCATCACGTCACCTGTATCGATCGCAACCAGGCACATGTTGATGCCATCAACACTCACGGGTTAAGAGTATCGGGGGCTAGTGGTGATCGTTTAGTTCAACTAAAAGCCTATACCCATGCGCCAGATGACAAAGTAGATTTTCTGATTATCGCCCTGAAGGCAGCACACGTCAGTGCATCCAACGATGCTCGACCCATGCTCGCAAAAACAGGGGCAGTGCTGACGATTCAAAATGGACTGGGTAGCGCTGATATTGTTGCAGGCATCTTCGGCGCTGAACGTTTGATCGTTGGTGTCGCCCAAGGATTTGGCGCCTCACTGCCAGAACCCGGCCATAGCCATCATAACGACATGAAGGCTATTCGGATGGGCAGCTATGTTCAAGGCGATAATAAAAACCTTAACTGTATCGTTGGCGCGTTCGACGAAGCCGGGTTCGACGCGGAAGCTGTCAACAACATTGAAGTGATCCAGTGGGAAAAATTGATCTGCAATGTTGCCTATAGTGGACCCTGTGCATTAACCGGCATGACAGTGGGTGAAGTATTGGACGATCCGACAATGGGCCCGGTGAGTCGCGCCGCTGCCGTGGAAGCCTGGAACATCGCAAAAAAGCGCGGCATACCAATCGAAGTTGATGATCCAGTCGCTTATATAAAAGATTTCGCCCAACGAATGCGAACGGCCAAACCTTCTGTGCTGCTGGATATTGAAGCGGGTCGATTAAGTGAGATCGGAGTGATCAATGGTGCCGTCGAGCGAGAAGCGAGCCGAGTGGGTGCCGCTGCGCCGGTTAATGCCACAATCACAGCCCTGGTCCACTCTCTGGAAGAGAGAACACTTCAAGAAAAAAGAAGGCCTAAAGGACACTGACACTATGTTATTTCGCGTTGTTTATTATTTGCTATTACTCCTCACGCCTAGCGCCTCTTTCGCAGGCTTCTGCGGGGAGACTGACGATACCGAAAAGCAGATTTTTTGGGGAGACCTTCACGTACATACCGCCTACTCATTGGACGCCTACAGCTTCGGCACGCTAAGCAGTCCGGCAAAAGCCTATCAATTCGCCAAGGGCGTCGAGCTTACAATGGCAGACGGATCACGCGCTCAATTAGATCGCCCGCTGGATTTTGTCGCCGTGACGGATCATTCAGAATGGTTCGACTTTCTATATCTTTGTACTGACCCTGGTATGGGCGACCATCCGGATTGTAAAAATCTGCGTGAGCATGCCTCCCCTTCAGGAGGGTTAGACCTGTTCCGACAATACGTCGTACCTTCAATTACTTATGACCATCCGCAGGTGCTGGGCCCCTGCATAGGCAACGCTGACAATTGCCGCAGGGCATATGTTTCTCAATGGGAACGTGTTCAGCGTCAGGCTAATGCAGCGAATGATCCATGCGAGTTCACAAGCTTTATTGGTTATGAATGGTCTGCGACAAAAAACTTTCGGCACACGCACCGTAATGTCATCTTCTCTGGCGAAAACGTAACCGGCGAAGCGTTTGATTACATTCGTTACCCCACCTTGGACGGACTATTCGATCAACTAGATCAGCATTGCAAGATCGCCAACGGCTGCGATGTCATCACCATACCCCACAACATGAATATGGGAGACGGCACGACATTTGATGTTGAACAAGCATCGGATCGGTCACTCGCATTAAGATCTCGCTTTGAACGACTGGCTGAGATTCACCAGGAGAAAGGCAATAGTGAGTGCTTGTCGCCACTGGGTGCAACCGACGAGTCGGATTGCAACTTTGAGACACGCCTTACCAAGCTGTCACGTACAGCCGCCCAGTCCGACTACAACAGTGCACAGTGGGAGCACATGAGATCAACCTACATGAGAGGCTTGCTCATGAGAGGTCTCGCCGCCTACAAACGATCAGGCGAAGAGGAAATGAATCCGCTCCAACTTGGCATTATCGGTTCAACAGACGGACACGCCGCTACGCCAGGGTTTGTTGAGGAAGCCACCTGGAAGGGGCCTGTTTTCGGGCTAGGCTCGCTGGATCGTGCAATGACCCGGCGGGATTGGAACCCCGGGGGGTTGGTGGCTATACGCGCGGAAGAAAACACGCGAGAGAGTCTATTTGCGGCAATGAAAAGACGAGAAGTCTACGGTACCAGCGGCCCAAGAATGGGCCTTAATTTCGAATCTGGCTCAACGCCACTCACCTGCGAACCAGGGGGGGAATCGGCAACTGTGCCCATGGGCGGTGATTTTTCCGAAGGCGAACCGAATTTTCGTTTAACCGTTGCAGGCGATCAGATGCCATTGCAGAAAATCGAGATCATTAAAGGCACTTTAAACGAAGGCATCTATATAGAAACAGTCCTAACCCTATGGGAAGGCTCAGCTGCCGCAAAATGTGTTGTCTGGACAGATCCGGATTTTTCAGCCCTCGAACCTGCGTTCTGGTATGTCCGAGTAATTGAAGCGGAAACCCTGCGATGGTCTGCGCACCTGTGCCGTAATGAGAATCGCTGTAATGAGTTCCCAGGCGCAGATGTAAAAGTTCAAGAGCGGGCCTGGTCATCTCCCATCTGGTATCTGCCCACAAACACCTAAAGACAACAAAGGAATTGATGACATGGTCGAAACCAAACGAACCTTCGTTTCAACCACCTCCCCCACCGGTCCCAGAAACGGTGCCGGTTTTAACCCTTGCCAGGGATTGTACTTTGAACCCGCTGCATCAAGGCCAAAAGTTGCACTCATTGCGACCCACTACAACGTTGATTTTAGTGAGCACTACCTCGGTGAATATATGGCTGCGCGAGGCTATGGCTTCCTCGGCTGGAATACACGGTTTCGTGGATTGGAATACGCTTTTTTATTGGAACATGCCCTGATCGACATTGGCGAAGGCGTTAAATGGTTACGTGAGGTTGCGGGTGTTGAGAAGGTGGTAATACTCGGGAACTCCGGCGGTGGTTCGCTCATGGCGGCTTACCAGTCGCAGTCCAAAGGTGTGACGATGAAACCAACGCCCGGACTGGAACTTCCCAAGGCGCTTGAGGAAATAGAGCCTGCAGATCTTTATATCTCCCTTTGCGCACATGGCGGCCGACCTGAAGTGTTAACAGAATGGTTCGATCCATCGATCACTGATGAAAAAGATCCAACGAGTATCGACCCGGCGCTCAACATGTATGACGACTTGCATAAGAGGCCCTACTCAGATGCGTTCATCGAGAAATATCGCGACGCACAGGTAGCCAGAAATCATCGAATTACTGATTGGTGCTATGAAGAACTCGACCGGCTTTCAAAACATGGCATAACGGATCGTGCCTTCAATATGTATCGAACCTGGGCAGATCTACGTTTGATGGATCCAACCATAGACCCGAACAACCGACGCCCGCAGTGGTGTTATGGCGGCGACCCAAAGGCCGCCAACTTTTCACCCAGAGGCATTGGCCTGACCAATACGATCAGAACCTGGCTATCAATGTGGAGCCTAAGAGATTCTTACTGCAGCGGTATTCCTCACCTGAAAAGAATTGATGAACCCGCACTCATTCTTCAAAGTGATGCCGATACCGGTGTATTTCCAAAAGACGCTCAGTTGATCCATGACTCGCTTGCGTCGAGCGACAAACACATGGAAATGATGGTCGGTGACCATTATCTCGTCGAACCCGCTAATGCACGCGATAAGGTCGCGGATATCATAGCGGCCTGGCTAAACGAAAAGGCCTGATTACTAGCCCAGGACAGAGGCCTGGAACATTAGCTCGGAAAATAGGCCCGGAACACAAGCCCAGAACGCCAGTCTTCAACGACTGCCTGGAAATTATTGCTAGAACTAATGCATAGAACTAGTGCATAGAACTAATGCATAGAACAAGCGTTCGAACGTTAGTCTTCAATATTAGTCGCGTGCTTTCAGGTACCGGCCACGCTGCGACAATCATTTATTCGTCAATATTATTGACTATAATTATGCTCCGGCAGTAGGATGAGACGTATAGTATTGCAAAAAGGAGATCAGCATGCCGAGATTGAGACAGGTATCACGAGCAGAAGCGCCAGCAAATGTACTGAAGTTTTATGATCGCCTGTTTGGCGAGCGAGATCCAGTTGCCGAGCCGGGCACGGCAACCGGTACACCGGGAAACTGGTGGTCAGTCTTTGCGCTGGTTCCATACATCTTCGATCACGCCACTAACCACTTCGGCATGTTCGGGATGTTTGCCGACAAGAGCATTAGCCAACTGGATCCCGCTGTTCGTGAAATTGCCATCATGCGCGCGGGTTACACCCAGGGTAGCCAGTTTGTATTCTCTCAACATTGTAAGGCAGCTCGGAAAAACGGCGTAACAGACGAGAAAATTGATGCGATCGGGCACTGGCAGGTATCACAGGTGTTCGACGCAAAAGAACGGTCTGTACTGGCCTGGAGCGATGCATTGATTCTGCAGGGCGGCCGGGCTTCTGATGAATTATTTAACGCGATACACAAACATTTTTCAGACGAAGACATTCTGGAAATCACGTACCACGTGCTCGGTTACAACCTGCACGCGGTTTCATGCAAGGCATTGCGCCTTGAATTCGATGATGTCGATGAACGTGTTAGAGAGGTCCCCCCACCCGTAGATGGCGTCCCCGCGGACTGGGCTGGAAACGCATGGGGGAAGGAGAGTGAACATGAATAATTCATTTGAAATAGGCGGACTTCACCACTTGGCGCTGGTCTGCAAAGACATGGGACGCACCGTCGAGTTTTACACAAACAAACTGGGCATGACGCTCAACAAAGGCTTCGATCTGGACGCTGGCTATGGGCAGCACTTTTTCTTTGATATGGGGAATGGTCAGGAATTAGCCTTCTTTTGGTTTAATGACGCTGAGACCGCAAAGCCTGGCGTTGCATCTGCTGCAAACCTTGTGGCGTCGGGAAATGGAACCATTACTTCTGCACATGGTTCAATGAATCACGTCGCTTTTTCAGTATCGAAGGACAAGATTGACGGGTACAGGGAAGAACTCGTTTCCCGCGGCATTGATTGTTCCAAAGTCGTAAATCACGATGACGTCATTAGCGGCGACGCGAAACGAACGTCGGACATGCCAAACGACAAGACCTGGCTAAGATCATTTTACTTTTTTGATCCAGACGGCATCATGCTCGAATTTTGCGCCACCTTGTCGGAAGGCGTTCCGATAGCGGATTTACCCGTCAACGAAAAAGGTATCAAAGCCAACGGACAGCCCATTACGGGCGCTGCGTGACAATAATCGAAGCGCGCACTGGGTTTGCGACCAAGAACACCAGCGAAGATCAATTGGCAAAACCTCTCAGTCGTACACTCATCCACGCGTTTTACTGGATGGATGACGGTCTGCAGAACTACATGCTGGATCAAGCCGGGTTTTCTCTTCCCCGGGCTCAGTCAATGATGATGATCTGCATTGGTGACGGCATACGCCGTCAGCGCGATATTGCAAAGCACTTAAGAATCACCAAGCAGGCGGTTCGTCAGAGCATCAAGGAACTGGAGTCGAAAGAACTCATTGTGATTGATCCCGATCCCCATGACGGCAGACAAAAAGTACTTAGATTTACAAGAAAAGGCGAGCAGATGCGGGAAATCGCCAGGGGCGGACTTGCCCGAATTGAGCAGGTACTATCGCAACGTATCGGTCGCAGCAACATCGATGAATTACACCAATTGCTGGAACTAGACTGGGGCGCGGTCCCAACCGCTAAGGACCTGGCGAACACAACTGAACGCAAGGAGAGGAACGGTGAGTAACGCTGAAGAATTAATGGAAGCCGACGCGAGAAGACGCGGCGCGATGGTGAACGGTGATACCGAAACGCTAGGCGCCTACCTTGCTGAAGATCTCAGTTGGACACACTCTTCTGGCAAGACAGATTCAAAAACCAGTTTTCTAGACATCATGGCAAGCGGTACAACGGTTTATCACTCGCTGGATGTCAGGGACTCAAACATTCGTAGCTTTGGAGAATTGTTCATTCTTGAAGGCGTGGTTTTCGGAGATGTCACAAAGGACGGTCAGGATAAAAAACTGGTCAATCGATTCCTAACCGTCTGGCGCTGGAGCGTTGATCACGGATTCCAGCTTCACGCATGGCAATCCACTGGGCTTGGGTAAATGGATTTTATCGTCGCAGTAACGTTTGAGACTACAACAGAAAATCATCAAGACGCCCTGCGCCTGTTAGACGAGTACATCGATAGTTTTCTTCGCATACAACCGGGGTTCATCGATAGTCGGCTCAATGAACGACAAGATGGTAGCGGCTTTCTGCACTTTGCGAGATGGGAGCAAGAATCAGATTTCAGGGCGTTCGCGGAGAAAGCAAAGGACCATCCGTTGCTTCCTGCGATCCGCAAATTCAATGCCATCGCGAGTTTTTATGAGGCGAGCCGTCACTATGTTGGCTCTGCCAGAGGTTAACATCTTTAGATTCCGGACCCAGCGCGCTAAAGGGCCTTCGAACCGCATGTCGGCGCCCCCTTTTTCGAAGTTGGCCTATTCAAAGAATTCCTGTAAACAGGAATCACTATTTAACCTTTCGGGACGCCAAGTGGCAATCCAGTTATCTGACACCCCGGTTCGATACGGCCTGATCTCCAGCTTTTTGCACTGGATGATTGCATTGACCTTCATCGGCTTGTTTGGCCTTGGCTGGCATATGGTGACACTCGGCTATTACGATCCCTGGTATACGACGTTGCCTCACTGGCACAAGAGCATCGGCATGTTACTTCTTGTTGTCCTGTTGATACGCGCTATATGGAGGAGGCTCGTTAAAAAACCTGCCAATCTGGCTAGCCATAAAGCATGGGAAACTAAAAGCAGTTTGGTGGCACATTGGCTGCTGGGTATTGGGGCTGTCGTCGTATTGGTTAGCGGCTATCTCATTCCCACGGCCGAAGGCAGCGGTGTTTCGGTCTTCGATTGGTTCACTTTCCCGGCCCTCATTAGCCTGCCAGATCAGGAAGATATCGCAGGCATCGCTCATGAATACATCGCCTATTTTGTATTGGGTCTTGCAGCAATACATGCCAGCGCTGCACTAAAGCATCATTTTTTTGACAAGGACAATACGCTACGTCGAATTCTACCAGCCTCTCTTAAACGGAGTTAACTATGAAAATAATTTTTACCCTGCTCGCGGCGGTTGCCACGTCAATGGCTTGCTTGCCCGCTTATTCTGCAGACTATGTTTTCGATAAGCCCGGTCAACATGTCTTTATTACATTCAAAGCGAGTCATCTGGGATATTCATATATTCTTGGGCACTTTGAAGATTTTGAAGGCACCTTTTCCCATGATCCCGCGGCGCCTGAGAACTCAAGGGTAAATGTGACGATTGACGTTGGAAGCCTTGACTCGGATCACGCAGAACGCGACAAGCATCTTCGGGGATCGCAATACTTTGACGTGGACACTCATCCGACGATCACGTTTAACGGCAAGAACTACAAGGGCACTGCAACGTCAGGAACGCTTACGGGCGAATTGAACCTTCGCGGTGTTAAGAAGACAGTGGACATTGCTGTAAAAAAAATAGGTGAGGGAGATGACCCCTGGGGTGGATACCGCAGCGGCTTCGAAGGTGAAGTAACGCTAAATGCTGGTGACTACGGCCTGCCTGCCTGGATAGGACAGGTTGACGTCTATCTGATCGTAGAAGGCATTCGACAATAGGTCGCGGTGAACCTCTTGGTGTGGCCCATTAGCTCGAAGCCTAGTCCTTAGAGCTAGCGCTTATAGCTGTCCTTAGAGCTAGAGCTTAGCTAACAGGAGAGCCACCGCTCTCCATAGGCCGACTCTAGTGATCAGCAGCGCCCCGCAGATTATTATTCGCCTTGTGATCCCCTGCAAGCCAGCGCTCCTATTCTGCGCCAGCTCTTTCTTGCATAAGCTGACTGTGCTCGAGCGCGTCCTCGGTGTCTTTGCTCATCTCCACTTTGTGGCCATCAGGGTAAAGTGAAACGCGGCACCCGTGACGGGTCCTAAAACTGGACACTCCTGCCGCCTGGGCTCTGACTCGTACATTTTCCTGAAGCTCGCTGGTTCCTGTCGGCGCCAGGTGGTGGGAGGCTGACAACCGCGGCACTATGGTGGGGTCCGCCTGCGGAATTAGATGAGGTATTGGCGGTTAGTGGTGGCATGTTGTCAATCCTGCTTGTTGTTAAAAGCGGCCGCCAAAATTCACTTCGAAACCCAAGCGCTAAAAACTAGACGCCACCATTGCCGCGTTCTCACATTGGCTGACGAGCATCTCTTCAAGCGTATCGGGCGCGAGCATGCCGGTTGGTTCAATCTTGATCACACCAATATCCCTGAAACCAATGAAGCGAGCTATATGTTCAAGGTATGCCCTTTGAAAATCTGTCTTTGTCCCGTCGGTCTCAAGTGGGAATCGGACTTCGTAGGGGCTGCCACTGGCCAAAACCAATTGCATCGGCTTACCCGTAATCATGCCAATGTACTTCCCTTGGGAGACATAAAAACTCAGGCTGGGTTGACAGACAAGGTCCAGATAGTGCTTCAACGGATAGGGAATAGAAAAATTCCACATAGGCGCAGAAATCAGCACCTTGTCAGCACTTTTTAATCGCTCTATTTCTTTAACGACACCGGCCCATTCACCTTCGACAGCAATGTCCTCGCCTCCCGCTGCCATGCTCATGATCTGGTCCATTTTCTGATTGGCACCTTCACCTGAAAAGCTCGGCAACTCGACATCAAACAATGGCAAATGTTCCACCTCGTCTCCGGGATTTGCCTGCCTGTATGCCTCAATGAATGCGTTAGCAACGCGGCTAGAACAAGATTTTTCTTTACGCGGGCTGGCTTCGATATAAAGTAATTTCACTTTCTCTCCTCAGTATTCCCTATTCGAAATTTTTTCTTCAAACACTTCTGTTCAAAAAAGTCTCTTCAAACACTTATTCTATAAAAGGGCGCTTCAAACAGGAGAAGCTGGGTCCATACCTAAAATAATTCGCCCGTAATTTTCACCACCAATGTCGGTGTCGAAGACCGTATGGCAGGACAACGTGTTAATATCCCGAAGAATCCGCTGCGCGGGATGCGGACGAATGTGAGCACCTGCTCCGCTGGCTTTCATCAAATTTTGAACAACGTCGCGACAGGATTGAACGGCTTGGCCGATCTGCAATCGCATTCGACATCGCTCTTCCGGGGGGCAGACTTCTTCACGGTGTCCCCAGGAATCCAATTGATCCGCAACAGCACGGATCAAGATTTCTGCGCTCTGAACCTGAACCGTCGAGTTGCCTAACAGGACCTGCGCGCTTTGGCGCCCGGCCTGTTTCGTCAGTGTGCCGTAAATCGCCCGTCCACCAAGACGCTCTTGGAAAACCTCAAGCAACCTTTTTGCCGAGCCTATCGCGGGTGTTGCAGCGGCCAAACTTAGCAGCGTTGGCATCGGGTGTTTGTATCGAGGTGAATCGTTGATCGCTGTCCCTGACCCTCTGCCTATGGCCATATTAGGCAAAGATTCACTACGCGCCTCCGGTATGAAGAGTTCTTTGGCCACCATATCGTTACTGCCGGTGCCAACCATACCAGCGCTATACCAGGTGTCATCCACTGTGATGTCGCTGATCGGCACAATAAACAATCGCGGTTCCGGGAAGTCTCCACCCTGAACCATGCCGTTAAGCAGAACCCAGTCAGCATGCATAACACCTGTACCCCAACCCCATCGGCCATTGATTTTGTAACCGCCATCGACTTTTTCGGCAACGCCACTGGGCGTAATACTGGCTGGCGCGAGAATGTAGGGCTGTTGACCGAATATAGAGTCCTGGGTCTCTGGTGGGAATTGCGCCAGCATCCAGTTGTGTTCCATATAGAACGCGGCCACCCATCCGGTTGATGTGCAGGCCTGGCTCACGGCAATTCCGATATCGAGAAAAGTTTGAGTATCAAGTTCATAGCCGCCGAAACGTTTTGGGACAAACGATTTGAATACCCCGGTTGCCTCGAGCGCTGTGATGACTTCATCCACGGGTTTCCGCTCGTCCTCTGCTTTTGTGGCGTTTTCAGCGATTAGAGGGACAAGAGACTGTATCCGATCGACCAGCCCATCAGCAGTGTCTGGCAGCTCATTTGATTGGCTGCCACGGTAATTCAATTCCATGATGGTAACTTCCTTCGTCGGTGGTTCCTGTTGTTTCTGATATCGCTTCTTAATCCAGCCTGAGCCATTATTCGGTCTGGGCTTTTATTCGGTCTGGGCCTTTATTCGGTCTGGGCCTTTATTCGCTCTGGCCAGTTTGTTCCGCAGCGATTTGCTCTGCGAGTAAGACGTTAATGCTGCCCAGGCTGCGCCAAAGAATAAATGCGGCGATGGGACAGAGCACCGCGGCACAAAGCGCAATCGATTTACCGATCGCGGCGTCATACCCAAATACATAATCTGTTGCGAGCGCGATGACCGTCGGACCGAGCCCCAATCCAATCAAATTTGCGGTGAGCAGAAACAATGCCATGACCTGTCCACGCATTCGATTCGGCGTCATGAGCTGGATCGCCCCGCCCGAAATCCCGCCCTGAAAGGCCGAAAAGAAAATGGCTACGGACATGAAACCAATAGCAAGCCTGTCATTTTCTACGAACCCAAGCGCTACCGTGCAGGGCACAATCGCCACCATGCTGAACAGGATGACTTTGATGTAGCCATCTTGAACACCCCGACCGACAAGACGATCTGCTAGCGTGCCGGCAAGTAAAAGACCCGCCGTGCCTGCGCTGATCATGATGAGGCCGAATACCCAACCCGCCTGGGGGGCAGAGTAGCCGAACAATCGAATAAAATAGGTTGGTCCCCAAAGATTCAGTGCATAGACAACCATGATGAAAATCGAGATGCCGAATATATGTCCTGCGTAAGCATGCTTACGTTCAACCACGTACCTGACAACATCTCGAAAGGGAATATCTGTATTTTCTACGCTCGCACCTTTTCTCATCGGTTCTCGCACCGTAGTGGCGACCAACGCCGAAACAATAAGCCCCGGAATCCCGACAATGAAAAAAGTTAGTTGCCATCCCTCCATCTCGCCCAGCACGGGCAATTTGATTTCATCCATACTCGAGACATAACCCACAACCGCGCCGCCCACCATGTAGGCTAATCCAGAACCCAGCGTCACGCCTATCATGTAAACCGACAGCGCGCGGGCCAGAATAGATTTTGGGAAGTAGTCAGTAATCATCGAATAGGCAGCGGGACCCAATGTCGCTTCGCCGACGCCAACCCCAACTCGCGCGGCAAAAAGGCTCCAGTATCCCTGCGCGAGCCCACACAGCGCAGTCATAAAGCTCCACGCCGCAATCCCCACGGAAATAAGATTTCGCCGGTTCCCAAGATCTGCAATACGCGCGAGCGGCAAACCCATGGCCGCATAGAATAACGAGAATGCGAGCCCTGCCAGCAGGCTGTATTGGGTATCCGATATCTCAAAGCTCTGCCGAATAGGCCCAACCAGCAACCCCATGATCATCCGATCAAGAAAAGAGAACATCTGGGCGATCAGTAAAATAAGGACCACGTACCAAGCGTAGGCAGTACTGGGTTTTGAACTCATTGGGTTGCCTTATTCTGCGACGAGATTGCGACCAGCAACCATGCTGGATAATTTACTGAACGCGACCTCACGCGAGAGATATTTCATACCGCAGTCCGGTGCGACAACCAATCGCTCCGGTGGTAAATACTCTAGCGCAGCCTGAATTCGTTCCGCAACCAACTGCGGTGTTTCTACCGTCGTGTCCCGCAAATCAATGACCCCGACATGAACACGCTTGGAAGGCAGTCCCTGAACAAGGTCAAGTTTCAACCTGGGCTGTGCACATTCAAGGGAGATCTCGTCGGCGACAGATCTATCAAGTTCATCAAGGAAGGCATAACCCTTGGGCTTGTCTGCAACGTGTTTACCATAGCCGAAACAGACGTGCAGGACGGTGGTACCTGTTGCACCTTCAAGCGCTCGGTTGATCGCTGCCAAGGCGTACTCGTTTGCGGCTTCAGGCCTAGCTTGAACGTAGGGTTCGTCGAGTTGGATGATGTCGATACCGGCCGCGAACAGCGCCTTCATTTCTTCGTTAACCGCCGCGGCATAGGCCATCGCAAGCGATCCATCATCCGGGTAGTAATCGTTTTGTGCCTGCTGAGTCATGGTGAAAGGACCGGGCAATGTCAATTTAATAGGCTTGTCGGTATGCGCCTTTAAAAACGCGACAAAAGGCACTTCGACGGGACCAGATCGTTGTATGGGTCCCGTCACGCGAGGAACCGGCACGGCCTTGCCGGTTCTATCGATAGCTTCACCGGGGTTATCCAGATCAATTCCTGTCAGCGCATTAGCAAAACGATTCGAGTAACTTTCCCTGCGCATTTCACCATCGGTAACAATATCAACGCCGGCTCGATGTTGATCATCTAGTGCGATCAGGGTGGCATCGTTCTGGGCTTCCTCCAGATGCTCCACACTTATTCGCCATAGGTCATTGAGCACTACCCGCGGCGGCAAGGACTGCCCCAAGCGCGATTTATCGATTAGCCAGTTCGGCTGAGCGTAACTGCCTACCAGACTCGTTGGTAAGTGCTTCACCACATTCTTAACCGTCACATCTAGCTCCCTGAATGTACAACCAAAGGAATACATCAAAAATGCTTTGGCGGAATTAGTCAAATATTATTACAAAAACATTCGGCGCCATTACAGGCTTTTGCAGGTAATTTCGCGCAGTTTCCTCTGACTTTGCTTGAGCTCTATCGATTCAGCCGTGGCACTAGGGAGGGAATCTTGTACTATAAACAATCAAATAATTTGACATAAACCAACTCGCAGAAATGAAGTCGAGGGAAAAAATCTAATGGAAGAAAGAGAACTGATAGGAAATCTGAAATCTCTGGCGCCAATGCTGGAAGAACATGCCGAAAAAGCAGAGCGAAGCCGAAAGCCAGTAGACAGTGTGATGAAGGCCATCGAAGGCACCCAGGCCTATCGCTATTTTGTGCCGAAGAAGTATGGCGGTTTTGAATTCAGCCTTGAAGGCTTCATGGAAGTTGGCGTGACCCTCGGCGGAGCAGATGTTGCCACGGCCTGGGTTGTTACCTTTTGTATGGAGCACAATTGGTTAATTGGCCTTTACAACCAGCAGGCTCAGGATCACATCTTTGGCAATCAACAATATCTCATCGCACCAGGTGCGCTAGCCCCAAAAGGGAGGGCAACAAAAGTCGATGGTGGTTATCGACTCAGTGGTCACTGGGAATGGGGTACCGGAGTGATGCACGCCGATTGGGTGTTAGTCGGCGCATTAACGGATCACGATGGCCCGCCGGAACTTTGCATGTATGCGCTCCCTATTGCCGATGCTGCAATCATCGACACCTGGCAGATGTCGGGCATGGCAGGAACGGGTAGTAACGACATTGTCATAGAAGACGCTTTCGTACCTGACTACCTTCGCCAAAATCTGGCAGAAATGCGTGCTGGCGACAGTCCGGGCGCACGGTACCACCAGACCGCGACTTACCGAATGCCGATGCTCCCCGTACTGGGCCTTACTGCGGCGGCTCCGGCGGTCGGATGCGCAATACGAACGGTAGAACGCTTCAGGGAACGGCTACAGGAACGCACTGTATATGGTACGCAGGACAAACAGTCTGAGCGCGCGCTGGCACAATCCAGATTGGCGCACCTCACTGTTCGAGCCCAGACCCTCAACACGACCCTCCAACAGATCGCGAGAGACGTGACCGTCTGGGGCGAATCAGGTGAGATCTGCCCGGATATCGAACGAGCGCAATTCAGGGTAAGAATTGGCCATATTGTTCGCGAAGCTAGAAATATTGTTAGAGAAGTGGTCGAAGTCAGCGGCGCGCACGCCCATAATCTGTCCAACGCATTTGGTCGCGCGTTACGTGATCTAGAGACCCTGTCCTGCCATACTGTCTTTGACCTAGACATTGCAACAGAATCATATGGCAGACTCCTGCTGGGGTTGCCTTCCAACACACCGCTATGAAATTAGAGGCCTTACCCAGTGGCTCGCAAGCCTAAAAAAGACACCCGCCCCCGCAGATCACTCGGTATCTTTGCAGAATTAGTCAAAGCGATAGATTGGTACGACATTAGCTTGCAAAGCATCCTCGCCGGTAGAGACCTGCAATCATTCAATCGAACGCAGTCGGTGATGCTGATCCACATCGCTCAAGGTATTACCAAGCCATCCGACATTGCCCATTGCATGGGTGCTTCCCGCCAGAATGTCCACGCCATGGCAAAACCTCTCATCGATGCACACATCATTGAAGTCGTACCCGACAGGGAGGACGGTCGTTCGAAACAGTACGCGTTTTGTGAAGACTCGCTTGAGTTGCGTGACACGGTAATCCAGCTGTTGAAGCATTTGGATAAAAAACTGGGCGAGCGGATTGGTAAAGATGAACTGAAGTCGCTTAAAGGGGCGTTGTCACAGGACTGGGGAGACTTCGTCACGAAGGCGTAATAAATCCTGCTTATCCGGAAAGCCCGGGATAATTAGTCAAATAAATGGACAAAACCTTTCCCTTCAATAGTCAAATATCTTGACTAATTCCCGCATGTTGGCAAACTCCATCAGGTCATAACGATCCAATAAGGGGGAGAAATATGCCTACGCAATCACGTAATTTGATTCTGGTGTTAACCATGCTCGTTGTCACGGGGTGGGCTAACGCCGCGGAAATGCTTGAAGAAGTTGTCGTCACCGCCACCAAGCGAGCTTCGAATCTTCAGGACGTACCGATATCAGTCGGTGTGATCACCGATGAATTTATTGATAACTTTGACATAAAAGATATCAGTGATATTCAGAACTTTGTTCCCGGTCTCCAGGTACAGCAAACATTTGGAAGTTGGGCGGTCCGTATTCGCGGATTAGGCTCAGGTATCACAAACCTCGCATTTGACTCCTCCGTGCCCATCTACATCGACGACGTCTATTGCGGGCGCGGGAAGTGCATGGAGTCTGCGTTTCTGGACGTTCAACGATTGGAAGTCGCACGTGGTCCCCAGGGTGCACTATTCGGCAAAAGCACGATTGCTGGTGCGATCAGTTCAATTAGCGCTCGACCCACCGATGAATTCGAAGCGGAGATAAGACTCAGCACCGAATTAGAATACGGCGGATACAGCGCTAACGGCTACATCTCTGGCCCACTGTCAGATAACGTGCGCGCCAGGCTTGCCATTAAAACCAGCGATCTCGACGGCTACACCGAGAACATTGCCACCGTAGATGAAGACGGTGACCAGGAAGTGAACGCATTTAGACTGGGCATAGAGTGGGATGCGACCGATGTCACTTCGTTTTATTTCAAACTCGAATCCGGCGAGTCCAATACTGAGGGTCGAAACAACCAGTTGGTCTCACCAGGACTGATGTCACTGTCCACCACCGACCCCAATGCAGAGTACCGGGCAGACGATGTGCGCAGTGTCAGCACTGGCGAACTCGAGGAAGACTTCTACGATTACGAGTGGAATTCGTTGACACTGAAGATGGATACCGAACTTGCTGGTCATTCCATCATGGCGGTTGCGGGCTATTGGGAATACAAAAACGACTGGTTTCTTGACGTAGACGGCCATCCGGAGGCGATTCTCAATACCGCCCTAGAAGACGAGTATGACCAGACCACTCTCGAACTTCGATTGTTATCACCTGCAGATCAGACCATCGAATATATCGCCGGCATCTGGTACCAAGAGTCTGATCTAACGACAAGACAACTGTCACCTTTCCATCCGTTGTTCTGGCAAGCAGCTATTGGACTACCCATTGCCGTTGGGAAGAATATCCCACCACTCGCCCTGGCATTTACCTCCGGCTCCGGCATGGATCGAAACTTTTCTCGAGACAGCGAAGCCTATTCAATGTACGGACAGGTGACCTGGAACGTGAATGAACGATTGCGCGTGATTGCAGACGTGCGATACACCGACGAAGATCAGGATGCAGTGGGTTTCGCTTTTCCTTTAACCTTCCCAACAGCCAATACGTTTGAACCTCTACGTGTTTTACAAAGCGCACCGGGTCATACCGCTGAGTATTTGTTCAGACAAAATCGGTCCGATGATAGCGTCGATCCATCGATCAAGGTCCAGTACGAACTCAATGATCAAACGATGACCTACGTGTCCTACGCTGAAGGCTCAAAATCAGGCGGCATGAAAGCGAACGACGGCAACCTCGGCAACCAGATGCTACAGCGAGTCGGAGATTCAGCGTATCTACAACAGTTCGCCGGCGTCTCTGCTGTTGATGCCGATGTCCTTCGAGGCGGTCTGACGCTACAAACCGGTAACGGTGTTTTCGACTTCGAAGATGAAGAAGCGGAAAGCTGGGAGTTGGGTCTGAAGACCACTCTGGCTGGTGGCTCGGTCAACCTCAACGCCGCGTTGTTTACAACGGAGTTCAAAAACCTCCAAACGTCAAACTACGACGGAACTCAGTTCATCATCGGAAACGCCGGTAGTGCGACTGTTGACGGCGTTGAAGTTGAAGTGAGCTGGCAGGCGTCTGCTAACCTCAGACTTCACTCGTCGATCTCTGTGATCGACGCAGGATATGACGACTTTGCCGGGGCGCAGTGTGTGGAAGACGCGAGCGGTGCGCCGGCAAACTCCGACTGTGATCCCGCCACCAACACTGAAAATCAGAAGGGTGAACGGTTGGAGCGGTCCCCTGAGATGGAATTCAATCTCAGCGCGCTTTGGGAATCGCAGTTAACCGACACGATGCTCATTAAGGCGTCTGCTTCGATTTACCATTCCGATGACTACTTCGTTCAGCCAACTCAGGCTGCGTATTCGCAGCAAGATTCGTTTACCAAGTACGATGCTCGTGTTGCCGTTTCTGCGAACGACGAACGTTGGGAAGTCGCTCTGACAGGTAGGAACTTGAGTGACGAAATGGTGATTCAGCATGCTTACAATATTGCAGGCAGCCAGTTTCAGAACCTTGGCATTGGACGTTCCTACTACCTGGAAGGTGTAGTGAGGTTTTAATTCAGATGATGTAGGAATAAAAAAAGGGCCCCGAGTGGCCCTTTTTTTACGTCTCTATTGACGCGGATATTTAGCGATTGGCCCTCTGGGTTTAGAACGCCAATGGTTGTATCAGGCCATTACCTTTTCACGACGAAAGGCACCACCATCAGCAGTACGCCAACGCCGACGAGCGCAAAGGTCCCAGAGACGACATAAGGAAAACCCATCAACGCAATCCCACAACCGAAGGGAATAGGCTTCTTCTGCTTCTTCCCGTACATCACGTAACCAATACCAATACCTCCGAAAAAAGTTCCCCACAAGAGCGTTGCCTGATCCATATTCCACACCTTCCTGGTAAGACTTGCCACTGTTGGATAGAGAAAACCGACTTGACCGCTTGATCAGATCACCTTTAACACCACTATTGAATCAAACGGCTACTCACGAGCCTCCTCAAGCTACCGAAAGCGCCTGTTCCAGATCTGCAAGAATATCCTCTTCATGCTCGATCCCGACACATAACCGAATCATGCCAGCCGTGACCCCGGCCTTGGCCTGTTCTGCATCAGTCATCTGACGATGTGTAGTAGACGCCGGATGACAGGCTAATGATTTGGCATCGCCAATATTCACAAGGCGCTTAAACAACCCTAGTTGGTCGTAAAACTTCACTGCGGCATCAAATCCACCCTCAATCTCAAACGTCAGCAGAGAAGCCGGGTTGCCATCGCAGTATTTCTGCGCAAGCTCATGATAGGGATCGCTTTCAAGGCCTGCAAAATTGACTTTCGTCACCTTTGCGTGGCTTTCAAGATAGTTCGCCACCGCATGGGCATTTTGACAATGACGCTCCATTCGAAGTGCCAGCGTTTCCAGACCCTGTAATAATAAGAAGGCATTGAAGGGTGAGAGCGTCGAACCGGTGTTTCTGAGCGGCACAGTGCGAGCACGACCAATGTAGGCTGCTGGCCCCATAGCTTCCGTATAAACCACACCGTGATAGGACGGTTCCGGCTGCGTCATCATCGAAAACCGGTCCGCATGTTCTGCCCACGGGAAATTACCAGAATCAATAATGGCGCCGCCAAGCGAGTTACCGTGGCCGCCCATATATTTCGTCAGGGAATGCACAACAATATCTGCGCCATAGCTGATCGGTTTGATCAGCATCGGGGTGGCGACGGTGTTATCGACAATGAGAGGGACACCATGCTCATGGGCGACAGCGGCAACGGCTTCAATATCAATGATGTTCCCGGCCGGGTTACCGATGGATTCGCAGAATACCGCGCGAGTATTTTCATCGATCAGGCTGCCGATGGCCGAGGCTGAATCATTCTCAGCAAAGCGTACTTCGACCCCCTGATTAGGAAACATATGCGCGAACAGCGTATAGGTCCCGCCATAAAGCTGAGGGGTTGCGACAATATTCGTGCCCTGCGAGGTAATATTCTGGATGGCATAGGTAATAGCCGCACTACCCGCACTTACCACAAGCGCACCAACCCCACCCTCAAGGTCTGCCACCCGCTGTTCCAGCACATCATTTGTCGGGTTCATTATCCGAGTATAGATATTGCCCGGGACGGACAGATTAAACAGATCCGCACCATGCTGC
>JBLIIB010000009.1:0-37372 GCA_047634795.1 Candidatus Azotimanducaceae bacterium | reverse complement strand
GATGTTCGCCGGGCTGACCGGATTCAGACCAACCCAGAATACTCTGATCAACTTCTTCGAGCAGCTCTTCTGATTCTTCCAGGAAGATGGGCAGGATATCTTCATCGATATTGTCGGCGGGCAGTTCAGTTAAAGCTGGCTCGAGCGTTTCTGATGGCGTCGTTTTTTCTATCGACTCAACGCCAACAGCGGGGGTTTCTTCGGTTACTAAAGCCGAGGCTGACGCAATGACGACGGCATCAAGATCTGCAATGACTCTGTCTGCAGGCCGAAGTAGCTGTGAAGATGCCAAGGCATCAAACATAAAGACCAGATGATCGTGCGCGCGCTTCATCAATGACAGCGTAAGATCGTCTGGTTTGCCTGGTGATTGAGAATAAACCCTTAACATGCTGCGGAGTAACGCAGACAATGCTGGCTGATCAAGCGTGATTGCCTGCTCGTCTGCGTGCTTCATTTCTGCAATGAGCGCCTCTACATCCTGCCAACCATCCGCAGCAATGTTTGCTTCGCTCAGCAGGATTATTTCCTGGAAATCGAAGTTATTTTCCGCGAATTGCGGATTCGAGCCGGAGGCAATGCGAGCAATGAGTTCAGGCCCACCTGGCACTTGGGATCGATAAGCGGACAGGTCACTCAAAACACGCTGGATGATCAAAACGGCTTGTGACGCCGCTTCGATGAGGTAACTATCAGAGGCCTTGTTTTGGATCAGGTAGTCGTTTGTTAATTGTTCAAGCGGCGCAGCAACCGAGGCGATGGCGTCAATCTCTGCCATCGCTGACGACCCTTTTAAGGTGTGGAACGCGGCGACGACGTCACCAGATACATCAGCACCCTGGTTGACGAAGTTCGCTATGACTTCCAGCTTTTCATTGGCTTCTATCGTAAAGATCTGATCGAGGTCGAGATCATCGCTTTCGAGCAGTTCGTCTGCCGTAGACAAACCTGATGCCGGAGACTCTTCGATAAGGTTAATAGCCGGATCCACCGCAGCGATTTCCACAATGTCTTCAACGATATCTAGCGCAAAGCTTTCTTCTTCGGGGGTCTCATCTTCGAGGGTGTCTTCTTCAATACTTTCTTCAGAAACAAGGTCTTCAGACGGCTCATCGATCGCGGCACTCAGCGCTTCAACGTCTGGCGCAGGTTCTGTGTCACCCGACAAATCATCGAGATCGAAGGACTGCTCTTCTGTTATTTGACCATTGATCGTCGACTCATCGGTAGTTGGTTCTTCAATAATTGGTTCCGGAACTCCCACAACCTCAAAGCTGATATCTTCAAGCACATCAACGTCTTCAAGCTCAAAGACATTTTCCTCTTTATCAGAGACCTCAATGTCTGCGTCTTCAATAGCATTGATCTTTTCCTGAACCGGTAATTCTTCAGGCAATTCAGATTCGATTTCATCAACCGCATCGAGATCAAAGCTATCGTCGGCTGCGTCAAGGACTGGCTCTTCTAACGCTTCCAACGCGACGGGTTCTTGACTGAGCCCTTCGACATCTCCTAGCTCAATCGACGCAGGTGCTTCGACGGAATCACTTTCGACAAGGGTATCGGCGGCGGTTTCCATGGCAGGTGGCTCTCGGCCATCTGCCAAGGCATCGGCAATATCAGCCATCCCCTGCGGTTTGAATTCATGTTGTTCACCACGCTTAAACGCTTCAACACCTTCTGGAATTCGGGTGATTACCTCGGCCAAAATATCCATGACAGCCAGGGAAGGCTCAACGGTCTTGTCCGTGATGCGATTCAGCAGATTTTCAACAGACCATCCAAGCTCGCCCACGACCGTGGCGCCAACCATACGACCACTACCTTTCAAGGTGTGGAACGCGCGTCGAATCTCAGCAAGCGCTTCTTCGTCGGCGGGGTTGCTTTGCCAAAGCGGCAAAAACTCACCGATCGTTTGAAGCACCTCTTCTGCTTCTTCTGCAAATATTTCCAGGATCTCACCGTCAATCAGATCGTCTTCGGCGACCGGCAGAATGGCTTCGAGCTCAACGGCTGCAGGTTTTTCAATAATTTCTTCGGCAACCTCTGCGGCAATAAAAGGCTCTGGCTCCGATTTCGGCGCAACCTCTAGCTCGATTTCAATTTCGACCACTTCTACCGGGGAGGTCGGCTCTTCCAGATCTTCTTCTATCAGATCTTCTGCAGGCGTTTCGAGCTCTTCATGTAACGCCTCATCGGGCAGGGTTTCCGAAGCCGCTATTGACGCGACTTCTTCACCAACAGCAAAGCCCAATTTTGCGACTGCGGTTTCAGCGACCTCCAACATTTGGAGATAAGGATCGCCTGCGTTTTCCAGAAGCCGTTCCAGGTAATAATCAACTGACGTAATGGCGTCAGCAAGATCATCCATCTGTTCGAGTTCAGGTGTTACTGATCCTCCCAGGATGACGCTTGTCACATAGTTAGCGGCCGACTCCAGAACATCACCAGCCCGCGTTTGGTTAACAATCATCAAGCCGCCACGAAGTGCGCGCAACGAATCCGGTAGTTCGGCGAGTTTGGCCTGATCGAAATCAGCAGAAATAAACTCGATGATGGCATCCTTGTCTAACGCAAGGCTCCTTCGGGTTTCGCGAACGACAGCCGCCTGAGCTTCATCCAGGTTGGCAAAATCGTCGGTCCGGCTTCCATCGTCAGAATCGATAACAAGCGCACTAAGTGAAGCCTCAATTTGAAGAAGCGACTGCGCCATGGATAGCAGTGTTTCTTCATCGGGCCTGTCATCAAACCCCATCGCTTTGATCACATCAATCTGTTCAGCGACTGTGACTTGTTGATCGGAGCTTCCAAGCACCACCATCGTGCTCGATATTTTTTCAAGATTGGGTAGCAACGCGACGAGATAGTCCACATTGCGATCTTGCGAGCGCACGTAGAGGTCTAATTTGTCAGTCACTTCTCTAATTTCTTCGATCAGTATTTTCGCCACTGCCGACATGGTTTCATCGTCGGGCCCGATGGATACTTGCTCGTGAACATTGGTGCTTTCGAATGCATAAAGCGCTCTCAGCGCTCTGATCCGTTTAGTTTCTTTCTGCGCGCCATGAATCAAACCAATCAGCCCATTGGCGAGTTCTTCATCAACGGGTTTTGTAAGACCCGCCTGCCCGGCTTCTGCTAATTGCTTTAAAGCGCCGTCGACTTTTTTCAGCAATCCCGCCGACGTTTTATCCAATCGAATACCGCCGTTGGCAATACCCTCAACTACCGCGATTCCAAGTTCCGAAAGCCGGCCCATGGGAGATTTTCCGCAGAGTCTAATCAGCATCGTGAACAACTTGCCGATCGTGGTCAGGTTAGATCGTATATCTGATTTTTTGAGGATGTAACCCAGAGACTGCTGATAACGTGCCCGAATCTTCGGCAGATTACCTTCGCCATCAGCCTGGTAGAAATTATTCACCACCGCGTCCGCAGGAGGCGTGGTTAACGGCGATATATCTGGGCCGCTGACTTCTAATTCTAGATCATTACCACTACCGGGCAGACGTTCCTCACCACGCGCAGACCTCAGGTTATTCACCATACGCAGGTAATTGCGTTCCGAATCTTCTTGTTCTCGATGCAAACGGTCGAGATAGGCTGGCAGTTGCAGGATAGCCTGCATCAGGTTTTCCTGCGCAAGCTGAAGTTCAGGCACAGAGTTATTCATCAATGACTGCGCCAACTGCTCCATCTCGGCCGCCACCTGAGTTGGACCTTCAAGCTGGACCATTTTTAGTGTGCCGTGAACCTGATGAATCGCAGACAGGCACGAGCGCATACTGCTGGCGTCATCTGGAGATTCGGCCACAGCCTCGAGCGCTACCTGAGCAATCTGAAGCGTATTTGCTAGTTCACCCCGAATCCATTCGAGGGCGACGTAATCCTGTGTTGCGCTCATGCCCTTTTACCTATCCTGGTAACTTGAAGCCCGTTACCGATGACCTAAGTTCGTCTGTCATTTCTGCGAGATTACCCACCGCAGTAGCCGCCACCTTAGTACCGTCCGTGGTCGCCGTCGTGATCTCCTGAATACTTTTCATTGTGTTCGAAATCTTACCCGCAGAAGCCGCTTGTTGGCGGGCTGCATCAGAAATGTTCTCAATAATTTCCGCCAGGGACTTCGACACACCTTCAATTTCGCCCAGTGCTACACCCGCGTCTTCCGCGAGTTTAGTGCCCTGCACAACCTCAGCCGTGGTCTGTTCCATCGAACTTACCGCTTCATTGGTATCGCTTTGAATCGTTTTAACCAGCGCCGAGATCTGCTTGGCCGCAGCACCGGATCGTTCAGCAAGCCGCTGAACTTCATCGGCGACGACCGCGAAACCCTTACCCGCGTCTCCCGCCATGGAGGCCTGAATGGCGGCATTAAGAGACAAAATGTTCGTCTGGTCGGCAATGTCGTTAATCAACGCAACAATGTCGCCAATTTCCTGTGAGCTTTCACCGAGCCGTTTGATTCGTTTTGCTGTTTCCTGAATCTGGCCACGAATGCTGTCCATACCGTCGATGGTGTTCTGCACCACCACAGCACCTTTACTCGCGATATCCACCGAGCGTTCGGCAACTGAGGAAGATTCCGCCGCGTTATACGACACCATGTCAATCGACACAGCCATCTCGTTTACCGCTTCGGATACGTCTGCAATCTCAGCCGCCTGCCGTTGCGATGCTTGAGACAATGCGCTCACAGAACTTTGTGTCTGGTCAGCAGCGGAAGATACTTTGCCCGATGTCTCATTAATTTTTGCGACAAGCGCGCGCATCTGGTCAATAGAGAAGTTGATCGAGTCTGCAATTGCACCCGTGAAACTTTCAGTGACGGTTGCCTGTACCCGCAGGTCGCCGTCCGCAAGGTCTGCGAGTTCGTCAAGCAACTGCAAAATCGCTGCCTGGTTTTCTTCGTTTTGTTGGGTGGTTTTGGTCACGCTTGAATCTGATGCTCGCGAAATCAGAAAGGCGATCACGAAAAAGATCAGCAACATCCCGCCGAGCAATCCCAGACCCATTTCTTTTGACCCCATCGCATCAGAACTGTCATTAGCTGCCAGGGATTCAATCAAGCTCGCCAGCACTGGCTTGATCTCAGCTGAAGCACCATCCAGCGCCGCAACGGCATTGCGCATCTTGCTAATTTGATTGCTTTGCAAGGCAATCGTCTGTGCGCTGACACCGACGGATTTGAAAAGCCCTTCGATCCTGTTCAGGTTTTCAATGACATCAGGGTCGGTCACTTTCGCCATTCTTAGGTTGACGTCACCATTCTTGAAGCCACGAAGTACTGCACGGAAGGTTTGGCTATCCCGAGTAAACTGATCCTGCAACGCCTGATCACCACCGCGATCAATTATCTTGTCGATCACATGCGCAATTCGTTCGACGATCAGCGCCTGACGCTGCGCTGTCACAATTTCGTTAGCGGCGGCGTCAGCACGCACCAAAGCCCTGACAATTTTGTTGTTGTCCTGCTGGATCAATTGCAGATTAATATTCACGTCCGCGCCCATCTCTTTGAGATTCGCAATCGCACTCTTTCCCGCTAACACCTGATCCATTCTCGGGGTTAGTTGAGCCCACCAGGACGCTACCTGTTTGATCGCACCCTTTGACGACGCAGGCACCGTACCGAGAACCGCATCGCCACTTTGCAATGTACTTAAGTGACGTGTGAATGCTGCCTTGTCTGTTTCTAGCGCATCGAACGATGCGCGAGTTCCGTCGGCTGCCATTGCTGCATGCTTCGCAATGGACTGCGATAACCCTTTGAGCTCGGCGCCGTGCTTAACGTAGCCGCTGCCGCCCGTTGGGCCACCGCTCATGAAAAACAGATTCGCCCCGACGCCTGCGGCGAGGAGAACCAATAAGGCAATCATGCCGAGCAGCAATGGGCTTCGAAGCACACTCGCAGAGTTGTTTTCGCCGGCCATCACTTCACCTCATTATTCTTTATGTTCATGCTCATCCCCACTAGCGCGCAACGGCGAGTTGTTCCAATCTAGGGTCGCTCGCAAGCTCACCTAGGCTCACCAACGGCCACTGAACACCCGCAATCAGGTAAGCACCTGTTACGAATCTGGAAAACATGTCTGGTATCTCGTCAGCCTGCTTGTCATATGCTTCACTTGGAAAATGCTGCATACCTAAAGATTCATCGATGATAAATCCCAATAGGTTTTCATCATCTTCTACTGCAAGCACCCGACGCTGGGCTCGCGGAAAATTTGAAGGCTCACCAAAAAACAAAGCCAAATCGATCACTGTCATAAGACGGCCGCGAACGTTGCCCACACCGACCACAAAATTTTTCACGCCCGGCACTCGCGTGACTTGAGGAACCCGCATCAGTTCGCTGACTTCATCCATGGAAGCAACAAACCGTTGCCCCAACAGATTAAAACCCAACCCGGTAGTGTGTGTTTGGGTAACCTGTGCAGGCGGCAACGCAATAGCCGTCTGCCTCGACCTGAGCGCCAGCTCACCGAGCACACTAAATGCCGACATCTCACTCATACATACACGCCTGCATGATATTGACGAGTTCCTGAGTATTAACCGGCTTGGTGATGTAGCCCGCGGCGCCCTGACGCTGCCCCCAAACCTTATCTGTTTCCTGATTTTTACTGCTGACGATGATCACGGGAATATGCTTGGTTTCAGGACCTCGGGCGATTTGACGGGTCGCCTGAAATCCATTCATGTCAGGCATAACGATATCCATCAAAACAACATCAGGTTGTTCATTCACCGCCATCGTCACACCGTCACGACCATTGTCAGCGGTGATGACTTCATGGCCGAGTTTCTCCAGCAGTTCCTTGAACTGATACATCTCAGTCGGAGAATCGTCGACAACTAGAATCTTTGACATCCAGGTAGCTCCCTGCCAGCCGTCAACCCACTTTTACGTGATCGCGGATTGCGCTTAATAACTCGTCCTTGCTGAAAGGCTTCGTCAAATATTGATCGGAACCAACAATTCGTCCCTTCGCCCGATCGAACAAGCCATCTTTACTCGATAGCATAATGACCGGGGTACTTTGAAATTTGGCGTTGTTCTTAATAAGCGCACACGTTTGGTAGCCATCGAGCCTGGGCATCATGATATCGACGAAAATTATCGCTGGCAGTGAATCTGCAATTTTTGCCAGCGCATCGAACCCGTCCGTTGCCGTGATGACCTCACAACCAGCCTTGGACAGCAGCGTCTCAGCGGTACGACGAATCGTCTTGGAATCGTCGATCACCATGACTTTTACGCCTTCGAAATTGTCGTCCATATTAACTACCCTAAAACCAGGTATTGAGCCGGGGAGAATTCTACCAGAAATACGAAAAATGCATTGCTTCCGGTAAGTTGCACCGCTTTTTGTAACACAGTTGTTAAGCTCAATCCATAAGTACCCGACAACTAAGGGATTTTGTCACACATTGAGGTCAGTTGGTTTACAATGTGGACTAACCTGCCCGCCTGTTGAGGGGCAAAACCACCTGAAATCGATGTGTGACAAGATGCTCACACAAAAGGCTGTTTGAGCCAAGAGGGTAAAAAATTTGAGCTATCACCTCGGCGTATTGATGGACCCTATTTCATCAATAAATCCCAAGAAAGACAGCACCTTAGCGATGATGCAGGCCGCTCGGGAAAAAGGCTGGACGGTATCTGTATTTACCCAGTCAGACCTGAGTGTTGAAGACGGCACGGTCATGATTCGCTCTGACACCGTGGATATCTATCAGGAACCGGATCACTGGTACGACATTCTGAGTTCTTCGATGCAAGAAGCCAGTGCCTTTGATGCCATTCTTATGCGTAAAGACCCGCCGTTTGACATGGAATATATTTACACAACTTATCTCCTTGAAATGATTGAAAAATCTGGTGTTCCGGTACTCAATCGACCTGGCAGCATCAGGGATTGCAACGAAAAACTGTTCGCGCTGACATTTCCTGAGTGCTGTCCGCCACACATCGTAAGCCGGGACCCGGCAAGCCTTAAAGCGTTCCATGCAAAACACAATGACGTCATTTACAAACCTCTCGATGGTATGGGCGGTTCTTCGATCTTCAGGGCGACACCCGCAGAGCACAATTTGTCGGTCATCATCGAAACTCTGACGGCGTATGGCCAGGTACAAACTATGGCCCAGCGTTACATTCCCGAAATCGTCGCGGGCGATACCAGAATATTGCTGATTAACGGTGAGCCAGTACCTTACGGCCTGGCCCGCGTGCCTCAAAAAGGCGAAACCCGAGGGAATCTGGCTGCGGGTGGGTCTGCCGTCGGCCGGGAACTTAACGATCGAGATCTTTTTATAGCGAACCAGGTTGGCCCCGTTCTGAAGGAAAAAGGGCTCTACTTTGTCGGTATCGACGTGATCGGCGACTATCTGACAGAGATCAACGTCACCTGTCCGACATGCGTTAGAGAACTAAACGTCGCATTCGATCTGGATATTGCCATGGACTACATGAACTTTATCGAAAGCGAGATATTGCAGCCCAAATAGATGGCAGCGATTACCCAGACAGCGCTTGAGCCCAATGTCACCGCAGGCGACAGACTGAGCTTTACGCTTTTTCTTGCGGTCGCGCTTCATGCGGCCGTTATTCTAGGGGTCAATTTCACGTTCATTACGAGCAAACCATCAACCCACACCATGGAGGTCACGCTGGCTCAGCAACGCAGTAAACACACCCCGGACAAAGCCGATTTTCTTGCCCAGTTCAGTCAGGTTGGGAGCGGAGCGCTGGAAGAAAAGGCGCTCATGACAACCCTGACCGAAGCCAAGTTTCAAGACACCGAAGTTCGGGAAACCAGCGATGACTTGCCTCAGCAAATGGCAAAGCAGGATGCCGAGAAGCTACAAACCGTTGTAACCACCACCGCGTCCAGCGACAAGAAAGTGAAACTCGACCAGGCACTGACCGAAACTGTAGCCGAGCCAAGAGAGTTTGAGAGTAACAAAACACTCCTAACGCGAGCGCTCGAAATCGCGAGTCTTGAAGCAAGATTGGATCGTCAACGCCAAACCTATGCAAAACGACCCAGAATCAAGCGCCTGACCAGCTTGTCGACCGCATCCAGCGCTGATGCGTTCTATCTCAATTCATGGCGCAGGAAGATAGAAAGCGTCGGAAACCTGAACTATCCCCGGGAAGCACGTAAGAGCAAGCTTTATGGCTCGCTCCGATTGATGGTGGCGGTTAGTCCGGATGGCTCCCTAAAAGAAGTAGAGATCCTCGAGTCATCGGGACACAAGGTCCTGGACGATGCCGCCATTAGTATCGTGAGACTTGCAGCGCCCTTTGCGCCTTTCCCTGACGAACTCAGACGAACCACTGACGTGCTGGAAATCATCAGAACCTGGCAGTTCAGAAAAAACTCATCCCTCAGGAGTTACTAGCGTGGACGACTTCACATCACTGTCGGGTCAATTTCTTGTGTCGATGCCATCAATGCAAGGCGACTATTTTGCACAATCCGTAACGCTGCTTATTGAGCACAACAAAAGCGGAGCATTCGGGCTGGTAATCAATAAGCCCTTAAATGCGGATCTGAAGGAATTGTTAGCTGACCATGACATCAAATGCGCCGCGGATGTTACCCTGCTTGAATCGGGACCTGTTGAGCAAGACCGTTTGTTCTTTATCCACAGTAGCGATGCGACCTTTGAAGGTTCGGTGAAAGTGAATGATCAACTGACCTTATCAACCTCGTTAGATCTAGTGGATGCCATGTCTTCTGGCTCGGGACCGAATCAAATTATCGCAGGTCTAGGTTATGCAGGATGGTCTGCGGGTCAACTGGAAAGCGAGATCCAGGCAGATGTCTGGCTTGTTACGCCCTACAATCATCGGATCATGTTTGACATACCCTTTGAGGCACGCCCGATTGAAGCAGCAAACACGATCGGTGTTGATCTCAATTTGATCTCACCAACACCAGGACACGGTTAATGTCTTCTTTAGTGATGGGCTTTGACTACGGCACAAAACGAATTGGTGTTGCGGTGGGCCAAAAAGTGACAGGCACGGCAAATGCGGTAGGCATTATCAAAGCAAGA
Source organism: Candidatus Azotimanducaceae bacterium (assembly GCA_047634795.1). Lineage (GTDB taxonomy): Bacteria > Pseudomonadota > Gammaproteobacteria > Pseudomonadales > Azotimanducaceae > UBA9659. The sequence continues at coordinate 27,301 of JBLIIB010000009.1, read as the reverse complement.
GACGGCATCCCGAACTGGGACCAACTTGATGCCTTGATTAAAGAATGGCAGCCATCACTATTTGTCGTAGGACTGCCACTCAACATGGACGACACAATGAGCGATATGGGTGTCACGGCAAGTCGTTTTGCACGCAGACTACACGGTCGCTACCACCTACCCGCAGAAATGATGGATGAAAGACTGTCGACGTTTGAAGCGCGGTCGGTGCTCCAGGAGTCCAAAGACAATCCATCAGCTAGCAATTCAGACGCACTCGATGCGATTGCAGCAAGGCTTATTCTCGAAAGCTGGTTGAACTCTCAATAAACTCTCAATAAGCCACGTAATAAAACACTCAATAGAAATCAATTTTGGTCTGTCCCTATATCTCTCTTCGGGGCGCTCTTTTGACCTCTCTCTAAAGCTCTCCTTTTAGGCGTACTCTAGTCGCCGGAATCCTCAAGGGATAAACCCTGAACACCGCCGGGTGCTGGCGTAAACTGCGGCGTTTCTCCGCCTGACAGCTTGATCAAGAGGCGCAGGTCGTTCGCAGAATCCGCCGATGCGAGCGCAGCTTCGTGGGTAATCTCACCCGCTCGATACAAGTTATAAAGCGCCTGATCGAAAGTTTGCATACCCGCTTCGTTTGATTTGGACATGATTTCTTTCAGCGCATATACGTCACCTTTTTTGATGTTGTCTGCTATCAATGGCGTATTAAGAAGAATCTCAATCGCCGCACAACGGCCCTTACCGTCAACGGTAGGTATTAACTGCTGCGCGACCATACCTCGAAGGTTAAGCGATAGATCCATCCAGATCTGATGATGTCGGTCAGATGGGAAGAAGTTAATAATGCGATCCAACGCCTGATTGGCGTTGTTCGCGTGCAAGGTTGCCAGGCAAAGGTGACCTGTTTCTGCAAAAGCGATCGCGTAGTCCATGGTTTCTGAGGTTCGAATCTCGCCAATCATGATGACATCAGGCGCCTGACGCAGCGTGTTCTTCAATGCCACTTCGAAACTAGGCGTATCAACACCCACTTCGCGCTGGGTCACCATACAGCCACGATGTTCGTGGACAAATTCAATCGGATCCTCGATGGTAATGATATGACCCTTAGAGTTTTGGTTTCGATAGCCAATCATCGAGGCGAGTGAAGTGGATTTACCCGTACCCGTCGCACCCACAAATATGATCAGGCCACGCTTGGTCATCGCCAGCTTTTTAATCGCTTCTGGCAGTTTTAATTCATCCAGAGAGGGAATCTCCGTTTCGATTCTTCGAAGCACCATGCCTGCAAAGTTGCGCTGGTAGAATGCACTCACCCTGAAACGGCCTACGCTGGGTGAATGAATCGCGAAGTTACATTCTCGCTCTGCCTCAAACTCCTGAATCTGGGCTTCGGACATTGTCGAATGCACCATCTCTTTGGCCTGTTCCGGCGTGAGGGAGGTTTTAGACATCGGAATGAGTTTGCCACTCACTTTTATAGACGGCGGCAAATCTGCAGTGATGAACAGGTCGGATGCTCCTTGTTCCGCGACGACTTTCAGAAGCTTGTCAAAATCTATCATTACTGCACCTTAAACTTGTTCGCTGAACGCTAATTTTTAACGCTCAAAAAATGAAAACTCATGGCTGATTACTGTTTTTTTGAGCACCAACTGCCATGCTATTGTCACCAACCGCTACTTAAAGTCATCCGGCATCTTGGCTTTTTCCTGCGCGGCTTCTTTTGTAATAATGTTCTTTTCGAGTAGTTCTTTGAGACACTGATCGAGCGTCTGCATCCCTAAACCGCGACCCGTCTGGATGGCCGAATACATCTGGGCGATCTTACTTTCACGAATCAGGTTACGAATCGCGGGGGTACACATCATGATCTCGTGGGCTGCGACACGACCACCGCCAATTTTTTTCATGAGCGTTTGAGATATCACCGACTGCAAGGATTCGGACAACATTGAACGGACCATGTCCTTTTCCGCCGCCGGGAAGACATCAATAACACGGTCGATTGTTTTCGCTGCAGATGAGGTGTGCAAAGTTCCGAAGACCATGTGGCCGGTTTCTGCGGCTTCAAGGGCAAGACGAATAGTCTCAAGGTCGCGCATCTCACCTACCAGAATGATGTCAGGGTCTTCTCGAAGTGCTGAACGCAGGGCCTCGTTGAACCCAAGCGTGTCACGATGAACCTCACGCTGGTTAATTAGGCACTTCTTGCTTTCGTGCACAAATTCGATCGGATCTTCTACCGTCAAGATGTGCTGGTAGCGTGTGTTATTGATGTAATCCATCATGGCCGCAAGCGTCGTACTCTTGCCTGAACCCGTTGGGCCCGTCACGGTCACAAGGCCACGAGGTATTTCGGATATCTTTCTAAACACCTCGCCCATGCCCAGTTCATCCATCGTCAGGACTTTCGCTGGAATGGTTCGGAATACACCACCGGAACCGCGGTTATGGTTGAAAGCATTCACCCTGAATCTTGCAACCCCAGGCACTTCAAACGAAAAGTCACACTCAAAAAACTCTTCGTAGTCCTTACGTTGCTTGTCATTCATGATCTCGTAGATCAGAGAATGCACTTCTTTGTGATCCAGTGCGGGTAAATTAATCCGGCGAATGTCGCCATCCACTCGGATCATTGGCGGTAGCCCTGCTGATAAATGCAGGTCAGAAGCACCCTGCTTTTCGCTAAACGCCAATAACTCGGTGATATCCATTTTCTTGTCCTCTCATAAAACATGTCATAAAACATGTCATAGACATCGGGCGAACCGGCCCGTCCAATGCGCCAAAGTATACCCGTAGGCGTGAAAATCTGCAGCCAGCGAGGTGTTAACAACGGATTACATTTACAGGATGGGACAGCATTGGGCACTCCAAGGCCTCGCCGGGTGAAAATTCGACTTTATGTCAGGCCGAAACTAACCAATACTGCCGCTTTTTACGCTGGATCTCATGACGAACATTTCGAGCAACCTGGGCCAAATCAAGGCTGACATTGAAACTATCTGTCGAAAGGTGGGCCGCCCCCCTGACGCAGTGAAACTTCTTGCGGTGAGCAAAACGCGCAGCGGGGATGAATTAAAGGCCGCCATGGCCGCGGGTCAAGGAGATTTCGGTGAGAACTACCTTCAGGAAGCCCTGGATAAAGTGCGTGACCTGGACGGGCCTATCTGGCATTTCATTGGTGCCATCCAGAGCAATAAGACTCGGGATATCGCCGCCAATTTTGACTGGGTGCATAGCGTTAGCTCATTGAAGGTGGCCAGACGACTATCTGAGCAACGCCTGTCTAACCCTGAGACCGTAAAAAAGATGCCCATTCAGGTATTGTTGCAAATCAATTTGTCTGGCGAAAACAGCAAATCTGGCATGACGCCAACCGAGGCAAGCCATACGGTTGACGTCGCCAGGCAATACGAGGGCATTGAACTGAGAGGGTTAATGACTATTCCCGAAGCGAGCGAGGATCACGCCCTGCTTCGGAACCGTTTTAGCACCCTTCGCAATCTAAAAGATGAATTAGCCAACCGCTATGACCTGTCGAACTTCAATGAACTCTCGATGGGCATGACCCAGGATTATCCTATCGCCATTGAAGAGGGTGCCACATGGATTAGAATTGGCACCGCCATATTTGGTGCAAGGGTTTGAGATCATTTCGACCGAGGGTCCGAATACTCCGGCACCCAACGCCGACATAGAATTATCACCAGACTGATCAGTAGCGCGATCAATAGACGAAAGAGGACAACACATCATGCCAACCATTGCTTTCTTAGGCGCCGGCAACATCGCACAGGCCATCATGGGCGGACTCATTGCGAGCACGCAGCAAACATCTGGATCCAGTGAGCCTGGTAAAGGCATGACCGTCACGACTTATGATCCGGTGGAAGTTTGCACGGAAAAGGCCGCTAAACTCGGCGCTGAGGTAAAAGATACCAATGCCAACGCAATCCGTGACGCCGACATCGTCATGCTCTGCGTCAAACCGGACGTACTCATCGACTTACTTCGGGAACTAGCCTCTGAGTGCCGGGAAGGACAACTTTTTGTTAGCGTTGCAGCCGGTATTACCTGCGCCAGCATGAAAGCTGTGATGCCCGACAACACCGCGATAGTCCGATGTATGCCGAACACCCCCGCTCTGGTAAAAGTTGGAATGACCGGTATGTATGCGTCTGACACCGTGACTGTAAAACAGAAGCAGGCAGCGCAAACGGTAATGGCTGCCGTTGGAGAAACGCTCTGGGTCACAGAGGAATCAGATCTCGATGCGGTGACCGCCGTGTCTGGAAGCGGGCCGGCCTACTACTTCCTGATGATGGAATTGATGATTAAGGCAGCCATAGAAGAAGGTCTTGAGCCTTCCGTCGCAAAAAAACTAGTGCTGCAAACCGCACTGGGTGCGGCAACGATGGCCTCTGCCAGTCTCATTGATCCAGCAGCATTGCGGCTCAATGTCACTTCACCCGGTGGAACCACACAGGCGGCACTGGAACACTTCAATGATAAAGGTCTCGGCGCCATTGTTTCGGGCGCAGTTAACGCAGCGAGAGTCAGGTCGGTAGAAATGTCCAAGCAATAGTTAACAAAATAACCCGTAAAACCGTCAGCAAAACAAATGTTCGAAAACGCCATCGAAGGCAGCGGTAGTTACCGAAAAATCAGCCTATAATTCACCGCATCACTGCAGGGAACTCAAAACATGACAAGCAACTTAGCCAATGCCGGTATTTTTCTGGTCCAGGCCATCGTAGGCATTTATCTGATTTTGATGATATTACGCTTTCTCATGCAGGTTTCTCGCGTTGACTACTACAACCCGCTTTGCCAATCGATTGTGAAGCTGACGGACCCACTGGTTAAGCCATTAAAAACTATTCTGCCAACCGTCCGAGGCGTTGACTTCGCCACATTGCTGGTCGCTATTCTCGTTCAGTTAGTCTTGATCTGCATTGTGGTCGCTCTGCTAGGCGGTCCTTTATTCCACCCCGCATACATTGCATGGGCATTCGTGGGGGTAACGGCGACGCTCTTTGACGTCTATTTCTTCGCGCTCATTGTCATGGTGATCGGTAGCTTCATTGCTCCCTATTCGACTCATCCCGCGATGACACTGGTGCAACAATTAACGGAACCTCTGTGCGCACCGGCAAGGAAACTCCTGCCCCCTATGGGAGGTCTCGACTTTTCGATCATGCTGGTCTTCCTGAGTATCGCCGTGCTAGACAGCTACCTACTGATTCCACCACTCGCCAATATGCTACGAATCCCGCCCGGTGTGATTCCAGGTCTCTACTGATCATTGCATTAGCGTCCAGAGCCTCAGCATCCGGAGCCTTTGCTCTCAAAGCAAAAATGAAATTTCTCCGCTTGCTGCCTAAAAAACCAGACCACCTCTTTTTGAGGTTTCTGCTGGCTTTGTTGATGCCCGTGACGCCTATGCTGCACGCTGCACAGTACGTGGACCAGGGTGAATATCGAATCCACTACACCACTTTTTCAAGCATGCTGATACCCAGTAACGTGGCAGCAGTCCATGAGATTACACGGGCAGAAAACAGAATCGTGCTCAACGTCTCGGCCCGAAATAAAGAAGAGGCCGTACCGATCAGGATTGAGGGCTACATAACCAATCTTTTGAACCAGCGTTTTGATCTCAATTTTAAAGAAGTTAAAGAATCAAATGCCATCTACTACCTCGCTCACCATCTCTCTCTGGAACAAGACATCTTAAGATTTGATATCACAGTGACCGCCGGTGATGAGCCCGACGTTTCCATTCGCATCCTGAGGCGTTATGACTGATTTAGAATTTGTCCTGGCGAGTGGCAACCAACACAAAGCCGCAGAAATAGCCGAGATGTTACCGGTTTCTATCTCACTGGTGCCGCAATCCAAATGGGACATCGAATCACCACCAGAGCCCGCCAGCACATTTGTAGAGAACGCGCTCATCAAAGCGCGCCACGCGTGCAGCATTACCGGTCTACCGACGATTGCCGATGATTCGGGTTTGTGTGTCAAGGCACTGGACGGCGCGCCGGGAATAATCTCAGCGAGGTACGCTGGAGAGTCAGCGAGTGATGAGGATAATCGAGCCAAGCTGCTGGAAGCGCTGTCGGGCATCAACGAACGGGAGGCATCATTTTATTGCGCACTGGTCTGCCTTAATCACATTAACGACCCCGCACCACTGATTGCGGTGGGTCGCTGGCAAGGCAGTATTACTGAAGCATCGGCAGGTGATTCGGGTTTTGGTTACGATCCGGTTTTTTACGTTCCCACACATCGCAAGACTGCCGCCGAACTCAAAGCCGACGAGAAAAACATGATCAGTCACCGAGGTGTGGCACTCAAAACATTAGTCCAGCAGATTCGTGCCAAATATACCGCTTAGCCTTTACGTCCACTTTCCCTGGTGTGAGAGGAAATGCCCCTATTGCGATTTCAACTCTCACGAAATCGACACGATTCCTGAAGCACAATATCTCGATCGGCTCATCGAAGATCTTGAAACTGAAGCGAAAAAGGAAACGCGTACCAACCTAATCTCCATTTTTATGGGCGGCGGTACACCCAGTTTGTTTTCGCCTGAAGCAATTCATCGGTTGCTAGACACCGTTAAACGACATTTTGATATCACTGGCACAGAAATCACGATGGAGGCCAATCCAGGCACCTTTGATCAATCGCATTTTGATGGCTACGCACAGGCGGGGGTGAACCGATTGAGCATTGGCGCTCAGAGCTTTTCTGATACTGCTCTCGAACGGCTGGGCCGTATTCACGGTTCGGCCGATATTGGCGCCGCGGTCACCGGTTTACATAAAGCAGGTTTCGAAAAATTCAACATTGATTTGATGCACGGGCTCCCGGAGCAGAGTCACGCCGAAGCACTCGACGATTTGGCGGAAGCCGCAGAGCTGGGCGCCAGCCATATCTCCTGGTATCAATTGACGATTGAGCCGAACACTGTCTTCTACAACAGACCACCGGTATTGCCGGATGAAAACATTCTCATTGATATCTCCGAGCGAGGTGCCGCCTTTCTCGAAAGCCAGGGCTTTAGCCGATACGAAATTTCAGCCTGGTCAAAGCCAGGCGAAGAAGCCAGGCACAATATCAACTATTGGGAATTTGGCGACTATCTGGGGATCGGCGCGGGCGCACATGGAAAAGTAACGCGAGAGGGTGTCGTTTATCGAACAACAAAAACCAGACTACCCAAAGACTATCTGGGTGGTGGTCGGTTCAGCGAAGTAAAAGTGAATGAAGATGAACTCGTGCTGGAATATCTGATGAACGCGCTTCGATTGACGAGCGGCTTTTACTTTGATGATTTTGTGCAGAGAACGGGGTTACCGCTTGCCCGGCTGGATCAATTTGTCGAAAAAGCCGAAAAGCAGCAACTCATTGAAATAGATCAGGTCGGATTGCGCCCGACCGCCAAAGGGCAGCAATTTCTAGATAGTCTTTTGCTACTCGCCGATTAGTTGGTAGGCAAGGTCACTGATCTCGTGGCCTAATCCAAGACCACGACGTTCGAATTTGGTTTGGGGCCGCGCAGGCGCACTCACCTGCCTGAAATATGACTGCGTCGCAAAAAGCGCTTCGATTTCTTCTCCATAGGGCACCCAGTCAGTCGCTACATGAACGATACCGCCGCTAGCCAGCTTCCCGCGCACCAGTGCCAAAAATTCTTCGTTGATCAATCGACGTTTGTGATGTCGCTTCTTGTGCCATGGGTCGGGAAAGAAAACCTGCACCAACGATAAGCTTCGATCAGGCACAGACGTGTTAAGCACTTCAATGCTATCTTCCGCGAAGACCCGCAGATTATCCAAAGCGAATAACTCGCTCAGCATCAGCACATGTCCGACACCCGGTCGGTGAACCTCAATGCCAACGTAGTTCGTGTGGGGCTTATCTCGTGCTTGTTCCGCCAGGGAATCACCCATACCAAAGCCGATCTCCAGACAGACCGGCTGATCATTACCAAACAAAGCCGAAAAATCGAGCAACCCTCCTTGCGTCGAACAACCCAATCGCGGCCAGTGCTGGGTCAGGGCATTTTCCTGTCCCGGCGTTAATCGCCCCTGACGTAATACATAGGAACGGATGGTGCGCCGGCCTTCCTGGCCACCTGCCTGCTCGATGTGTGAGTTGTCGTTCATTTTAATTTAACTCTGGGGCGTTTGTTGCCGCTCTTTTTATTTTGCTGTCTTACCGGCAGTGCTTTTTGTCTCGCCGCAGGCTATTTTCGCCGCAGGCCATTTTCGCCGCAGGCGCTTACCCAACCCGCTGAAAGCCGCCGACGGCGAGGGCTAGCCAACCGATGATGAAACAGAGTCCGCCGAGCGGGGTCACGGGACCGAACCAGCGCCAGTCTGTAAACACTAGACCGTAGAGGCTGCCAGAGAACAATAAGATACCCAGGGCAAAGCCCACAATACTGACGTCAAAAGCCAGTGTTCTGTTGCCCTGAATCACCAGCAAGGCGGTAATGAGAAGGGCAATTGCGTGGAAGAGTTGATACTGCACCGCCGTGGTATAGGTATCCATCAACCGGGGTTCAAGTGTGCCGCGCAACCCGTGTGCGCCAAACGCACCGAGCGCTACACCGACTGCGCCCATGAGTGCGGCATATGTGATGGCAAACTTAACAAGCATTTTCAAAAAGCGTTCTTAAAGGTTATAGATTAGGAAAAGCTCACTTTCAGCTTTTTCATCGCGTTCTGCTCTAGTTGACGCACTCTTTCTGCGGAGATACCAAAGCGATCGGCGAGCTCGTGTAGCGTCGCCTTTTTGTGTCCCAGCCAGCGGCGCTGAATAATTTCTCTGGAACGTGCATCAAGCAGAGCAAATGCATCATTTAATCGACCACGCTGAACTTCTTCGAAATCCTGAGCTTCTGCAATCAACGCAGGATCAGTGGCCGGGTCCGAAAGATACTGAGCCGGGCCATAGGCATCGTCATCATCGCTGTCGAGATCAAAAGCCTCATCGTGAACGGCAAGACGGTTTTCCATTTGCCGCACGTCCTCTGGCGCGACACCGAGCGCTTTCGCCACATCATGCACTTCAGTTTCATTCATCCACCCAAGTCGCTTTTTCGAGCCCCGGAGGTTGAAAAACAACTTACGCTGCGGTTTGGTTGTTGCCACCTTGACGATGCGCCAGTTTTTCAGAATAAATTCGTGAATTTCTGCTTTGATCCAATGCACGGCAAATGACACCAGCCGGACACCAAATTTGGGATCAAATCGTCGCACAGCCTTCATCAGACCGACATTACCCTCTTGAACCAGATCCGCTTCGGAGAGACCGTAGCCCTTATAAGACCTTGCTATATAAGCTACGAACCGTAAGTGAGCCATCACTAACTGCTTGGCGGCGTCCAGATCACTATCGTGATACAACGCGTCTGCCAACTCCTTCTCACGCTCAGGAGTGAGCACCGGAATCCCATTCACCGCCTGCAAATAGGCGTCCAGATTCCCCCCGGGTGACAGGGTAGAAATAGGTAATGTGGCTGGCAAGGTGTTCGTCATAGTCTGGCTCTTTAGGGGGCGCGAATATTAGCACCCCACAGTTTTGACTTCTATTGGTAATACGCTGTGGGATTGAGACCGGATTAGTACGGAAAAGTGCCCTAGAAATGGCAGAAGGATGGGCTCAAGCGATTATATCGCCGGTCAGCCGGGTTCAATATCCGAAAGGTGGCGAGAGACGGCGAGGAGTGCGCCCAGAACGCCCAGCGTTGCGCCGACGATCAACAAAAGCAGACTTTGCATCAGGCCGGGGCCCTGAAGGGCAAAATCATCGGAGTAACTTTGGGCCAACAGTTCAACGGGACCTGCCAGGAAGAAAAGACTCGCCTGTGCCAGCAAGAAGGCAACCAATGCACCACCAACGCCATACCAGAACCCTAGATACAGGAACGGTCTTCTGACGAAGGCATCGGTTCCTCCCACTAGTTTGACCACTTCGATTTCCGAGCGCCGGCTCTCGATGGCCAATCGTATCGTATTGCCCATAACCAGCATCACACCAACACCCAGAACAAGCGCCAATGAAACAATTAGGCGCTGACCGAAGGCCAGAAGCGCAAACAAACGCTCCAGCCACTTTAAATCAACAGAGATGTGATCAACTTCAGGATAAATCTCCCATACGGCGATCAATTCAGTGAGCTTCATGGGATCTGCATCGAAGGGAACCACTTCAATGACATGCGGTAGCGGATTGCGATCCAGCGTATTGAGCACTTCATTGAAACCCGAACGATGTTGAAACTCTTTCAGAGCCTCATCGGAAGATATAAAAATGACTTCATCAACTTCCGGTTGCATCTCAATCCTACTCACAAGCGCACGCGCGTCACCGATCTCTACGACTTTATCCAGGTAGAAACTGAGCCGCGGCTTACCGCCCCAGTCGCCGCTCGCAATAGATACATTTTGAAGCACCACGTAAAGGATGGTGGGCAGACCCAGCGCAATGCCGATGACCAGCCAGGTCATCAGACTGGACAACGGCGACGCCAACAATCCTTTCAAAGTTGCCACAGACACGAGTCGGTGGTGTGCCCACCAGGCTCGTAACCGATCGACGCGACCTGTGCTCGCCGATGTTGCGCCGGTTGCACTCATTTAATTGGCTCCACTAATAAGTTGACCCTGTCGCAATATCAGTTCACGCCGTTTCATGCGTCGCACCAGATCCAGATCATGCGTGGCAATCAGAACCGTGACACCCACCTGATTGAATTGATCAAACAGATTCATTATTTCCTGCGAAAGCTCAGGATCGAGGTTACCCGTGGGCTCATCCGCTAATAACAAGCGAGGCTTATTCACCACAGCCCGGGCAATACCAACACGTTGTTGCTCGCCGCCAGACAAGGCCATAGGCAACTTCTTTTCTTTATCGCCCAATCCTACTTTGCTCAACGCGGCACGGACACGGCGCCCGACTTCTCTGGGCGTGTAACCCGCGATCGTCAAAGGCAGGGCGACATTGTCATAAACCGACCGATCAAATAGTAATTGGTGGTTTTGAAACACCACACCGATATCCCGCCTGACGTGGGGCACCTGACGCCGGGAGACTCGATTCAAATTAGTGCCATTAACAATAACCTGCCCCTGACTCGCGCGCTCCATGAGAATGATCAGTTTCATCAACGTACTCTTACCCGCACCGGAATGCCCGGTAAGAAAAGCCATATCAGCCCCCGCCATCTCAAATGAGACTCTCGACAGGGCTTCCGAGCCACCCTCGTAACGCTTGCTGACCTGATCAAATCGAATCATGGATTCATACTATGCTCGTGTGCCTGTGAGCGATTGGGGTCTGTGACCTAATAATCGGTCCCACCACACCATTAACGCTCACATCAAATCAAAAATTAGTTCTCAAGCTATTTCTCAAACTAGCTTTCAAACAGTGCACTCACAAAATCTTCGGCATCAAACGGCCGAAGATCATCAATCTGCTCACCCACGCAGACAAACCGGATGGGAATATTGAACTGGTTCGCCAGGGCAAAAATCACACCCCCTTTTGCGGTGCCATCGAGTTTGGTCAGCGCAAGACCAGAAACGTTGACCGTGGCGAGGAACTCTTTTACCTGGGAAAGCGCATTCTGACCCGTTGCAGCGTCAAGCACCAACATCACTTCGTGAGGCGCTGAGTTATCCAGTTTCTGCATGACCCTTGTAATTTTGGACAATTCATCCATCAGGTTCCTTTTGTTCTGCAATCGACCCGCTGTGTCTGCAATCAAAACATCAATTTGCCGCGCTCGCGCCGCACTCAATGCATCATAGATCACAGAGGCGCTGTCAGAACCGGTTGCTTGGGCGATCACGGGAACATCGTTGCGCTCGCCCCAAACACTCAACTGTTCTACCGCAGCCGCTCTGAACGTATCACCAGCCGCTAACATGACCGACTTGCCCTCGGCCTGAAATCTTTTGGCAAGTTTGCCAATGGTAGTGGTTTTTCCGACACCGTTGACCCCCACCATCAAAATCACAAAGGGACCGGCGGTGCTAGTATCCAAAGGAATCGAAACGGGCCTAAGCATTTCAGCGAGGGCTGTGCGCAAATGAGCCGACACCGCCTCGGCATCAGCAAGCTCTTTTCGACTAATCCTCTGCGTCAGGTCTGCAAGGATTTCCTGGGTGGCAGCGACACCAACATCAGAGGTGAGCAGAACCGTTTCCAGCTCTTCCAGCAGATTGTCATCCAGGGTCTTTGCGCCCAGAAAAACATTTTTCACACCTTCTGACAGTTTACTCCTCGTCTTACCCAGCCCCTTTTTAAGGCGTGAGAAAAAACCCGCCTTCTCTTCGGAGGGCTGGTTTTCAGAAGACTTAATTTCAGAACCCTGGCTCTCAGAACCCTGACTTTCAGAATCTTTAATTTCAGAAGGCTTGTCTTCAGAACCTTCATCTGCAACATTACCTGACATCTATATTCCTATTCTCCATGACGATATTCCTGATGACCTTTCAAAATAGTTTGAGCCCCCACGCTAGCGACTCGAGCTTGAGCCTGGTAGCAGCCCTGCGCGAAAACCTAAGTATATGAAACATCAAGGTCGAACCGTGCGGATTATCGGCGGAAAGTGGCGCGGTCGCAAAGTCACTTTCCAACAACAAGTCCAATTAAGGCCAACGGGTGATCGAATTCGAGAAACCCTCTTCAACTGGCTCATGGCTGACATCCACGGATCGCACTGTCTAGATTTGTTTTCAGGAAGCGGCATTCTCGCCATCGAAGCACTCTCACGAGGCGCGAGCCACGTCACCATTGTCGAACAGCACAAGACTAGCGCAATGATGATTTCGGCTCAGCTCTTTGATCTCGGTGCGGCATCAGATCAATACACCGTTCTGCAAACCGATGCGTGGCAATGGCTAGGTAAGCAAAAAGAACAGTTTGATATCGTATTTGTCGACCCGCCGTTCGCTGAGCGAATTGAAGAAAAAATCTGTCGGAAGCTGCAGGAACGCCAAATCGCGGCTCAACGCGTGTATCTGGAGTCATCGCGAACGCTGGACGACATCGAATTACCTGATGGCTGGACGCTTTCCCGGAGTAAAACAGCAGGAGGGGTGAACTACGGACTCATCGATTGCAAGTGACCTAAACCAAAACCACGGGTTGAATTCGCCCAGAACCCATCTGTATGATTGCGGCCTTCATAAACAAAAAAAACGATAAGCGCATGACAACCGTTCTATATCCAGGCACTTTCAATCCGATTCACAATGGTCACGTTGACCTTGTGGAGCGCGCTGGCACATTGTTCGACAATGTAATCCTCGGCATCGCTACCAGCCCGCACAAGTCACCCAGTGAACTGGAGCTTCGCGTTCATCTCGCGCAGACGGCGCTGTCACACATCGACAATGTGGAAGTGAAAGGTTTTAACACCTTGACGGTTGAGTTTGCCAGGGAGGTGGGCGCAACGGTTATCTTGAAAGGTATCCGGACCGTTACCGACTTCGACTACGAATTTCAGATGCTGAGTATGAACCGAGCCCTTCAGCCGGAAATCGAAACGGTTTTCCTGGCGCCCTCTGAAGAAAACTCCTACATCTCATCATCTCTGGTTCGACAGATCGCGGGTTACGGTGGCGATATTAGTCAGTTTGTACATCCGGCTGTCAGAGAAGCGCTCCACAACAAACAGATTAAGTAACGCACGGTCCGCTGAACTTAAGGCCGCAACGTTAAGCGATCACTTCTGACATCGGCGGCAAAAAACCGTGGCCCGATTACCCAATCGCGATTCGCTCAGCGTCTTGCCGCAAACCGTGCAAGGATCCTGACCTTTCCCGTATACCGTAAGGCTTTGCTTGAAATAGCCCGGTGACCCGTCTTCGCGCACAAAGTCTCTGAGCGTTGTACCACCAGATTCAATGGCACTTGCCAACACACGTTTGATCTCAAGCGCCAGTCGCTCGTATCGCTGACGGGAAATGCCCATCGATGGTCGGTCTGGCCTGATTCCGGCATGAAACAGAGCTTCATTGGCGTAGATATTTCCCACGCCCACCACAACATGGCTGTTCATAATCAGTAATTTCACCGCGACTTTTCGACCACGAGACATTTTGAACAGGTAGTCGCCATCAAATTCATCGTTAAGGGGCTCAGGCCCCAAATCCGCCAGTAGCTTGTGGTCTTCATCTTCCGGAATCCAGAAGACCGACCCAAAACGCCTGGGATCGTGATAACGCAGAATCATCTGGTCATCAAATACGATATCGATGTGGTCATGCTTTTTGAGCGGGTGGTCAATGGCTGCCAGCCGGAGTGAACCCGACATGCCCAGATGCACCATCATCCGGCCCGATCCCGTCTCGAATAGCAGATATTTCGCGCGGCGATCGATCGCAGTGAATGTCTGACCCACCAGCATCTGGGATAGCTCTGGCGACACGGGCCAACGAAGGGAAGCCTGACGTACCAGCACGCGAGCAATCGGTCTGTTGAGGATGTGAGGCTCGATACCACGTCGCGTGGTCTCAACCTCAGGGAGTTCGGGCATTCATCACCTTGCCTTACCCACTCTTCACAAAAGAAACATGACATAAACACGCACGGGAAAACGAAGGACGTTTCCAAATAGCGACACACGCGATCTATGCCCGATGGCATCGTGCCAGGACCGCGCTTTACCATGATCGTTCCGTCTAATCGCCCAAACAAATCGCCGGGCGGGGAGGGAATTACTTAATCTTGGATTCTTTGTACATCACATGCTTTCGAACGACGGGATCGAATTTCTTGATCTCCATCTTGTCAGGCATGGTGCGCTTGTTCTTGCTGGTCGTGTAGTAATGACCTGTGCCAGCAGATGAAACCAACTTAATCTTTTCTCTCATGATCTAGACCTTTTGACCTTTGGCTCGAAGATCCCCGACAACCTGTTCAACGCCCAGCTTATCGATGATGCGCATTCCTTTTGCAGAAACGCGGAGCTTCACAAACCGGTTTTCGCTTTCGAGCCAAAAACGATGGTCGTGAATATTGGGCAGAAATCGCCTTTTCGTCTTGTTGTTCGCGTGAGACACATTATTACCGCTAACTGGACGTTTGCCAGTTACCTGACATTCTCTGGACATGCCGCTCTACCTTATTTATCAGTTACTTGCAAAGCCAGGCCCTATACAGGCCGCTACTGCCTTTGCGGGAGCCGTGCTTTATACCAGAAGGCGGTTGCGAGTTCAACTCAGCTCGTTTTTTTGGCTAACCAACCGAGGTTCACACTAACCCGATAACAAGCCCCGTTCGGCAAAAGAAACGACTTCGCCGTCACCAACCACCATATGATCGAGCACTCTGATATCCACTAGCGATAAAGCGGATTCAAGGCGTGCAGTAATACGTCGATCGGCCTGAGAAGGTTCTGCTACGCCTGATGGGTGATTATGCGCAAAGATAACCGCAGCAGCATTCGTCTCTAAACTCCGTTTAACCACTTCACGGGGGTGGACGCTGGCACCATCGATAGTGCCAAAGAACAATTCTTCGTAACTAATCAAACGGTGCTGGTTATCAAGAAAGAGGCAGGCAAAGACCTCTCTGGTATAGGATCTCATTTTGATCGCAACGTACTGCCGGGTGGCGCTGGGGTCAGTAAAAGCATCGCCTCGCCGGAGGCTCGTCTCAATGGCTCTGCACGTCATTTCCATGGCAGCACAAAGGGCAGCACATTTCGCCGCTCCAATGCCCTCGCAGCGGAGCAGATCTTCCGCGTCGGCAAGCATCAGACCGGCTAACCCATCAAAACGTTGTAGCAAACGCTCGGCCAACTGGCCCACATGCAAACCCGGCAATCCGGTACGCAGAAACAAAGACAACAATTCAATATCTGTTAGCGCGCCGGCGCCCTTTTCCAGCAGTTTTTCTCTTGGCTTCTGAATTTTCTTCTGGATCGGGTGCTCGACAGGTTTCTGGACAACCTTCTGGGACGAAGGCTGGATTGGTGGTTGAACAGCTTGCTGCATGAATCGAGCCCCCCGGCTTTCATTGACCGCTACATCCCGCTGGCTTGAGAGGGAATTCAGGTGTTATCTTTTCTGTGATAAGTGAGTGACCACTTCTAAGCAGAGCTATGCTAACCTTTGTCTCCCTGAGGGGCGTGACGAAATCTCTGGTTAGATCGAACGATTTTGACCATCGCCTATGCGGGTTAAAACGAGCAGGAAATAATCTCATCGAGGCTCATACTCGACGTGACAATTCCGCGAGAAAATGAACAGGACACCACCGGGTTTTCGACGGTGAAAAGCCCAGGTTAAATATTGTTGTGAATCGTCTCACTAATAAACGCATCCTGCTGGGTATCACTGGCGGCATCGCTGCCTACAAGAGCGCAGAACTCACTCGAAGACTGCAGGACGAAGGCGCGGAGATCCGCTGTGTCATGACATCTGCTGCCCAGGCATTTATCACGCCTCTGACGATGCAGGCACTCTCGAATAATCCCGTCCATACCGATCTGCTTGATACGGAAATGGAATCTGCCATGGGCCACATCGAACTTGCACGCTGGGCCGACATCATTGTCATCGCTCCGGCGACAGCTGACTTTATCGCTCGACTTAATGCAGGGCAGGGTGATGATTTACTCACCACACTGTGCCTCGCCTCCCAATGTCCGATTGCTGTTGCGCCTGCGATGAACCAGGCGATGTGGGCAAAGGACACAACCCAAAACAACCTCTTACAGCTCAAATCGTCAGGCATCACGATACTCGAACCTGGAGAGGGGCTTCAGGCTTGTGGCGATGTGGGCGAAGGCCGACTGATGGAAGTCCCTGATATCGTCGATGCCGTGGCGAACCAATTTGCCCCCGGCCTTTTAATCGGTCGCCATGTAGTTATTACGGCAGGACCTACCCGGGAAGCCATTGACCCAGTTCGATATATCAGCAACAACAGCTCCGGGAAGCAGGGTTATGCCCTCGCCGCGGCAGCACTCGACGCAGGCGCCCGCGTCACGCTTGTGACGGGACCAACAAGTCTCACACCCCCAGAGCGCGCCGAGGTTCATCAGGTCATTTCCGCCGACGAAATGTTAGCGGCCGTGATGTCCTGTATTGGCAATGCCGATATCTTTATTGGTGTTGCCGCCGTGTCTGATTACAAACCAGTGGCAATCTCGGAGCAGAAACTTAAGAAAAACGGAGAGGACGGACTGACGCTTAAACTTACGCAAAACCCGGATATTATCCGAGCCGTCTCACAGCTTGAAAACCGACCTTTTACCGTTGGTTTTGCCGCCGAGACGGAAAACGTGGTGGCTTACGCACAAGAGAAACTCACCCGTAAAAATCTCGATATGATTGTCGCCAACAATGTCGGTGACAAGACGATTGGATTTGGCAGCGATGACAACGAAACCGTTGTTATCGATCGAAACGAACAAATTCCACTGCCAAAGATGTCCAAAGACACACTATCTAGGGCGCTCATTAAACAGATCTCACTTCGTATTAACTAGGATTCACGTTGGACAGGCTACAGGTCAAAATACTCAGCAGTAAGATTGGTCATGAAATACCGATGCCAACCTATTCAACCGATGGGTCAGCCGGTCTGGACCTGCGGGCATGTCTGGATGAGGCAACCAGACTCAATCCAGGTGATACATTGATGATACCAACCGGACTTGCCATCTTTATCGAAGACCCCGGTTTTGCAGCCCTGATACTTCCAAGATCAGGCTTGGGCCACAAGCACGGCATCGTGCTTGGAAATCTGGTGGGTCTCATCGATTCTGATTATCAGGGAGAGCTCATGATCTCTGCATGGAATCGAGGCCAGACAAACTTTACGATCGAGCCCGGCGAGCGGATCGCCCAATTGATGATTGTCCCGGTTCATCAGGTTAAGTTTAATATTGTTGAGGAATTTCAATCAACGGAGCGAGGGGTCGGCGGTTTCGGCTCTTCCGGAAAACACTAGCTAACATCGGGTTGCAGAGGAGTCCTCCTGTCTCGTAAAGCGGTGGCTAATAAAACAATGGCTAATATGACAATGGCGAAGAAAGCAAACAACCTCACCAGTTTTGGCATTATTCCCATGGCCGCCGTGCTTGGTGGATTCATCATTGCCCTTGCCCTTTCAATTCTGGTGGTTCAGCCCGCCGCGAATAGCGGTCACAGAACGCAATTGGGTCAAACGCTCGCGAGTGAGTTGGCCCAGCAAATTAACAACCGTGAATCACTCATTCGAACCCAGCTCGAAAAGATGGCTACCAGCCCGATAGTGATCAATGCCATCAATGGCAACAACGCCGATCTGATTGAAGCAGAAGCAAATCTGACTGCCATTATTCCTTACGTCGCCAGAGTACGGTTGATCCCGATGGGCCAGGCCAAGACTGACCAGGGCTTTCCTCCTTTTAACTACACGGCGCTGGATCTCGTCAATAGTGCTGAAACGGGACGGGCCCCGCCGCCCGAAGCGATTAGCTCGCAGGCGCAGCTTGAGGGAGAAAAGTGGATCATCGTTGCAACCTCAATTAAAACACTTGATGGCACCAACAGCGGGACGCTTTTCGTTTATCTCAATTCCTTGGCACTTAGCGATGGTGTCAGCGACGGTAGCAAGGGTGAAGTGCGCGTTATGCAAAACGTTGGCACGACACCCAAACCCGTCATCAATGCTGGCTCAGGTGGCGGCGTAACAGTATTCGATCATCCATTAAACAATATGAACTGGACCTTGCAATACGCACCATCCGAGTCGTTGATCGTCAGCACCCCCTTGAGCTTACTGTTCTACCTGATCGCCCCCATTGTCATGCTGCTCATTGCAGCAGGTGGCGTGTTCTATGGCATCAACAAGATCAATGTTCAAATCCAATACAATCTGACACTGTTGGGTAATCAGATCGTCAAGGCAGCAACAGACAGCTATGACGATGAAACGAAATACACGATTGCAGGATTCGAGGGCGAAGACTACAAGCTCAAGAAGCTTCAGGAAATGAAGCCCGGCACGAGAACAACCAAGACAAAAGGAACGGAACCCAAAACACAGAATACTGACGCACCTTCAACGAAAAAAGCAGCGGCGGCGGAGGTCGTAGAAATTGAGATGTCCGACGACGGGGAACCCTTCACCGAGGTAGAAGATATCGAGGTTGACGATTTTGGGAACGTGATCATTGACGACTATACGGTCCCTGATGAAGCCGCTGAATCAATCGCTCATATTTTCAGAGCGTATGACATTCGGGGCATCGTGGGTGAATCTTTAAGCGAAGAGATTGCGAGAAAGATCGGACTGGCCATTGGATCTGAAGCCACTGACCGAGGCGAAGATAGCATCCTCGTTGGATACGATGGCAGAGAATACAGCCCCGCACTCGCAGAAGCGCTGATCGAAGGCATTACAGCAAGCGGTCAAGATGTGGTCAATCTCGGTGCTGTACCCACGCCGGTACTTTACTACGCCACCCACAACTCAAATACACAGAGCGGCGTCATGGTCACCGGCAGCCATAATCCGCCAGAATATAATGGCTTTAAGGTGGTACTTGCCGGTAAGACGTTGGTCGGTAAAGAAATTCGGGCGCTTTATGACCGGATTGAGTCCAACAACTTCACATCCGGCGAGGGCTCCGTGAACGAGTTTGATATTTCGCCTGATTACATGGATGCCATCGCAGACGATGTTGTTGTGGCGCAACCGCTAAAGGTAGTCATCGATTGCGGAAATGGCATTGCCGGCGCCATCGCGCCAGAATTACTCGATTCGCTTGGCTGTGAAGCCATCCCGCTTTACTGTGATGTCGACGGCAGTTTTCCGAATCATCACCCGGACCCCACCAAGCCAGCTAACCTTGAAGACCTTATTGGGACGGTTAAATCCCAGGGCGCAGATCTTGGTATCGCACTCGATGGTGATGGAGACCGAATCGTTGCCGTGACAGCAGAGGGCGAAATCGTGTGGCCCGACAGATTGCTGATGCTCTTCGCTAAAGATGTGGTCTCCAGGAATCCCGGATCTGATGTCGTCTACGACGTAAAGTGCACACGCCATCTCAATAGCGTCATTAGCGGCTTTGGCGGCAGACCCATCATTTGTAGATCCGGGCATTCCTACATTAAAGAAAAGATTGCAGAAACAGGCGCAATGCTCGGCGGGGAAATGTCGGGTCACATCTGTTTTTCTGAGCGCTGGTTTGGTTTTGACGATGGCCTCTACTCCGCCGCCAGATTGCTTGAAATTGTTGGCTCGCAGGAAGAAGGCCTGTCTGACTTGCTCAAAGAATTCCCGGTCAGCGTCAACACACCGGAAATCCATATCGCAGTTGAGGAAGGCAGCCAGTTTACACTCGTCGAGGCGATCATCGAAGCCGCCGATTTTGAAGATGCCAGCTTCACGACCATCGATGGTTTGAGAGTCGATTTCCCTGACGGCTGGGGATTAGTCCGAGCATCCAATACTGAACCCGCACTCACACTCAGGTTCGAGGCAGATAGCCTAGAGTCTCTGGATGACATCAAGGCTGCCTTCAGGGAGCTGCTTCAGGAAGTTCGGGAAGACCTGAATTTCGAATGATAAGAACTAAACTTTCATCACGAGCTCGATCATGACTTTAAGCAAAGATGTAGCGCTGGATATTTCCGAAGTACTAACAGAGGCACTGCCTTATATTCAGCGATTTACCGGCAAAACCATTGTGATCAAGTATGGCGGCAACGCTATGACAGACGAGACCTTAAAAAACGGTTTTGCTCGCGACGTCGTCTTGATGAAACTGGTCGGTATGAATCCCGTCGTCGTACACGGCGGGGGCCCGCAAATTGGCTCGCTGCTGGAAAAACTCGGCATAGAGTCGCGTTTTGTTGACGGGATGCGCGTCACCGACGGTAAAACCATGGACGTGGTGCAGATGGTTTTAGGCGGCGCGGTTAATCAGGAAATCGTTAATCTGATTAACCAGAATGGCGGCAAGGCCGTAGGACTAACAGGCAAGGATGCCAGTCTCATCAAAGCCAAAAAAATGATGATCGAGCGCACGTCGCCAGAAGTACAAACACCAGAAATTATCGATATTGGCCAGGTGGGGGAAGTCGTGAGCATTGACCGCACCTTGATCGATCTGCTCACCGGCAGCGATATCATTCCAGTTATCGCTCCGATTGGTGTGGGTGAAGACAACGAAACGTACAACATCAACGCTGATTTGGTGGCCGGCAGACTGGCAGAAGAACTCGGCGCGGAAAAGCTGATCCTGCTCACCAATATTGAAGGTCTTAAAGATAAAAATGGTCAATTACTAACGGGATTAAGTTCGAAGCAAGTCGATGGACTCATCAAGGATGGCACCATCACCGGCGGTATGTTGCCTAAAATAAATTGTGCACTGCGCGCCGTCAAAAACGGTGTAACCAGCAGCCACATTATCGACGGCCGTGTAGCGCACGCCGTACTGCTCGAAGTGTTGACCGATGAAGGAGTCGGGACGCTTATCACCAACAAGGACGATAGCCCGACCCCACAATAAACAGGGCTTAAAGGAAATCTATGAGCGAGCAAGACCAAAATCAGGAGACACCCAAGCCCTCAAGAAAGGAGCAGATCCTTCAGTCGCTGGCGGCGATCCTCGAACAAAGCCCCGGTGGCAGAATAACCACAGCAGGTCTCGCAAAACACGTTGGTGTCTCGGAAGCGGCTTTGTATCGTCACTTTCCAAGCAAAGCCAAGATGTTCGAGGCGCTGATAGAGTTTATCGAGACGACACTTTTTTCCCGCATCAGTCAGATTATCAACGAAGAAGAGCGCGCCTCGGTACGTTGCGAGAAGATTCTCGGCTTGCTGCTAACATTCTGTGAGCGAAATCCGGGCATCACCCGAATCCTGACCGGTGATCCTCTGGCCGGCGAAACAGAAAGATTGCGGGAACGAGTCACACAGCTATTTGATCGAATCGAAGCTCAACTTCGGCAAATACTGCGTGAAATGCCAATGCGGGGCGAAACCCCTATTACGCTGGATTCGACGGTCGCCGCTAATCTCATGCTTTCAGTCGCCGAAGGAAGAATCAGTCAGTATGTCCGGAGTAATTTCACTCGCCTACCTACCACCCAATGGGACGAGCAGTGGCAAAGTATTAAACGGGGGTTGTTCTAAGCCCCCCCGTCAGTTGGTAGAGCACGAAGCATTGAACCTAGAGTGTTTCGCTTAGAGGGAGGGTAGAAGGGTAGCGATGGTCTTAGCGCCGGTAAAGTTCTTTTACACGCTTGAGGTCAGCCGCATAAGAACTGACCGAGCTATTTTTTTCCTGCTGTTTCTTCTGAATCTCAGATCGTATCTGCGCAATGCGGGATTCGATCGCACGCACTCGGGACATCCGATCTTTTGAGATCGTCCCTCCAGCCCGCTCAACATCTGCAAGCGCAGATTCAAGTTGCCGCTGTTGAGATTCAAGCCGCTGTATATTGCCCGCCTGGGTTTCGATTAATCCATCGATACTGGACAGCTTGGCATTCCGAGCGCGTATGACGTCACCCGGCGTGCTGTAGAGTCGAAGCAGGTTTTGATCGGCGATTTCAAGCTCTCGCTTTTCCTTCGCGATCCGTTCCTGTTCCGCCAGCGTTCGGTCACGCTCTCGAATCTCTTGGTCACTTAAGGCCCTGGGCACCACCTCTAGCACACGACCGTCAAGGCTAAGGATGGCGTAACCGTTTTTCACATAACGCGCCGGAACGTGGCTGTCCAACACGGTGACGCCATCTTCATTTTTATAGCGGTAAAGCTCCGCAGCAACACTGTTCGAATGGACGCTCAAAACGGGCGCCAAGACTAACAACAAAAGATGGGGCGAAAACTTCATACTACGACGCTATTCCAAACTGTTTGCGATAGGAAACTATCTGTTCCAGCTCCTGATCATATGAGTTTTTTTCCCGCAAATACAAGACGATATCGTCCAAATTTACGACGCTAATGATAGCGATGCCATAGTCACGTTCTACCTCCTGTATCGCTGAAAGATCTCCCTGTCCTTTTTCCTGGCGATCAATCGCGACCATGACGCCAACCACTGTCGCAGCGCTCTGCTCAGCGAATATTGCCATGACCTCACGAATAGCGGTACCAGCGGTAATAACATCATCGACAATCACGGTCTTACCAATGAGCGGCGCGCCTACTAATGTGCCACCTTCGCCATGATCCTTCACCTCTTTCCGATTAAAAGTATAGGGCAAATCTCGCTGATAGCATTGCGACATTGAAATTGCGGTGGCTGCCACCAGCGGAATGCCTTTGTAGGCGGGGCCAAACAGGCCCTCAACCTCGAGTTCACTTGCCGCCAGCGCATGCGCATAATACTCACCCAGTCTCGCCAGCGAGCTTCCGGTTTTGAACTCTCCTGCATTAAAAAAGTAGGGACTCTTGCGACCAGACTTGAGCGTAAACTCCCCGAAGCGAAGCACGCCTTCGCTCAGGGCAAAATCAATAAAATCGCGTTTGTAGTCCGCCAGCATCTACAGCGTCCCTGCCAACGCAGCTCTCTGAATCGCCATGAGTGCAGCACTACCGTGTTCTGCCAGTTCAAGCATCGCTGCAAGTTCTTCCCGGCTGAACGGCTCGTCTTCAGCGGTTCCCTGGATTTCGATAAACCGGCCGTCTTCGGCCATAACAACATTCATATCAGTATCTGCCTGTGAGTCTTCAATGTACTCCAGGTCAAGAACCGGCAATCCCTTTACGATCCCAACAGAAACCGCTGTGATCAACTGCGTCGACGGATTCGTTTTAAGTGTGCCCACCGCTTCATGAAGCGCAACACATGCACCTGTAATCGACGCCGTTCGCGTACCGCCATCAGCCTGAATGACATCGCAATCGATTTTAATGGTGACTTCACCCAGTTTTTCCATATCAACCGCCGCGCGCAGCGAGCGCCCAATCAACCTCTGGATTTCAACGGTACGGCCAGACTGTTTACCTCGAGCAGCCTCGCGCCCCATGCGGGTGTCAGTTGAGCGTGGCAACATGCCGTACTCAGATGTGATCCAGCCCTGACCGGAACCTCGAAGAAATGGCGGTACACCTTTTTCCACTGACGCGGTACAAATGACCTTGGTATCTCCATAACTGATCAGCACAGAGCCTTCAGCGTGTTTATTAACTCCTCGTTCAATCGTCACTGGCCGTAATTCGTTGGGTTCACGTGACACTAATCGTTTTTGACTCATTACTACTCCGAAATGCTAAAAGTTCTATTATACTGGTCGCCCGCTTTCACCGACGAGATATTAAATGACCAGAAGTATGACTGCTTTTGCCAGAGCCGAACATGGTGCGGCAGTCTGGGAACTGCGATCGGTGAATCATCGTTACCTTGATGTTAGTTTTCGTGTACCAGATAACACCAGAGCGCTTGAACCTCAGCTGAAGGCGCAATTCAAGGACCGGGTGCTCCGCGGCAAAATTGAGTGCTCCTTAAGAATCAATACGGGCGAGCTCCCTGTCAGCCTGGTATTGAACAAACCGCTGGTCAAACAGCTAAGTGAAGCCCTGGATCAAATCCAGTCGATGACCGGTGTTGAGCAACGTGGCGACGCGGTCTCGCTCATGCGATGGCCCGATATCATGCTCGCAGAGAACACGGGCGATCAACTCAAAGACGACATTATATCCGCCTTCCAAAGCGCCGTCACAGCATTGGTTGCGATGCGTGAGCGAGAAGGGGAAGAATTAGCGAAACTGATTGAGGCAAGACTCAAAGATATTGAAGTAACCGTCGATGCACTTAGAGTAGAAACGCCCCTGATCATCAAAGCCCAACACGAAAAACTTCATAAAAAGGTCTCTGAACTGGATCTTGAAGTGGACCCGGCGCGGCTGGAGCAGGAACTGGTCATACTCGCCCAGAAACTGGATGTCACCGAAGAACTGGATCGATTACTGACCCATGTGACAGAAGTACGACGGAACCTTGACGCAAATGAACCCGTTGGACGACGGCTGGATTTCCTCATGCAGGAGCTCAACCGAGAAGCGAATACGTTGTCGTCTAAAGCCTCTGCCAGCAAGACCACGCTTAAGGCCGTTGATCTCAAGGTCGTCATCGAACAGATGCGAGAACAGATACAGAATATCGAATGAAAAAACTCGACACATCATCATCCCATTCAGGCACCCTCTTTGTCGTTTCGGCTCCCTCCGGCGCCGGGAAAACCAGCCTCGTCAACGCTCTGCTGGAATCTACCCCTGATCTCGACGTGGCGGTGTCACATACCACGCGCGCGATGCGTAAAAACGAAGTCGACGGTGAAAACTACCACTTCGTTGATACCGAGTATTTTGAGGAGATGGTCGCAGCCGGGGATTTCCTTGAATCAGCAACCGTCTTCGAAAATTTGTACGGCACCAGTATCGAAGCTGCCAACAGGGTGCTGGAAACAGGAAAACACCTCATACTGGAAATTGACTGGCAGGGAGCACAACAGGTCCGCAGAAAAGTTGTGGCCACTCGGTCTATCTTCATCTTCCCACCTTCACTGGATGCGCTGAAATCTCGTTTGGAACATCGTGCTCAGGATGACGAGGCCTCAATGAAGCGCAGAAGTGCAGCTGCTTTCGAAGAAATTTCACATTGGCAGGAATTCGACTACCTGATCGTCAATGACAATTTCGAGATCGCTCTGGCTGAATTTACAGGTATTGTCGGCGGAAAAGGCGAAACTTACCGTCGAGAACAGCGCTCAGGGCCGCTTTCACCCCTGATCGGTGATTTATTGTCACAAAACCGACCGTAATATTGTTTAATATCATCAATGTGGCTACAATTTGCGGTCCCCAAATCTGGCCTTTTGGACAAAACGCTTTTAGCGCTGTTCGGGCCCGTTTTGATAAAGACTAAATATCTGGAGTGACAAATGGCACGAGTGACTGTTGAAGACTGTCTGGAAAATGTAGATAACCGCTTTGAATTGGTTATGGTTTCTAGCAAACGTGCCAGACAATTGGCCACGGGTGGTAAAGATCCTCTGGTGCCTGCCGAAAACGACAAACCAACGGTAATCGCTTTAAGAGAAATCGCTGCAGGATTTATTAACGCCAGCATTCTTGAAGAGCCAACTCAGAAAGAAACGGAAGCGATGGCGCTAAGCGCCGTACAGGACGGACTTGAACAACACGAGCAAGAGTTCAAAAACCTATAGCAGACAATGTCATAACGGGCCCATTGTTAATGGGCCGCGTCATAACGAGGTCTGTCTAAACGAACTGTGTCACCATCCGGGACAGGCGCAGCCGAGGTTCTGCTTTAGCAGCCAGCCATCGGACTCTCCTATGATAACTCGTGACCCATGCTGACCATAGATTCCTTCGCCAAGGATCTCGGTGCATACTTAGAACCAAATCAGGTCGAACAGGTTGTTAAAGCCTATCACTTCGCTGACGACGCCCATGAGGGCCAAAAACGAAAATCCGGCGAAGCCTACATTTCTCATCCCCTCGCTGTCGCTAAAATTCTGTCCGAAATGCATATGGACCATCAGTGTTTGATGGCCGCACTACTGCACGATGTCATCGAAGACACCAGCATCCCGAAGCACACCCTGGGCAAAGTGTTCGATAACGAAGTTGCTGAACTCGTCGACGGCGTGAGCAAACTCAAGAACATTTTCCAAACCCGCGCCGAAGCGCAAGCAGAAAACTTCCAGAAAATGACCCTGGCAATGGCTAAAGACATCCGGGTCATTTTGGTCAAACTCGCTGATCGCTTGCACAATATGCGCACATTGGGTTATCTGGACGGAGATCGTAAACGGCGAATCGCCAAGGAAACGCTGGAAATTTACGCGCCCATAGCGCTGCGCCTGGGCATGAACAACATGCGAGTCGAGTTCGAGGAACTCGGCTTTAGGGCAATGTACCCCATGCGATCATCAATGATCGAAAAAGCCGTTCGCAAGGCGAGGGGGCACCGCAACGAAGTCGTTCGCAATATTCAGGAATCTATCAGCGGACGTCTTGCGCAAGAAGGGATAGAAGCAGAAGTTTTTGGCCGGGAAAAACATCTCTACAGCATCTACGACAAGATGCGCAGCAAACGAAAGTCATTCAATGAGATCATGGATGTCTATGCCTTTAGAATCATTGTTGATTCCGCCGACAACTGCTATCGATCACTGGGCGCGGTACACAACTTGTATAAGCCCTTAGTAGGACGGTTCAAGGATTACGTCGCCATTCCTAAACCGAACGGCTACCAGTCCCTGCACACGACATTGTTTGGTAT
>JBLIIB010000008.1:0-39827 GCA_047634795.1 Candidatus Azotimanducaceae bacterium | reverse complement strand
GTCACGACCTTTCATAAACGTGACCTGTTCTTGTACGCCTAACCGAGTGGCCATCCGCCGAAATGCACCGGGTGCATCTTGACCAATCACATACAGATGCACGCGAGACTGGAGTTTTTCCGGCAGGGCCGCAAGACCAATGAGCGCTCGGTCTAACCCTTTAGTCACAAAACCTGAGCCAATTAACAACAACAGTACGTCGTCACCCAACGCCATTTCCTTTCGGAACGACCGACGAACCTCGGATCGATTCGGAGGCGCAATCCTGTCGAGGGCAATTCCAGGCGCGAGCATATGAATACGTTCGGACTGCGTGCCGTAGTATTTTTTAAACAGTGGCACCTGAACGGGTGAGATCATCAGTATTTCTGTCTTCGATCCTTCGCCAAACACGGCTTCTTCGAATTCTGAAAACAATCGATAACGAGGCAGCAAGCGATACAAAGCACTGCGCTGCGTTCGTGCCTTATCTTCATAGCAACTGTCCGCCGCGTAGTAGATATCCAGACCCGGCATCTTGTTAAAACCCACTACCCGGGCAACGGGTGAATCATTCAGGTCAGACTGCACCCATTCATAAAACTGCCGATACCGGGAATGGTTGGTCACCGAGGAAACGGGCACGATGATAATTTCAAACCCCGCGGGCACATCGCCCTGCCAGTCCAGCGTATAAACGCGGATCCTAGCGCCGCGCGCCTGCACGCCTTGAGCGATCCGAATAAAATCCCGTTGTAATCCTCCGAAAGGGAAGTATTTAAACAGGCAACAGGCAACGACGTCGGCTTCGGCATCCCTGGCTCGCTCAAATGCCACAGCTTCGATCTTCTTTGCAGCATGTCGATGTAATGAATAGATATCTGCGGTTTGAGCAAATGATCGGCCCCGCTCTATCCAGCGTTCACGATTGTCATCGTGCAACATGTCATCGTGCAACATGTCATCGAGCTTCTCGTTCAGTTCGCTTTGCTGATAAGGCGTGCGAACCAATTCACCCATACCCGCTTCTTGAACATAATGAGCATAACCACAGTTTTCAGTCGTCAGTACGGGTAATCCAGCGACGACAGCTTCCAGCAGAACAATCCCCGCAGCTTCATCAAGCGACGGCAGTACCAGCAGATCCGCCGCGAACAAAAAGGCGGGCACGTCATCCTGACCAGACAGAATGGTGACTTGTTTGCTAATACCCAGAAACCTGGAGAGGCGGCGGAAAGGCTTAGGATTGTCTTCCCCTATGACAACAAACTTCACTCTCCGACGACGGGCTTTCGGTAGCGATCGCAGGGCACGCAATGCTCGATTCAGGCCCTTTTTAACGAAACCCGACCCTATCATTAGCAGGAGTTTTTCATCCTGCAATACGCCGAGCGCCGACCGCTTTTTTGCCCTTTGTTCCATTACATCCATGGGCGCAATCCTGTCTTTCGAGATACCCGGGGGTAAAAACTGAACCCGCTCTGGTTGGGTGCCGTAATAGCGTTCGAAAAAGGGTTTTTGTACTTCAGAGATCATCAGAATCTCAGTAGCGCTATCCTGACCAAAGACGGCACGTTCATATTCCGAGAAGTGTCGATATCGGGGCAACAAGCGGTAGATCAATCCACGCTGGGTTTGTGCTTTCTCTTCATAGCAAGAGTCGGCAGCATAATAGACATCAAGGCCAGGCATCTTATTGATGCCAATGACCGAATCAGCCGGCTCTTGCTTGAGCTTCAATTTAACCCATTCGCTGAAGCGCTCATACCGGGTGTGGTTGGTAATCGCGGTAACCGGCACGATGGTGACACTAAAACCGTCCGGGATTGGACCCTGCCAGCTGAGGGTAAACACGCGAATGTCATGACCCAGCGATTGGCACTCGAGCGCGATGCGAAGAAAATCTCTCTGTAGGCCGCCATGGGGAAAATACTTATACAGGCAGAAAGCGAGCTTCAGGGTTTTTCCACCGACGGGCGTTGGACATGCTGATCTTGAATTTGCAGCTGCAACGCTTGCCACACTGTCTCCGGGGAATGTTGCTCATAGCAGGGGGGATAAATATTACTCGAAACTGCGTTCTTCTCATACTGGCAATGTCTTTTTCGACATGGAATGCAGGGTAAGTGATTACTCACTTTTACACTGGTGTGGGGTCCGAGAAACCCGGTAAGTTCGGGGCTGGTCGATCCATAAAGACCCACGACGGGTATATCCAGCCCGGTCGCCAGATGACCTAGACCTGTATCCACCGAGACTACGCCGCGGCAGGAACGAATCACGTCGATCACCGAAGCAAAGGGCTGACGATCCAGAATCTCATCGAGGCGTCCATTGGTGATCCGTTTTGCCCTCTCAAATTCGACCTGATTACCTGCCGGCACCACGACCCTGAAGCCTGTCTCCCGAACCTGATCAGCGAGCGATCGCCAGAGCACCTCTGGCCACTCTTTACTCTCCCAAGTCGTGCCGTGGAGCAACACAATCGCCGGGTCGGTAACATGAGATTCAAGCCGATTCGGTAACGTCAGGCCATAGTGAATTCCCTCGGTACTTTCATATCCCAAAGCCAGGCCGAATAATTTTTTCTGGCGGTACACAGCATGCAAATCAACGGGTACCCGGTGCGCGGATCCGTAGGTTACCGACGCGATGGATTCTCTCGCGCTATCCCGATCGAAACCAACCCCTGGTCCTCGCGCCATAAGACTCACCAAGGCACTTTTAAGCAAACCCTGTGAGTCAATCACCAGGTCATACTCCGTCTTACGAAGCTCGTCTTTAAATCGGCCGATTTCTTTCCAGCAGTGAAAGATATTTTTTCTCCATCGTCTGATGGCAATGGGAATCACCCGACCGACGGCAGGATGTAATGCAGGAATGTCCTGGAATGCTTCTTCCACCACCCAGTCAAAAACGAGTTCGGGATTGGCCGCACTGGCTTCAGTCACAGCGGGAAGTGCATGCACAACATCTCCGAGCGACGATGTCTTGACCAGCAAAACACGCATTAGGAATCTTTCGTCCCTGGGCTTAATAGGGGGCTTAATAGGGGGCCTGATTCGGAACCTGATTTGGAGTCGGCTCTATCGTCTATTACTCCATCTCTCTTTGCGTTAACCACAAGCGGCAAGACTGCTTCGGGCATCAGCTGATTCAGACAATTCTTATGACCCAGAGGGCAATCCCTCTTAAAACAAGGTGCACAGTCCAATTCAATCCGGGAAATGGATGCGTGATCAGACAATGGGGGCGTAAAACCAGGAGAGGTTGACCCATAAATACCAACAATCTTCGCCCCCACTGCGGCCGCGACATGCATGAGACCGGAATCATTCGATACAACCCGGCCACAGAGCGCAAGCAGATCAATGGCATCCAATAGAGAGGTCTTGCCGGCGAGATTGACGCTATCGGCACCAATACCGGCTACGATGCGCTCACCCGTCAACTGATCAGCCGGCGAACCAAATATCCATATGGTGTGCCCTGCCGCGGTCAATTGTTTCCCGAGCTCAATGTAGTGCGCTTCCGGCCACTTCTTGGCATCCCCAAACTCTGCGCCCGGACAGAATCCAATCAGGGACTCCCCGGGGTTCAGTTGATGCCTATCGAGAAAAGATTGCTGGTTGTCAGCGTCAACCATTAATTTTGGACGAACCAGTGCATCGCCCTTGGCCTCAACCAACCGCAAAAACCTATCGGTCATTAACGGTAGCCGCTTCTCGTCCAACAGTTTGATGTCGTTGAGCAGAAAATAGCGATATTCACCAAGAAAGCCCGTGCGTTTTGGAATGTCCGCAAAAAAAGGAACAAGTGCGGATTTCAGGGAGTTTGGCGTGATGATGGCCTGATCATAGCGATTGTTCTCTAAATGCGCGCCTAGCTGCCTGCGATAGCCGAAACCCAATTGACCGTGCTGTTGTTTAAGCAAGATACCGCGGCTTACATCAACCATTCTTTGCACCAGCGTTACCGTAGACTGGGGCGCGAGCACATCAATTTCGACGTCAGGGTTTCGCAATCGCAAATGGCTATAGATCACTTGAGACATAATCATGTCACCAACCCAGGCTGGACCTACGACCAGAACTTTCCGGGGCTCTGCTGACATGTGACTACTCCCTGGGCAGACTATTTAATCAAAGTGGACCAGTCAGGATTTTGCGATCGCTGCCCCGTGACCTGATCAAAGTACATTGTTTGTAATTGTTCAGTGATCGGACCGCGCTTGCCTGAGCCAATAACTCGGCCATCCAATTCGCGTATAGGCAGAACTTCCGCAGCCGTACCGGTAAAAAAAGCCTCGTCGGCAACATAAACCTCATCTCGCGTGATGCGTTTTTCTTTTACCGTTAAACCGATTTCAGCCGCTAGCGCAAACACCGTGTCTCTAGTGATACCCTCAAGGCAAGAGGTCAGCTCAGGCGTAACCAGAATCCCGTTTTTCACCAGAAAAAAGTTTTCCCCGCTACCTTCCGCAACATAACCCTCATTATCGAGGAGCAAAGCTTCCTCACAACCACTATCCAATGCTTCTTTGAGCGCCAACATGGAATTGATGTAGTTACCGTTTGCCTTGGCCTTACACATTGTAATGTTAACGTGATGGCGCGTGTAGGAAGAAGTCCGAACCTTGATACCCTCATCCCGAGCTTCCGGAGACATGTAGTTAGGCCATTCCCAAGCCGCCACAATACAGTGCGACTTCAGGTTTTCTGCGCGCAAGCCCATGCCTTCTGCTCCATAAAAACACATGGGCCGGAGATAGGCTTCCTTCAAATTATTCTCTCGCACCACCTGGGTCTGCGCTTCGTTCAATTCATCCTGCGACCATGGCATCTTCAGGTTAAGAATATGAGCTGAATTAAAAAGCCTGCGAGTGTGATCATGCATCCTGAAAATCGCGGGGCCTTTATCGGTCGCATAAGCACGAACGCCTTCAAATACACCAAGGCCATAATGCAGCGTATGCGTCAGCACATGGACCTTCGCCTCACGCCAGGGTACAAGTTCGCCATCAAACCAGATGACACCATCTCTGTCAGCGAGGGACTCAGACATTTTCTTTTCTCTCAATCAGCAAGTTATAAGTTGTATTAGCCGCCAGCCTGCAACATCTGGCGATGCCAAATGACCTGTACGGCATCTCGATAGGACTGCAAACGCTCAAAATCAGCGGGCAATCCAAGCCATTCTTCATGCACAGCGGTTCTAAAGGTCAGATATGCTCTTTGCAATGTATCCACATCACCATCAGAAAAAATCTCTGACTGACCGAGCTCATCCAGTAATCGCATGACATCTGTCCAACGACTCAAGGATGGCGTTTCCGCCGCGTGCGCGAGGACCGCGTATTGGACCATAAATTCTATATCAACAATAGCCCCGGCATCGTGCTTCAAATCGAACCGGCTCAGAACGTCACTCGCATCATCTAGGCGTTGATCAACTGCAACAATAGGGCGGGAAGTCGGTGACGCGAGGTTGACCCGCATTTTATCACGCATGTCGCAAACCTCCGACAGAAGCAGGCCGGGTTCTCGTTCGCGCTGAATAGTCCGTTCGCGCACCCCAAAAAACTGATCGCCGATTTCCCGGTCGCCGGCGAAACACCGCGCCCTAATCAGGGCTTGATGCTCCCACGTCCACGCGTCACTTTGTTGATATCGATCAAAAGACCCTATGGTCGCAACAAGCGGGCCCTTGTTACCTTGGGGCCGAAGTCTCATATCAACTGAGTACAAAATACCAAAACGAGTAAATCGGGTCAGAATATGGATGATTCGCTGGCCCAACCGGACATAGAAGACATTGTTGTTAACCGGCTTGGGGCCATCAGTTGAGCCAGCGATTTCGTTAGGGCACAAGAACACAAGATCAAGATCGCTGCCATAGGCGAGTTCCAGACCACCGGCCTTACCATAAGCCACAATCGCCAGGCGAGCAGAAAGCGCCTGCCCCTCGACATCACAGGGCATACCGTGCTTTATCTGAAGATACCTGGAGGCGATGTCAGTCGACGTATCCAGTATGACTTCCGCCAACGCCGTCAATCCGTCGGAAGCCTGCATAATGGATATTTCGTCCAACAGTTCCATAGCGGCAATCTTCATCGTAGCCGCTAGTTTGAACTGACGTAATGTATCCATTTGCAACTCAAGATCGTTGGGATCCAGCGCTCGCATGGCCTCGCGCAATTCACCCTCCAGGGCCAGCCGAGTGACGGACACTTCACTCACGGCACGGTCCGTCAATTCAAACAGCAAGATGGGATAGGACACGACTTTTTCTGCGACCCAGTGACTGATGGCCACCAACCTGACAACACGGCTAAGCGCATCAGGGTTTTCCTGCAGAAACACAAGATAGATGGATCGACGAAGGATCGCGCTGATCAACGCCAATAAGCGCGTACAAATCTCATCTGACGCAGTTTCATCGAGCGCCTGTTTGATCTGCTCCTGCGCCATCAAATAGAGCAGCCTAGGCATTAAATCATCCACAGTCTCAATGACCTTATCGTCAAGCAACATCTCGGCCATTTCTGATTTGAATCCAGCAACGAGCGGCGTTTCAGGGGAATCCCATGCCTCACGGAAGCCCTTGTCATCGGCATCAGACGGCAATGCCTTTTGAGCCACCAACTGGCTAAAACAGTGCATCACCAGCGCGCGATGTTCGTCTAAAACGGTAAGGTAGGCGTCATAGTCTTCGAAATTCATCGCGGTGGACAGACGCTGGCGGCTCACGTCATCTTCTGGAAGCAAGTGTGTTTGGCGATCAAACTCTGCCTGAATAGCATGCTCGCTGTTTCTTAAGAATATATAGGCTGCCACAAGGTGGTCAACATCGCCTTGCGGCAAAAATGTTTCGGACGCCAGCAGGCTGAGCACCTGGAGCAGCGCGGGTTCCTGTAAATCTGGATGACGCCCACCCCAGATCAGCTGATGGGCCTGCGCAATAAATTCAATCTCCCGAATACCACCTGAACCAAGCTTCAGATCGTTTTTCATCTGCTTGAGCTCAACCTGACGCGCGATGAGGCGCTTCATCTCTCGCAATGACTGGATCGCGACAAAATCCAGATGACGTCTATAAACAAAGGGTTTAAGCCAACTCAGAAAATCCTTGCCCGCCAAATGATCGCCAGCGATGACTCGGGCTTTAATAAAGGCATAACGTTCCCAGTCTCGACCCTGCTCCAGATAGTATTTCTCCATCGCAGCGCGATGCAGGACGATGGGTCCGGCGTCGCCGTATGGACGCAGACGCATATCGACACGAAATACGCTCTTAACAGCGCCCGCATCATCGAGCAAAGAAATAAGACGGCGGGACAGGCGCAGAAAAAATTCCTGATGCGTTAGTACTTTCGCATCAGGTCCTCGGAGCACTTTGCCTGACGAATCTTGCATGGAAATCGAACCAGAATTCTCGTACATAAATATCAGATCGATATCACTGGACAAATTAAGCTCAAATGCCCCGAGCTTACCCATGGCAATCACAATCAATTGCTCGGGTTCTCCGTCAGGACGAAGTGGCGTTCCATACTTTTTTGATAGCTCGGAGTAAGCCCATGCCAATGCCCAGTTCACACAAAAATCTGCGAGATAGGACAATTCCGCAGTGGTGCCAACGAGATCAGACCTGCGGGTTAAATCGCGGAAGACAATCCGAATCATCTCGCGCTCACGCAGCTCCTGAAGACAGGTTGCCGGATCAAGAGTCAATTCAGACAGGAAGGCGTTATACCGAACATTGAGCTGATCGCGAGTAAGCCCATCATCCACCTGATCAAACGAACCCGCGACGTATCCGTCTTCACGTTCAACAAGCCCCTGAAAAAAGGGGCTCAGGCTCGAGACGACCTGTACCTCTTCTTGTTGGCGATCGGTGAAATGTACATCAAGAATAGTGGACATTAATAAATGTACTATTGAGTGCCGGAAAACGGCGCGACACGAAGCACTTCAGCGATGGTTGTTTCGCCGGCGGCAACTTTTAGTGCCCCGCTTAACCGGAGCGTTCTCATACCTTCTTTCATGCCGGCCATACGCAACTTGCCAATGTCCACATCACTCTCGATATGCGCTTTGATCGTGTCAGACATTGTTAAAAGTTCATACACACCCTGCCTGCCCATGTAACCAGTCTCTCTGCAATCGAGACACCCGACAGGGTGAAACATTCGAACCGGCATTTTCATTTTCCAGGGCGTGGTGAGCACTTTCCAACCATCTGGATCAGGGTCGCCCTGAGTCTTACAATTGTTACAAAGCGTTCGAACCAGACGCTGCGCCATGACACCTAACACCGTTGCCTTGATCAGATAGGGCGCGACACCCAATTCAAGCAGGCGAGTTACCGCAGAAGGCGCATCGTTTGTGTGAAGCGTGGAGATCACAAGGTGACCAGTGAGCGCCGCCTGTATTGCCATTTCAGCCGTTTCAAGATCTCTGATCTCACCGACCATAATGATATCCGGATCTTGTCTGAGCAATGCCCGAACACCATCAGCAAAATTCAAATCAATATTATGATGCACCTGCATCTGGTTAAAACTGGGCACAACCATTTCAATCGGATCTTCAATGGTGCAGACATTAACTTCAGGCGTCGCCAGCTGTTTTAGACTGGTGTAGAGCGTGGTGGTTTTTCCAGAACCTGTAGGCCCTGTGACCAGAACAATGCCGTTAGGGTTATCACACATTCGCCCCCAACGTTCATAGTCGTCGTTCGCGAGCCCGAGCTGGGCAAAGGTCTGCAGTAAAATATCTGGATCAAAAATCCGCATAACCATCTTTTCGCCGTGCGCGGTCGGCAGCGTCGAGAGCCTGAGTTCAACCTCATGAGCATCGGCGGTTTTGGTTTTTAGTCGGCCATCCTGAGGTCTTCTTTTTTCCGCCACGTCCATTCGACCCAGTATTTTGAGTCGGCTAATCACCGCGGTCATAACCGGCGAAGGTAACTCGTAAACCAGATGCAACACACCATCGATCCGAAACCTGACACCACTTTTTTCCCGTCTCGGTTCAAGATGAATATCACTGGCCCGCTGGGTAAACGCATAATTTAGCAGCCAGTCTACGATGTTAACGATGTGTGCATCGTTGGCTTCCATCGCGTCGATCTGACCCAGTTCAAGCATCTGCTCTAAATTGGTCAGTGAACTGGTATACAAACCGGCCGCGTTTGCTTTGTTGACTGACCGCGCCATAGTGTAGAACTCGGTCGTGCAACGCCTGATATCAGCCGGGTTAGCAATCACTCGGGTTAATATTTTGCCCGGCTGGGACTGCTCGATCGTCGCTTCCCACGCGTACATATAGGGCTGTGCGCTGACGATAAC
This sequence comes from Candidatus Azotimanducaceae bacterium, assembly GCA_047634795.1. Taxonomy (GTDB): domain Bacteria; phylum Pseudomonadota; class Gammaproteobacteria; order Pseudomonadales; family Azotimanducaceae; genus UBA9659. Next base: position 30,493 of record JBLIIB010000008.1, on the reverse strand, counting down.
AACTTCATCATCTTTGACATCTAATGCCAGAATCTGGTGCCGCTGCGCGAATTCGTAGGACATGACGCGCGTGACGATCGCCGAATCAATTTTCAGCGGATCAATTCGCACAGATTGATGCTGCGCTTTTTCCGCCAGCCATATGGTGAGTGCCTCAATATCAAGCGTCCGACCCGGATTCTGCGGATCGTCAAGACCTTCCTCAGCAACCAATTCCAACGGGTTCCAGGTGAGTTGATCCCTGCGGCGCGTCTTGAGGCCCATATGTTCAGCACTTTGCTGGGTCAGGCGGCCATCTTTCACCAGATCGTCTACCACCGAGCGCAGACTCAGCGATATATCAGGTTTTTTTGCGTTGGTTTCCTGGAGGCTCACGGATTGCTCAGTCGTCTTAAATGGTCCAGTAGAATCGCTACTTTACACGTTTTTAGAGGGCTTTTCCCAATCCGGCACGTGCTAGACTTAGGCGCTATGATGCACGCCACACCGCCCCTAAAAGAAATGATCAGCACGCTGATCAGCACACCCTCGGTCAGCTCCACCCAGCACCAATTTGACATGTCGAATCAGGGTGTCATTGATCTACTCGCAAACTGGCTTGCACCCCTCGGTTTTGACGTACAGTTAGCACCGGTAGAGGGTCATCCCGGCAAGTCCAACCTGATCGCAAGAATCGGCAGCGGCACAAATGGTCTACTATTGTCCGGCCATTCAGACACTGTTCCCTTTGACGAACATCTATGGCAATCAGACCCCTTTGCCATGCGGGAGCAAGACGACAAATGGTTCGGTCTGGGCAGTTGCGATATGAAAAGCTTCTTCGCCATTGTGATTGAGGCCATTAAACCCTTGCTCAATGAAAACCTCACCGCGCCCATCGTCATCCTGGCGACGGCAGACGAAGAATCCTCGATGTCTGGCGCCAGGCAATTAGCCAGCGATCATCTACGAGATATCAGCCGCGCTATTATTGGCGAGCCTACAGATCTTCGGCCGATTACTCGCCACAAGGGCATTATGATGGCGAACCTGAGGGTAGAGGGCACTTCGGGTCATTCGTCCGAACCAGATTTGGGTAAAAATGCAATTGAAGGCATCCACGAGGCGATCGCGGAACTGATGCGCTATCGACTCGAACTCAAAGATCAGTACGTTGATCCACATTTCGCCGTATCGTATCCAACGCTAAACTTTGGCTGCATTCATGGCGGCGACAATCCCAACAGAATCTGCGATCACGCGGAACTAGAATTTGACCTTAGAAACCTGCCTTCGATGGATATGACCGACTTTATCGATGACATGCAGGCACGAATCCAATCACGACTCTCACAGTATTCAGTCTCGCTGAAGCTCCTACATGAACCCGTGCCTGCGTTCGAAAATCCGGACTCTGCATTAGCAAAAGACATCCACGCAGAGCTATTGGTATCTGCAGTGAACCCGAGTGATTTGGCAAGCCCTAACGACATAAGCAGCCGCAACGCAAGCAATGACCCAACAATGAGTTCCGTTGCTTTTGGCACAGAGGCACCGTTCCTTAGCGCACTGGATCTGGACACCGTAGTAATCGGGCCCGGTTCCATTAATCAGGCTCACCAGCCCAATGAATATTTGCCAACGGCACAGATTAACCCCGCGATCGACTTGATTAGATCGTTGGCAAGCCGGCAATGCGTCAACTAACACCTCTTCTTATTAGTCGGCCAATGGCCCTTTACCAAAAAAGCTAATGGCTTCTTACTAGAAAAGCTAATGGCTCCTTACTAGAAAAGCTAATGGCTCCTTACTAGAAAAGCTAATGGCTTCTTACTAGAAAAGCTAATGGCTTCTTACTAGAAAAGCTAATGGCTTCTCATTGGCGGACCAACTGCTATACTCCGCGACCTTTTTCTTCTCGCTCATGGACGATCGCTTGATGGGGCCTTAATGTAATAAAGGGCATATCATGCAACATGAGCTCAACAGCGCACCAAACCGGCAGTCAAAACAATGACCTCGAACGCAGATCACATCAAATGGTTCAGGGATTCTTCACCCTACATTAATGCCCACAGGGGCAGGACATTTGTCGTCTGCCTGTCAGATAACGCTTTGGACGCAGAGAACCTCGGGAATGTCCTGTCAGACTTTGCGCTCTTAAACTCTCTCGGTGTTCGATTGGTTTTGACCTATTGCGGAGACTCCCGGATCAAACAACATCTGTCGGCCAACGGATCACAAAGAATCATGGGACACCATCGACTAATCACCACGCCGCAACATATCGGACTGGCCAGTCAGGCTCTGGGCGAAATAAACCATGAGTTGTCCGCACGGTTTTCAGCGAGCCTGCCAGACGCCCCCAAGGTAACGAGGGACATGCTGCAACGAGACCTGCAAATTAGCCTGGGCAATTTTGTGAAGGCTAAGCCTGCCGGTGTCATTGCGGGCATCGATCACCAAATGGCAGGTGACGTCAGAGCCATCGATGCTCCGGCGATTAATCACCAACTTGCGGGCAACGCCATTGTCGTCATACCACCACTGGGCTATTCCCCTTCCGGCGAAACCTTCGTGCTTGACGCGCTTGAACTCGCAACAAAGGTCGCCTGCGCTATTGCTGCGGACAAATTAATCTACCTCATCAATGCTGAGGGGTTAATGGATAAAGTAGGAGCGCTACTGAACGAAATCGATCTGAGTGATGTTGCACCAGAATCGATTGAATCTGACAGCAATTCACAAGCGTTGCTAAAATACTGCCAGCAGGCCTGCGCAGAGGGCGTAGATCGATGCCATGTTGTAAGTTTCAATATGGACGGTGCCATTCTGGAAGAACTCTTTACACGCGACGGCTGCGGCACACAGATTGTCGGCCACAGCTATGAGCAAATTAGAGCGGCAAATTCAGACGATGTCCCGGGCATACTCCGACTGATCGAACCCTTGGAAGCAGCGGGCGTCCTGGTGAAACGTTCTCGCGAACACATGGAATCAGAGATTGATCGATTTGTGGTCATTGAGCGTGACGGACTACTCATTAGCTGCGCTGCCCTTTACGAGTACGACGGCGGGGGTGAACTCGCGTGCCTGGTAACACATCCGGACTACAGAAACGGGGATCGCGGAGACCGATTACTCGCGCATATCGAACACAAAGCGAGTGAGCACGGACTGAACACGTTATTTGTTTTAACAACCCAAAGTGCACACTGGTTCCGAGAGCGAAAGTTCACGGAATGTTCAATCGATACGCTACCGGTTTCGCGGCAGGACTTTTATAACTATCAACGTAACTCTGTGGTGCTGTCAAAGACGCTTAAATAGCGACGGCCGTTATTTCTCGCAGCGGCGCTATTCTCAGCCACGTAGTTTCGCGCTGTGCTCGTGCACAACTTCAACTAACGCTTTTACGTTTTCAACCGGCGTCTCCGGAAGGATACCGTGCCCAAGATTGAAGATATGCCCGGGCCGGTCTCCGACTTCGTCCAACAACCGAATCGCAGTTTGTTTAACGGAATCAATCGAGCCAAACAAAGCCACGGGGTCCATGTTGCCCTGAATCGCTTTTACGCCGGTCAAATCCCAACTATCTGTCAGAGGGGCGCGCCAGTCAATCGCCAGCACATCACCACCCGCTTGCGCCATGAGCGGCAACAACGCCGGATTGCCGGTGCCAAAATGTATGATGGGAACACGTCCAGAAACACCGTCTAGCAGACGCTTACTATGACTAAAGACAAATTCCTGATAATCCTGAACAGACAGACAACCGACCCAGCTATCGAAAATCTGTATCGCCTGTACGCCTGAATCGATCTGGTAGTTCAAATAATCGATGGCAGTAGACGTCATCTTTTCCATTAGAGCATCGAATGCCTGAGGGTCTTTCGCCATCATCTGTTTAACTTCAATATAGTTACGAGAGCCCTTACCTTCAATGGCATAAGACGCAAGCGTAAAGGGCGCGCCGCCAAATCCGATTAACGGGATATCGGCAGGCAGTTCTTTACGAATCAGAGAAATCGCCTCGGCAATATAGGGCATTGATTCTGAGGACTTTTGCACCGACAGCGCATCGATTTCTGCGTGGGTGCGAACCGGGTTTTCAATATTAGGACCAAAGCCCGGTAAGTAGTCCAGCACCAAACCCATAGGTTCCAGAATCGGCAACAAATCGGCAAACAAGATTGCCGCATCCACCCCGAGAATACGCTGGGCATCGCAGGTTACCTGCGCTGCCAGGTGTGGCGTTTTAAAGAAATCGAGACTGGGCGTATCCGCCTTAACCGCGTGATACTCCTTCATGTAGCGACCTGCCTGACGGTTCAACCAGATAGGAGTGTAATCCGTGGGTTCACCGCGGCATGCTTTAAGGAAAACTGAATCGTTAAGGAGGTCGCTCATTACCGTGCTTCATCTCTACCGATAAAAAATAAGGCCCGCATTATACCTTGCCTGAGAGGGATTGCCCGGATTATCCCAGCAATCTGGGCCCGGTCTCTGGCCGCATTCTGGACAAGCCATCGACATAATAAACTTTCATCTTTTCAGAGATCCCCTTAAGCACCACCTGCCCACCGTCCGAGGAGATCACGAACCCACGCGTCATGCGCTCGGTTTCTGCTGACATTAGTATCCCGTCGCCGCCGGCCTGACCTTCCAGACGGCTGGCCCGATTCACAGTGCTACCCAAAGCGGTATAGTCCTTGCGCTGCGCGCATCCAAACTCGCCCACCAAACAATATCCGGTGTGGATGCCAATCCGAATTCTAAGGCGCCTAGGCGTAGCGGACGCCTTCAGCCAGATCAAAGCCAGAGCATCAAACCGATCCCGCAATGCCAGCGCCATCGACACACAAGCCAGGGCATCACCGTCAGCCCCGTGGGATAACGGATCGCCAAAGTAGACCATCGCACCATCCCCAATAAACTTGTCTACCGTTCCTCCAAATTTTGTCGTCAATTGAGAAACCGCGGTGAAGTAGTCGTTCAACATCTCTGCCACAAATCGCTCATCGCCGTTGTCCATAAGATCGGTAAACCCCTCTAGGTCAACAAACAACACCGTCAGACGCTTACGTTCGGGGGCACCTGAATCAAATTGATGGGTCGTGGGAAACGGCAGAAAAGGCGCAATAGTAAGGCGAAATTCATGAAGGCGGCGAGACACATGATAAGCCTGCCTGTGTTCATCGTTGAGCCGCCGCGTTTCACGAAATACCAGCACGCCCACCAGCCCGACGTAAGCAATAATGGCAAACAGTGACATCAGGTAGAACGTTTCACCGCCTACTAGGCCTTCGGGCAATACCCCGTAGCCCAGTAACGCAGACAACAGAAATATCGGTACGCTGACAATAAAGAGTCGCAGCCCGCCAACAATCAATACGCTGATCGCCAGCAACGAGCAAAGCACTGCGCTGGCTTCCAGATTGAAGTTAACCAAAGGCACCATCAATCCAACCAGCATCGCGTCGATCAGCATACTCCGCTTAGCCCAATCCGAAGGCGCGCGCAGATGGACTAACACCCACTGCAAAAGATGTGGGTACAACACCATGAACACAACTGAGGCTCTTAGCGTCCACCCACCTTGGTCAAGTTGCAGCAACATCATCGCTGCCAAGAGATACCCGATGCCACGGGCCGGGTAAATCACCTGGCACAAATGCGACAGCAGAGACGGTGGAACAGGCTTTTTTTCTAGCTCAGGCTGTTTTTCTAGCTCAGGCTGTTTATCTAGCTCAGGCTGTTTTTTTTCTGATTCGAAGGGAGTGGAATACTCTGGCATCAGCGGAGTGTAAGGCTCCGCCTATGCCAGATATGCAGGGAATCAACCCTGCGGCTTGTAGGTCAAGCTTCCCCTGCCTGCAGATCAATGGACACATCGGGATCAACATCTGCATCGTAGTCAACACCCATGACCCCAAATCCGTGAATCTCAAGGTAAGCTTGTTTGTAGCCCGCGAAGTCAGTCAGTGTTGCAAGATTATCTTCGGTAACCGCAGACCAGTTATCAGAAACGAACTTCTGAATATCATCAGCAAGCTCCAGTTCATCCATCCTGATACGACCACCCTCATCTAGCCTCAGCTCACCCGAGCCATACAGTTGGGCGTCATAAAATCTTGTTGTTTGTTCGATACACCCTTCGTGGGAGCCAGCGTCTTTCATCGCCTTAAACAGCAACGAAAGATATATCGGCATACCCGGGATCGCAGAGGCGGCTTGTGTGACCAAACCTTTCATCACAACCACATAGGCTTTGCCATCGACCGACGCCATGGGTGCTTCGAGCGCTGCCGCAGCACGATCCAGGTCTTCTTTTGCCCGGCCAATGGTGCCATGGTGATAGATCGGCCACGTCACTTTGCTGCCAAGATAGGTGTAGTTCGTTGTTACACAACCCGGCGCCAAAAGACTGCGCGCGTTAAGCGCCTCAATCCAGAGCTCCCAGTCCTCTCCACCCATCACTTTAACGGTGTCGACCACTTCTTCTTCATTAGCCGGCTCCAGTGAGACGGGTTTCAACTCGCCGGTATTGAGATCAATCGTGTTGCCTTCAAAAGGCTCGCCGATAGGTTTGAGCGCAGACCTTACAACCGAACCATCACCTAGCTTTCTTGCGGGTGCTGCCAGCGAATAAACCACCAGATCGATTTGGCCCAGATCCTTCTCAATCAGATCACAGGTTGCAGTTTTAATTTCAGACGAAAAGGCATCGCCATTAATATTGGAGGCATAAAGACCGGCTGCCTTGGCTCTGTCGGTAAACGCTGCCGTTTTATACCAACCCGGAGAGGCAGTCCGATTACCCGCCGCAGGTCGTTCAAAAAAGACGCCGACCGTCGACGCGCCATAACCGAATCCTGCGCTGATCCTTGAAGCCAGCCCATAGCCGCCCGAGGCGCCAATGATGAGCACTCGTTTTGGGCCATCTTCTGGCTTACGGCCTGACGACTCAAGGGTTCGCGCGACCTGATCGATTTGATGATCGACATCCCTGGCGCAACCCACCGGATGAGAAGTAGTACAAAGAAATCCCCGAATTCGAGGCTTGATGATCATAGAGGACTCACTTTTTTCTGAGATAGCTGAGAGTAATAAACCCAACGCCGATCAAGGCCATGGGTAGTGAAAGCATCTGGCCAGTCGTCACGGAATCAAATAGCACAAAGCCAATGTGTTGATCCGGCTCCCGGAACATTTCTGACACCAATCGGAGGCTACCATATCCAAGCAGGAACATACCCGAAACGGCCATGATAGGCCGCGGTTTACTCGCATAAAGCCACATTAAGCCAAACAGCACGGGGCCTTCCAGAAAAGCCTGATAGAGGCTCGACGGGTGACGACCAAAATCTTCACCCGGGAAAACGATCGCCCAGGGCACATCCGATGCTCGACCCGGCAATTCGGTATTCACAAAGTTACCCAGTCGACCAATACCCAGAGCAATGGGAATAGAAATCGCGATGAAATCCGTCACCGTAAAAAACTGGGTGCTTCGTGTGCGCGCAAAATAGACCATGCCAAGCAATACGCCGATTAGGCCGCCATGAAAGGACATACCACCCTCCCAGACCTTAAAAATCGCAAACGGGTTTTCCAACACCGTCTCAAAGCTATAAAACAGCATGTAACCCATGCGCCCGCCCAGTAAAACGCCCAACACGGCATAAAAAAGAATGTCTGCCAGATCGTCTTCGGTCCAATTGGGACCATAAACACGGGTGCGATATCGAGATACCCACCAAACAAGTCCAATGCCAACAAGATAACTGATGGCATACCAGTGAATACTTATCGGACCAAGGCTGATCGCAACCGGATCCAGTTCAGGATATTGCCACATAGAGTTATCACCAATTGAAAGCCGGTATTATCCGTCATCCCGGCACTCTGATAAACTCGCGGCTTTTTGCTGTCTGTGTTATGTGCCTGATTCTCTTTGCAGTTAACCCAAACGATCAACATCGACTCGTCGTCGCCGCAAATCGCGACGAACTCTATGCCAGACCAACGACGGATGCCAACTACTGGGAAGATCATCCCGACATTCTCGCGGGTCGCGATGAAGATGCGGGTGGCACCTGGCTGGGTGTAAATCGGCAAGGCGGTTTCGCGGCAGTCACCAATTTTCGGGAAGAACCCCCACAGCCTTTGCCGCCTCGATCACGAGGCGATCTGCCAACTCGTTTTCTCAAGGATCGACCCAATCCCGCAGACTACGCCAAACAGATCAATGAGCAGGGGCACCAGTTTAAAGGCTTTAATCTACTGATCGCTGATCACACGAACTGCTACTACTATGGTAATCGGGCGGGTGCCCCGAAAGCGCTCAGCGATGGCTATTATGGCCTGAGTAATCAACTGCTGGACTGCGATTGGCCTAAGGTCATCGAGGGCCGAGAAAAGCTTGGGGCGAGCATTCAATCCGGCGATTACGCGCCGGATGTACTATTTGAATTACTACTCGACCACGGTGACAAACGTGACTTCTCCAATAGCTTCATTGCAGCCGATCGCTATGGTACCCGCGCGGCAACCGTCGTTCTGATTGATCACGATGGTTCAGTGTATTTCGAGGAGCGAAATTTTGGAGAGAGTGGCACTCAATTGGCTAGCAACGTTTTCGTTTACTAACGACGGGACCAGGGGACAGTCTTGCGCTGCTGGAAATAGCCGGGGGGTTCTAGTGGCTCCTTTTCAATGATAGTGCCGACTTCGAACAATGTTACCCAGGCCCGCTTTGCGCATTTCTTCATCAACAAAGTTTTTGATCAGGTAGGCGTTATCCATTTCAAGAACACGGCTCAGAATATCCTGAGCATGACTCATTTCTACATGACTCAATGCATGTTTCACCATCAACAAACTGGTTGAGTTCATCGATAAGACGTCAAACCCCATCGCCATTAGCAGCAAAGCCGCCGACGGATTACCGGCCATTTCGCCGCAAATACCAACGCCTTTTTTCTCACTGTGCGCCGCTTCAACCACATCATTTAACGCACGCAGCACAGCGGGGTGAAATTCCTGATAAAGCTCGGCAACGCGAGCGTTATTACGATCGACCGCAAGCATGTACTGGATCAGGTCATTACTACCCACGGATAAAAAGTCGACCCGCTTAATAATATCCCTGGCTTGATAGACCGCTGCGGGGACTTCTATCATGACCCCGACGTCCGGCATCTCTACTTCCACGCCTTCTTCAATAATTTCGCGATAACACTGGCTAATTAATCTTTGCGCCTCATCTACTTCCGCAATGCTGCTCACCATAGGGAGCATAATTCTTAGCTGCGTATCAATCCCTTCATTGGCGCGGATCATTGCGCGAACCTGAGACAGAAATATCTCGGGATGATCCAGAGTGACGCGAATACCCCGCCAGCCAAGAAACGGGTTCGCCTCGGAAATCGGAAAATAGGACAACGCTTTGTCCCCACCTATATCAAGCGTACGCATCGTCACGGGCCTCGGCGCAAACGCTTCGAGGTGTTCCCTGTAAATGACTCGCTGCTCTTCCTCTGTGGGAAATCGGTCATTCATCATGAATTGAGTTTCTGTTCGATACAGCCCAACCCCCTCTGCACCTCGGTCGAGAGATCTCGCCACATCCGACATAAGACCGGTATTAACCCAAAGCCTAACACGGTGCCCATCAAGGGTGTGGCAGGGTTTGTCACCTGACACCTCAAGCCCTTTGACCAGGACTGCTTCTTCGGCAATCACCTTCTCATAATAGTCGCGCTCTTCTGCCCTCGGATAGGTCACTACAGAGCCTTCAAATCCGTCAACAATCATGGGTTTTTCATCAAGCAGGTCAATGGGGAGGTCTTCAACACCCATTACTGTAGGAACGCCCATTGCTTCCGCCAGGATGGCGACGTGGGATTTACCTGAGCCTTTCACTGATACAAACCCTGCCAGTTTGTCCCGAGGGACCTTGGCCAGATCACCGGGAGTGAGCTCATGACTAACCAGAATCGTATTGGCCGGGTAATGCTGCACCCGCGTATCGGAAGACTGCAATTTCGCAAGAACACGGTTGCCCAGGTCTCTGACATCTGCGCCTCGCTCTCGAAGGTAATCATCGTCCATGGATTCAAACTTGGCCACATGAGAACCAATCACTTTTTTCAGGGACGACTGTGCCCACTCTCCTGAAGAGATCTGGGCAATCACCTCACCTGAGATTGCTGTGTCATCCAGCATGTGCAAATAAGCATCAAAGAGCCCCAGTTCTTCGGGCTGCAGTCGATCTTCCAATTGCGAGGCAATGGCTGAGATTTCTCCCCGAGTCTGTGCGATCGCAGCACGAAAGCGATCCACTTCCTCCAGAATATTGTCGGTACGTTTTTCCGGCACATTATCCAGAACAGCATCGGGAAAGCTCACGATGGCAGGACCTATCGCAACACCCGGGGCGCCCGACATGCCCTTGAAGCTCGCAGACGACTGATCATCACCCGTGCGCAACCTCAACGCACCCGTTGCCTCAGCGTGGGCAATCACCCCGGCCAATTGGGCTGAAAGCGTGATCAGAAAAGCTTCTTCCCCCTCGTCAAAGCGTCGCGTTTCTTTTTGCTGGACGACAAGCACGCCTAAAATCTTGCGATGGTGGATAATCGGCACACCGAGAAAAGCGTGAAAAGGCTCTTCACCAATATCTTCAATAAACCGATTACGGGGATGATTCTGCGCGTCCTCAAGGTTGATCGGTTCAGCTCGCTCGCCGACATAACCTACCAGACCCTCTTCAGGTCCTAGCGACACTTTTCCGAGGGCCGTCGGATTCAGACCACGGGTGGCCATAAACACATATCGCCCATCACTGTCGTCTTTCAGATAAATGCTGCACACTTCCGTCTGCATCACATCACGAACGCGATGGACAATAATATCCAGCACGGTAGGCAGGTCGCTGGCGCGATTGACCTCCTGAATCACACTCCGTAATGCTTCAAGCATAAGTTCTAAACAGGTTTCTAAACATGTTTCTAAACATGGCTTCTAGACATAGTTTCAATCACTTGTCAGCTAATACACTTCGACAGGGCGGGGGCGAGTTCTTTCATCGCTCGCCGATAAACATCCTGCTTAAAAGACACAACCTGGCCAAGTGGATACCAATAACTCACCCATTGCCACGTGTCGAACTCGGGAGTCAATGACCCGTCAAACTTGACGGCGTCGTCGCCTCCCAGCATTTTCAGCAGAAACCATTTTTGTTTTTGACCAACAAATGGAGAATTATTGTTACGAAGGAGTCGTTTTGGCAGTCTATACCTTAGCCACCCACGAGTTTTACCCACGATTTCCACATGCTTGGGCTGCAAACCGATCTCTTCTTCGAGTTCGCGATACAAAGCCTGCACAGGCGATTCGCTGGACTTAATGCCACCCTGCGGAAACTGCCAGGCATCCTGCCCTACCCGCCTGGCCCAAAGCACCTGACCGGCTCCATTCGCTACAACAATACCTACATTGGGCCGATATCCGTCTTCATCAATCAACGCCCTAAACCTCAATCTCTTATGCAAATCATTGTGCTTGAATAAGTAAGATTCAGCAAACAAGCCACAACCGCGGTAGACTTGGCCAGATTTTTTACTCGGAGGAAAAGCCATGGCTCTTGCACTATTTGATCTTGACGAAACACTGATCAGCTCCGACAGCGACCACGAATGGGGACAATATGTTGCAGATCACGCGCTAGTCGATGTCGATGCCCATCGGGAAAAAAATGACGCGTTCTATGAAGACTACAAAGCTGGCGTGCTGGATATTGATGAATACCTGACGTTTTCCTGTAGCGTTCTGACACAGTACAACATGGACGAGCTGCACCAACATCGGGCGGTATTTTTTCATGAACGTATTACACCCATTATCCTGCCAAAAGCAGAAGCGCTGGTGAATCAGCATCGCGAGCAGGGAGACACACTCGTTGTGATCACCTCAACCATTGAATTCATCACTCGACCGATAGTTGATCACTTCGGCATCGAGACATTGATTGCCCCCATGCCTGAAATTCAGAATAACCGCTACACGGGGAGCATCACCGGCACGCCTAGTTTTGGGTCTGGCAAGGTTACCCGCCTGAACGAATGGCTGATCGATACCGGGCACCCTCGTGATCCGAGCTATTTTTATTCAGACTCTCACAACGACTTACCACTGCTTCGACTGGTCACGCATCCCGTGGCGGTCGATCCCGACGCCAAACTTAAAACAGAAGCCGAGAAAAATCAGTGGTCAATCATCAGCCTAAGAACGTGAATAGGGCATGGGTAAGGCTAAGGGTCAGGGCAGCTACTCGGATTCTCGCGCTCGGGAGCACCCTTTTCTTGCTCGTCGCGTGCGACCCTGAGCAACCGGGTACTAACAGAACTTTGACGCTACCGGAGCTTGACGTTGAGGTACTGATAAGTGAGCAAAATAAGCGCCTTGCTCGCGCCGCCAAGAGCAGCAAAGATCTGGAGAACGCAATCAATGCCTTCATTTCGGACCCAAAACCAGCGCTCAGAGAGGCAAGTCAATCACACTGGTTGGCAGCCCATAGACATTACCTGGGCACAACGGTGATGCAGGAAGCACATCCCACAACTCGTGACAATGTTGATCTCTGGCCAATACAGATTGGTTTTGTCGACGCATTACCGGAGTATCCGAATTCCGGAATTGTCAGCGACGAATCGCTCATCATCAATGAAGAGACATTACGTAACCAGCACCAGATGACCGCAGACGAGGAAGCCTCGCTCGGCTTTCATGTTCTGGAACATTATTTGTTCGACCGAAGCCTCGCTGATTTTACCGTGAGCTCACCCAACTCAGAGAGACGCAGGGAATACGTTAATCTTGCGGCCCGGCTCCTGGCTGCTGATCTTGCACGGTACGCTGAAGATCCGAACGACGATAACGCGGCACTCACTCCGGAATCTTTCCCCGCCATGGTGTCTCTACTACAGAAAAAGATGCAGCAACTGTTTTCGGAAATCAATCAACAGGGACAACATACATCGGGAGGGCCGGCCAGTAACGGCAGATCGACGCAGGATATTTTGAGTCAGCTTCGCGAAATCAACAACTTGCTCGGAGCGCCCGTGGAATTAAACCATTATCTCTTGGCGCTCGATCCCACTGCGGCTCAGGTCTTTAATGAAACGCTTGAGGAATTGTTGCATCTACTGCCTGAGACCGAGCAACCTGATGATGAAAATATCAGCCGCGTCCTGCTACTGACATCAGCGCTGTCCCACCAACTGGACGATTTCAAAAAAGCGTCAGCGAGCCAGGGCTAGATCTAATTCCCTAGCCGCCTTCACATCATCCAGCCGTTTGACCGGCATGGTGTGAGGCGCCTGCGTCACTAATTCAGGCGTGTGCCGCGCTTCCTCAAGAATCATCGCCATCGCATGAACAAAGCCATCGATTTCTTCACGCGTTTCTGTTTCTGTCGGTTCAATCAGCAAACATTCCGGTATCAACAACGGAAAATAAGCCGTCGGCGCGTGATATCCATAATCGAGCAGTCGCTTCGCTACATCCATTGCGGTAACGCCATACTCTTTCGCTTCTTTTGAGAGTGTCAAAATAAATTCATGGGTCGCGCGACGTTCTGGATACGCCAGGGTGTATCCCACTCGCTCCAGTGATTTCGCCATGTAATTCGCATTAAGCGTCGCATATTCACCGACCCGGTGCATACCCTGACGCCCGAGCAATCTCGCGTAGGCATAGGCCCGCAACAAAATACCGGCATTGCCCATAAACGCTGAAAGCGATCCAATCGTCTCCGGCAGATCATCCTTGGTCAGCCAGCGATAATCCCCCCCGCTGGTTTTACCAACAATAGGCGTGGGAACAAAAGGCATCAGCCGCTCTCCCACACCAATGGGTCCCGCACCAGGACCACCACCACCGTGAGGGGTGGCAAAGGTTTTGTGCAAATTCATATGCAGCACATCAAACCCCATATCGCCGGGTTTCACCTTGCCTAGAATCGCATTCAGATTCGCGCCATCGTAATAAAGCAGGCCTCCGGCCTCATGGACCACGGCCGCAATTTCCTCGACCTTTCGCTCAAACACGCCGCAGGTCGATGGGTTTGTCATCATCAACCCAGCTGTCTGAGGACCAACCGCTTCTTTTAGGCCAGCAAGATCAACATCACCGTCCTCGGTCACTGCAATCTCACGTACCTTGTAGCCACACATAACGGCGGTAGCCGGGTTTGTTCCGTGAGCCGCAATCGGCACCAGGATTTCAGAGCGCTCAAAGTCTTCACGCTTATCGTGATAGGCCCGGATCATGGCGACCCCTGCAAACTCACCCTGCGCGCCCGCCATCGGCGTCAACGACACTGACCGCATGCCGGTTAAATCCTTCAGATATTCCTGCAGCTCAAAAAGACAGGAAAGATAACCTTGGGAATTCGCCTCTGGCGCGAGCGGATGCCTGTTGAGAAAGCCCGGAATACTGGCTGCTTTATGGGCACCACGCGGATTGTATTTCATGGTGCATGACCCCAGCGGGTAGAACTGTCCATCAATGGAAAAATTCTTTTTTGAGAGGTTCGTGAAGTGTCGCACCACCTGCAACTCAGAGACTTCTGGCAGTCCAATCGTACCTTCACGAAGGTGTTCGGCTGGCAGCGTTGGCGTTTCAGCCGGTGTCTCAAACTGCGCCGCTGCGATGCGGCCCGGGCTTGAAAGGTCATATATCAACATTTAGAGCACCTCCATAACGTCTTTCAGACAAGCGACGTAAGCATCAAGATCTTCAATGCGTTTGGTTTCCGTTACGTTCACTAAAATACAATGCTTAAGCGCAGGGAACCTCAGCCCCAAATCGTATCCCCCCAGAATGCCGCGCTCGGCCATCGCCGCGAGCACCTTATCCGCCGTCAGGTTTACTGAACTTGGCAATTGTAAAACGGTCTCGTGAAACACCGGGCCTTCAAAGCGTGCGGTGACCCCCAGGGGTTCGAGCCTGGTCAGCAGCGAGGCAAGACCCTGGCAAGAGTTAAGCGCCACGGATCGCAACCCTTGATCACCCATCAGACTCATATAGATCGTTGCAGCCGTAACGAGCAAACCCTGATTGGTGCAAATATTTGACGTCGCCTTGGCTCGCCTGATGTGTTGTTCCCGCGCCTGAAGTGTCAGCGCGAAGCCCTGTCGCCCGTCTGTGTCCGTGGTGCGACCAATAATGCGTCCGGGCATTTGTCGAACAATACTGAGACGGCATGCC
Organism: Candidatus Azotimanducaceae bacterium; assembly: GCA_047634795.1. GTDB lineage: Bacteria > Pseudomonadota > Gammaproteobacteria > Pseudomonadales > Azotimanducaceae > UBA9659. Next base: position 15,238 of record JBLIIB010000008.1, on the reverse strand, counting down.
ATGAAACCGAGATACGGGCCGCCCGATGCCACGGGAATACCCAGCGGCTGACCCTCGCCGACGGCAATATCTGCTCCGTTTTCACCCCATTGACCCGGGGGCTTGAAGATCGACATCGCGGTTGGATTCACCACCCCAATCGCCAGCGCTCCCTGTTCATGGCACCAGTTAGTCAGCGCATCGACATCGGTAAGCCCACCAAAATAGTTCGGGTAGGCAATGACCAATGCGGCAAAATCTGAGATGTCATCCGGGATCGACACCAACCCGCTTTTTTCATTGAATGGCAACTGAGTGATTTCGATATCCTGATTTTTAACAATCGCCTGACACGTATCGACATAAGCAGGGTTCAGATCGCCTGCCACCAGTATTCTTCTTGATCGGTTTTTCTTATTCGCACGAATCGCCATAAGCATGGCTTCGGCGAGCGCAGTGGCACCGTCGTAAACTGATGCATTCGCCACATCCATTGCAAGCAAACGGGTCATCATGGTCTGAAATTCGTAAATCAATTGGAGCGTGCCCTGGCTCGCCTCAGCCTGATAAGGCGTATACGCCGTCATGAATTCGCCACGACCTACCAGATCCCAGATAGCCGATGGGATGTGATGCTCGTATGCGCCCGCGCCGATGAACGACAGCTTGATCTCATCGAGTTTGGCGCGTTCGTTCATCAGTCGCAGCAGTTCCATCTCGGTAATACCGGGCGGCGTTTCATTTAACTCACCGGATTGAAGGATCGAAGGTATCTCATCAAAGAGGGAATCAATAGACGGAGTGCCAATAGCGCTAAGCATCGCCTGGACGTCATCCGGCGTGTGCGGGACAAAGGGCATAAATAATCCTAGTAAACTTTTTATTCAGTTATTGAATGTGCTGATAAACAAGCTATCTAATGGGCGCCTAGTGTTCTTCGGCTTCACATGCAGCCTGATAGTCAGCAGCATTCAATAAGCTATCCAGCGAGGCGGGGTCATCGACTTTGACTTTAAAAAACCAGCCTTCCCCGTACGGCGATTCGTTAACAAGTTCAGGCGCGTCTTCGAGTGCCAAGTTAATTTCAACAACCGTTCCACTTACCGGCGCGTAAATATCAGATGCCGCTTTGACAGATTCCACGACTGCCACCTCATCACCCGCTGAACAGGTAGCATCTACCTCCGGTAGTTCGACAAATACGACATCTCCGAGGGCATCCTGTGCGTGATCTGAGATACCAACGATGACATGTTCACCGTCAAGTTTTGCCCATTCGTGGGTCTTAAGGTAGCGCAGTTCCCTGGGAAACTCTGCCATAGTTGTTCTCCGATTTTTCTAAGAAATTGAGAGGGTGTTGGTCATCACTGCGTCGAATAAAGGGTAGACCTACGCCGCGGTAAAACGACCCCGTTAATGTGTAACACCATGAAACGATTGTGCAAAATCACGGCCCGAAATCACAGCTCCACTATCTCGTAAACTTTTTCCCCGTGACGCACAAAAGGGGTGGTCACAAGCTGTACCGGGTGCTTCTTGCCGCGGATTTCGACGGTCATCGCATCTGAAACCGACGCCACTCTGGCAAGCGCAATCGAATACTGCAACGTTGGTGAAAACGCACCAGAAGTAATTTCGCCCACCTGAACACCTGCGCTAAAAACCGGGTAATGCGCGCGCAATACGCCACGCGTCTCCAGCACAAGCCCAATGAGCTTCGGATAGGGGTTATCACTCTGCGCCCGCAAGCTGTCGGCACCAATAAACGCTCGGTCTTCCAGAAACACGGTACTACTCATATTCGATTCCAGCGGCGTCACCGTCTCATCCATGTCGCTGCCATAGAGGTTCATGCCGGCCTCGAGCCGCAGGGTATCACGAGCACCCAATCCGATTGGACTAACCCCAGCATCCATCAGGGCATCCCAGAATGACAACGCGTGCGTCTCAGACAAAACAATCTCTAGCCCTTTCTCTCCGGTATACCCCGTGCGTGCAATAAACCAACCTTCGCACCAGACGCCCTGAAACAATTTTAGTCCGTCTATCGCGTCACACTGCGCCGCTGACACAACGCCTTTGACTCGTTCAATAGCATTGGGACCCTGAATAGCCAGGATCATGAGGTCAGGGCGCTCGGTTATTGTGCAATCAAAATTAGCCGCCACCTGGTTCATCCAGGCCAGATCTTTTTCTCGGGAGGAACAATTCACAATGGCGAGCCAGGGGTCATTGTTGGCATAAACGATCAAATCATCGATCACGCCGCCCGCTTCATTCAGCATTCCGGAATACATGGCTTGACCCGGTCGTTTCAAACGACTCACATCGTTGGCCAAAAGCCGATCAAGAAACGCGACGACCCCGCCGCCGTGAAGGTCCACGGCTGTCATGTGCGAGACATCAAACACCCCAGCATCCGATCTCACGGCCTGATGTTCTTCCATTTGGGAGCCGTAGTGGATCGGCATATCCCACCCACCAAAATCAACCATTTTGGCACCAAGTTGTTGGTGACGATCAAAGAGTGGGGTTTTGTTTCCCATAGTTAATTCAGCAAGTGTCCCATCGGTTGGAAGCGCAGTAGTCTACTAGACTCGGCCCGACGCAACACTAATTGCGAGCTGCTTTAGGATCTTATTTCCTTGGACCAATTTCATACCCTGACCGCGGATAAGTCTCGCCACGCCGTTCTCCGCCGTAAACGTGCGATGGAAGCCTTCCATCAATAATGCCGCCATATGGTTTTCTGAGCGCCGCGCCCGCTCATATCTTCGCAGCGTCTTAAGATCACCGAGATCGCGTCCTTCAAGGCGAGCCGCGCTGAGTTCTCGAATCAGCGCGGCGACATCTGCCAAACCAAGATTGGCGCCCTGTCCCGCAAGAGGATGGATTGCATGAGCAGCATCACCTAATAACACGACGCCCGCTGCAACATATTGCAGGGCCTGCATTTGTTGGAGGGGAAAAGACCGACGTTCACCAAGAGACAAAATCTGGCCCAGTGCATCTTCACTCGACTCAGACAATTGAGCGAGAAACTCATCATCGGTAAGCGTGGCGAGATCTGTGTAGTCGGACCAGGTCAACGCGCAGGTATTGGGTTCAGAAAGGGGCAGCGCGGCAAGAGGGCCGGAGGCCTGAAACCATTGCTTCGCGCAACCATCGTGGGCAACGCTGGTCTTGACGACACAGACGGTAGCCCGTTGATTGTAGGAATATTGCACTTTTCTGAGGCCCAGCTTTTCGCGCGTCTGCGAGTGTGCACCATCAGCACCAACGATCAGAGGCACATCATCATCAAAATTCGCCTCGGTTTGCCAGTGAACCGGCAACCCCACGTCTATCGCCTGTTCATTGAGGGCAACGAGCAGACCCTGTTGATCCACAATATGACCCATACATGGTAAACCGGCATCCATAGCCGTAAAGCGAACACTCCCAGTGCCTTCACCATCAAACACTTCCATCGCTTGATAAGGCGCAGCATGATTCGCGTGTAATCGCGCAAAAACGGACAGAGACTGCAACAACGCGGCGGAAGTTGGGTTGAGCGCAATGACGCTGGAGGACAAGGCTGGTTCGGCTGAGGTTTCATCCCCCTGGCTCTCTTGCATTTTCAGCTTTGGCGCCGGCTTTTGATCGTAGACCTCAACACGAAAGCCGCGTGCGTGAGCCGCCAGCGCAAATGAAAGGCCAACAAACCCCGCACCCACAACAACAATATCAGCCCCGTCACGTTGCGCACCGTTGAGCTCACCTTCGTTCATCTTGTTAACCATCAGACCTTACTTCCAATTCGTTTTTCATCAGTGCTTCAATCCCCAGAACCGTTTTAGGTGCCGCGTCTGTGAGCACATCGTGGCCGTATTTTGTAACCAGCACGTCGTCTTCGATGCGAACCCCGATACCGCAATAAGCAACCGGCACTGATTCAATTGATGCATCGAAATAAAGGCCGGGTTCAATCGTCGTCACCATACCTGGCTCAAGAACGCGCCATTCGTCATTCACCTGATAATCACCCACATCGTGAACATCCATCCCTAACCAGTGACCCGTCTTGTGCATGCAATAAGGCATATACGCCTCTTCTTCAAAAAGCACCTCGAGATCTCCTGTCAGGATACCGAGCGCGATCAGCCCTTTGGTAATCTCCCACATGGCAGCATCATGAGGTTCATCCCACGTATTGCCCGGCTGCACTGCATCAATCGCAGCTTCCTGGGCTTTTAGCACGACTTCGTAAACGGCTTTCTGCTCTGCTGAAAATCGGCCATTAATCGGATACGTTCGGGTTAGATCGCTGGCATAACCCTCAAACTCACAACCCGCATCAACCAAAACTAAATCGCCATCTCGTAACATCTGGTTGTTTTCGATGTAATGCATGACACACGCGTTTTCCCCACCGCCGACAATAGAAGGGTAGGCCTCGTCCCGCGCTCCTGACCGGGAAAAGGCATATCGCAACTCTGCTTCCAGTTCATATTCCATCATGCCGGGATGAACAGCTTCCATCGCGCGCACGTGGCCAGCAGCTGATGCCTGCGCGGCACGTCTCATCAATTCAATTTCTCCAGCACTCTTGTACAGTCTGAGCTCATGGAGATACTGTTCAAGCTGAACAAACTCGCCCGGGGGTGACGCTCCCAAATGGCCGCTCTCAGAAATCGAATTCACCCACTCGATTACCTGGTGGTCAAAGTCGGGGTCAGAGCCCATGGCGTAATAGAGTTTGGAGCGACCCTCAATCAGTCCGGGCAAAATGTCATCAATATCAGAAACCGGAAAGGCGTCATCGACACCAAAAAGCTGTTTCGCGCGATCCGGCCCGGTAATGGGGCCGTGCCACTTCTCATGTTCATCATCCCTGTCTCGACAGAACAATAAAGCCTCACCGTGCTCGCGGCCGGGTATCAGGACAATCACAGAGTCGGGCTCATTGAAGCCTGTCAAATACTGGAAATCACTGTCCTGCCTGAACCGATAAGGCACGTCTCCGTTCCTAACCTTTTCATTAGCACTGGGCAAAATGGCAATGCTGTTTTCTTCCATCAAGGCCATGAGTTCACGCCGACGCCTTGCATATTCAGAGCCGGTGATGGGTTTTGTGAGCTTGCGCTTAACCACTAATGCGGCCCGCTCGGCTTAAGGCCGGCAAAGATGAGCAACACGCCGATGCGCACAAACTCAACAATTTCATTCAAATCGGCCTCGTTCTCTTCACCTTCGGGTACTTCTTCGTTCATCGCTGCAATTTGAGCAAGATCTCGCATGGCTTCGGTAAGGTCGTCGCCTTCGATCGAACGACCGGATTCTCCAAAACCTGAAAGAAAACCGCTACACCACAAACCCACGGATTCAGCTCGATCAGCAATCGGCTCCTCGTCGTCAGGGATCATCAGTGAAAACTCAAAATCCGAATACTCACCCAGATTGTCCAGCGCGTGGACAAACTCGGCTTCCAGCAAAGCTTTAAGCGCGTCAGAGACGCCGCCATCAAGCCAAGTGTCGTACAGTGCTGATCGCCGACCAACATTAGACCCATTCTGCAAGGCGCAGACATAACCGATAAGCTGGCCATGAAGCTCAGATGGATGGACATCAGCACTATGTTTGGACAACTCGTCCTGAAGTTTTTGGTAGGAAGTCATAATTCAAATCGCTTTTCCGTCCGATTTTACTCGAACTCAGCTTGAACAAAAGGTTTGACCCGCTTTATAGTTCACCGTTGGAACAGTCAGGGACAATCCTGTGGATATCAACGCACTAGAACATCGTATTGACGAGCTCATCGCAATATGTGAGACGCTTGAAAAGAAGCAATCCAGTATGGATTCTGACAGGGGGAAATGGCTACAGGAAAGGACGAGACTACTCGAGAAAAATGAGATGGCAAAAACAAAAATCGAGGCAATGATCATGCGCCTCAAATCGCTCGAACAAGATTAATTCCCATCAGCCGCTCACAGTAAACGGAACTCATCATGTCAGACTCAAAAACCGTAAGCGTTTCCATCCTCGATCAGGAATACCAGGTCAATTGCGACGCGAGCGAAGTCGCAGCACTTCAGCAATCGGCTTCGTATCTGGACCAGAAGATGCGCGAGATGAAGGAGAATTCAAACGTTTTCGGTTTAGACCGACTCGCGGTTATGGCCGCGCTGAATCTGACCAATGATCTACTCGCACAATCAGAAAAAGCCAGCGAGCTCGGCTCAAAACAAAGCAAAATTGTAGACGAATTAAGCGAGACAGAAGCCGATATCGCCCAACTGAACAAGAAGATGGATGCCGCCCTGGAACGCCTCCGCGGCAAGACCGACGTTTAATCACAACCCCGCTCGTCGGTTAACCCCGCCATAAAGGCACATTGATCACGCCGCGAATGATTACGCCAGACAATCCGATTACAGCCGATAATCTGATTAACCTGTTTTTGTCTAACCCCTGACCGGATATAATCTTTCCTGTTCCCTGGGTTGTTCGCCAGTCGATATGTCCTCGACCCTTTATGCGCCACCCAGGAGGTCTTTTTTCTTGGACCATGTGCATGTCCGCTTCGGCGGAAAGCCTACGGCCAGAAGGAGACCACCGCCTTGAACCGCTGGGTTCAAGGGCTATTCCGAGCAGCGGCAATCTGGGGAACCTAAATTTATGACTGTCAGTGATCTACCATGACCGTCAGTGACACTTATCCATGACAATCAGTGACTGTTATCCATGACCGTCAGTGACCTTCGCCGCGATCTCAAACATCGACGGCTCAGTCTTGATCCTGGGGATCGCGGCAAAAAATCTCTCCTGATTCAAAACCGCCTGCTGAAATATCTGCCCGTTCAACGCGCTCGCCACATTGCGATCTACCTTTCCATACCCGGGGAAGTCGACACCGCAGCCATGATTGACGCCTTCCATGAACAAGAAAAGGCTATCTACCTTCCCGTCATCAACAACCAGCAGTGGCGAGCCGAACCGCTCTTGTTTCATCGTTTCATCCCCGGAGAAACCGCGCTGAGAAAAAACCGCTTCGGGATTAGGGAGCCGGAGCATCGCATCGGTGAATGTGTTCGGGGCGTCGATATGGACCTGGTTTGCGCGCCGTTAGTAGGATTCAATCAGCATCTGGATCGAATCGGCATGGGCGGCGGATACTATGACCGATGCTTTAAGCGGAAGGGATATAGAAAAACACGGCTTGTCGGCCTTGCGTTCAATTGCCAACAAGCGGAATTCGAGCCAGAAGCCCACGATGTCCCGATGGACGCCGTGGTGACAGAATCAGAAGTTTTGGAAAGATAGAACTTGGAAAAAACAGAACTTGGAAAAAACAGAGCTTGGAAAAAACAGAACTTGGGGAAAATGGATCTGGAAAGAAGGAGATCTCTTTAAATATAGACCTTGGGGGATATAGCTCGCCGCCAACGCTCCAAGATCAGGAACTAGCTCGCAGGGAACACTAAATCAGTGATGCACCTGCACTCACCACGACACCAACACCGAATATGAGAAACAACAATAAAATAAGATCTGGTTTTCTTTTCACTACTTTTTGGTCCACTACTATTAAGAGCGACCAAAGATATAGTGATAGATCGGAATAATCAAGGCTTACTGCACAACATCAGCAGAGTTAATGGTCCAGAGGGTGCGGTTTACCGACAAAGTGAACGTTTACATTATGACAATATCCCTTGTCATAGTGGGAACGACAAAAGTTCCTTATCATGACCGAAACAGAGCAAGACAGGACAGGCAGCTAACAGCATGAGCGTAAGAGAAATCATTCGAATGGGTCACCCTAACCTGAGAATTCCAGCCATCGACTACCCTTCGGGCGCCATTGGCTCGCCGGCATTCGACCAGTTGATAAATGATATGCACGAAACACTCATCGATGCCGGCGGTATTGGTCTTGCCGCGCCACAAATCGATGTTGGATACAGAATCGCGATTATCGAAATAGAAAATACAACCACGCGTTACGGCGAAATCGAAGCATCACCCTTCGAGGTTTACATCAATCCGGTGATTACGACGATTCAAGATGAGATTCAAGGATACTGGGAGGGCTGCCTTTCGGTGCCAGGCATGATGGGGTATGTCGAGCGCCCCCAGCACATTCGAGTCGACTACATGAACCGACATGGCATCGCACAGTCTATTGAAGCGCACGACTTCCTCGCCACCGTGTTCCAGCATGAGTTTGATCATCTCGATGGCGTGCTTTATGTGGATCGAATCGAAGACAAACGACTATTTGCGTTCGAAGAGGAATACGTCCAATTTCACACGGACGAGTCACCTGAAAGAAACTGAAGGTATGCTGGGTTATCCGACTCCAGCCAGAACCGATAGCCAATACTCCCTAAGCGTTTCATAAACGCCTTCATATCCCCGGGCGGTATCTGGATGCCAACCAGTACACGGCCAAACGCAGCACCATGATTTCGATAGTGAAACATCGATATATTGACGTCGTTCCCAAGCACCGTGAGAAATTTGAGTAACGCGCCGGGGCGCTCAGGAAACTCAAAGCGAAAAACCTGCTCATCAGCAATCTCGGACGCACCACCCACCATATGCCTGATATGGAGCACCGCCACTTCGTTTTCGGAAAGATCCTGAACCGCATACTTCTCGCTCAATTTCGTGACGAGCCTTTTTTTATCTTCACCCGGGGAAGTCTGGATTCCTACGAGCACGTGGGCCCGCCCGCCTTCGACGTATCGATAATTGAATTCCGTAATGCTGCGCTTCCCAACGGCCAACGAAAACCGCCTAAAGCTCCCGGGTTTTTCAGGGATACTCACTCCGAGCAAAATCTCACGTTTTTCGCCCAATTCTGCTCGCTCCGAGATATGCCGGAGTCGATCAAAGTTCACATTCGCACCACTCACGAGTCCCACAACGGTCCAATTGGGCTTTGCGTGTTTCTTTAGCCCCGCAATGGCCAATGCCCCGGATGGTTCGGGAATCACTCGCGTATCTTCGAAGACATCTTTAATAGCCGCGCAAATCTCGTCAATAGACACCGTCACCATTTCATCAATCACAGACATCGCCAGCCGAAAGTTTTCTTTCCCTACCTGCCGCACGGCCGTGCCGTCAGCAAACTGATCAAGTTCGTCCGCCTTGAGCTTGACGCGCTTACCCGCCTTAAGCGCCGCAGTCATCCCGGCGGAACCTTCGCACTCAACCCCAATTATTCTGCAATTCGGCTGGAGGTACTTCACAAACGCTCCGATTCCACCAATCAGCCCGCCCCCGCCAACCGGCACATAAATCGCATCCAATTTTCCCGAATGCTGTCGCATGATCTCCATACCGACAGTTCCCTGCCCCGCGATAACATCGGGATCATCAAAAGGATGGATATAGGCCAGGTTTTTAGTTTCAGCTAAGTGCCCGGCATGCGCCGCTGCCTCATCGTAACTTTCGCCGTACAAGATCACCTCACCACCCAGTGCTCTCACCGCATCAATTTTGATGCTCGGCGTGTTTTCACCCATCACAATATAGGCCTTGGAACCCAAATGGGCTGCGGCCAGCGCAACACCCTGAGCATGGTTACCAGCGGATGCGGTAATCACGCCGTGCTTAAGGACCGCGGCGGGCAATCGACAAATTTTGTTGTAGGCGCCGCGAATTTTGAAGCTGAAGACCGGCTGCAAATCCTCTCGTTTGAATAACACGTTGACACCCAGACGCCGCGACAGCGAAGGCGCTGCATCCAATGGGGTTTGCTTCGCCACGTCATAAACACGCGCTTCCAAAATTTTTTTAACGTACTTTTCCATGAGCCATCACACCTAACATTACCGCGCAGTTTACCGCATGCGGTTTGAGTAGTGGTGGACTAAACAGTGGTGTAGTAGAGAGTGATCTACTAAAAACCAGCCTACTTGGTTAGGCTATCGCTATGCAGATCAAAGCACTTACCGGTGATTGGCTGAATAACGCGCTGGAGCAACGCTACGGAGGCGCCCATGTCACGAATTTCAAGGTCGAGAATATCGGCGACGGCGTGGGGTTTGGCGGCACCGTATTGCGGATCGACCTCGAGTACAGCAGAACTTGCGACGCACCCGCATCCGCCATACTCAAGCTACCCGTCATCGCGCCCGCCATGCTCAAAGCAGCAAAGGCTCAGGGACTAGTTAGAGAGGCCATGTTTTACCAAACGTTCGCACAAGTCTTACCCGCGCCACTCAAGCAATGCCTGCCAGACATTTATCACGTCGAGATACATCCGGGCGCGCAGGACTTTGCGATTCTGATGGAGGACCTCGGCGAGCCCGACGCGAATTCAAATGTGGGCGGGATGTCTCCTGAACTCGACAACCTCATCAAAGCAGTCAAATCTATCGGCAAATTCCATGCCGCCTTCTGGAACAAACCATTGATGGAAGATCCGGAGACGCGTTGGTTGACGCCCGTAATCGACAGTAACCCCGAGTCACGGCACGGACATCTGGAAAGTTTGGCTAATGCCATGGGTCATATCAAGGCATCAGAGATCAACAACGGTTACCTGATGAATTGCATACAGCGCCTAGTAACGCTCATCCCACTGGCACCCGATCAAACGCCACAAGGCTTGCCAACGACACTGACGCACGGGGACTTTCATCCCGGCAACATCTTTATCCGTGATGAGCAGGTCAAGATATTCGATTGGCAACTCGTCTCGCAGGGTTCGCCGTTGCTTGATGTCGCCAATTTGCTTGCGAGTTCAGTGGCACCGGCCGATCACGAACGCTACACCTTGAGTTTACTTCGCGCCTATCACGACACGCTGCTTGAAGAAGGCGTCAGTGATTACAGCATGGCTAAGCTGCGCAAAGACTTAAAAAAGGCACGCTTTTTTGTGTTTCTGAAATTTCTCATCATCTTCGGCACAGTCAGCTATGATGGCCCGGCCGGTGCTCTGATAGAATCTGACAAAATAAGGAAGCTGATCTTCCTCGCTGAACAGGCCGGTGCCCTTATGTTTCTGAGACGTTTGCGAGTCCTTTTCTTTGTACTGAGCGTAGGGCGCCTATTTAAAAAAAGGCTAACCCGCAACGAGCACGCCAGAACAAGCTCGCGAAATTAGAACAAAGGTAGACGCCCTACAAAGATAGATGCCCTGCACAGCACTCAATTCAGATTTTCCGAGACAGGCACTCTCACCATCCACTTTCTAAGATGAATACTCAACTATGAATCAGGACGAACTCAAACGGGCCGTAGGGCAAAAAGCCGCAGACTACATCATTCCCACGCTCTCAAAAGAGGCAGTCGTCGGTGTTGGCACCGGCTCAACGGCTAACTGTTTTATCGAGGCGCTGGCTGACGCAAAACAAGAGTTTCAAGGCGCTGTCGCAAGTTCAGAAGCCACCGCAGAGCGGCTTCGTCATCACGGTATTTCGGTCTTTGATCTAAATGATGTGAATGAAATCCTAGTTTACGTTGATGGCGCAGATGAGGTTAATCCCAATCTCGAGTTGATCAAAGGCGGAGGCGGGGCACTCACGCAGGAAAAGGTTGTGGCGTCCGTTTCGAAACAGTTCATCTGTATCGTTGACGACAGTAAGCTGGTCAATCAGCTTGGACAATTCCCCCTGCCCATCGAAGTCATTCCTATGGCCCGATCTGCCGTGGCGAGAAAGATCGTTGCGCTGGGCGGCAAGCCCGTTTATCGGCAAGGTTTTGTCACAGACAACGGCAATGTCATTCTTGATGTTTTTGATCTCAGAATCGACGCGCCCGTTACGCTGGAGCGAAAACTGAACAACATTGTTGGCGTGGTAACGCACGGCCTGTTTGCCGAGCGAGCAGCAGACGTCATTCTGGTGGGTACGCAAAACGGGATTGAAGAACTTACCCGCTAGGGAAGCTCTCATTAAAGTCTATTTGCGTCGGGCCGCGCCAACCTATGTACGCCCCTGCCGGACCGCCGGACCGCTTGCCCTGACAGAAATATCTATTAGTCAGAGCTTGCCTAAAACACTTTGCCCGGATTCATGATGCCGTCGGGGTCAAAGGCAAATTTAATGGCCCGCATCGCTTCAATTTCAGCAACGGATCGCGTGAACCCAAGATGGTCTTTTTTAAGTAGCCCGACACCGTGCTCCGCAGAGATACTACCTTCGTAGCGCTCAACCAGCCCGAGCACTTCATGACTGACTCGCTCACATTCCGCTTTAAACCGGCCTGTTTCCCAGCCTTCCGGTTTCAGGATATTGAGATGAAGATTGCCATCACCGACGTGCCCGAACCAGATCACCTCAAACGATGGATACCTTTGCTGCACCAGTGCGTCAATCTCTTCCAGAAAAGCGGGGATTCTGCTGATCTTGACTGAAATGTCATTCTTATAGGGCGTTCTGGGCGTGATCGATTCAGAGATACGCTCCCGATATTGCCAGAGTGCCTCACTCTGTTCGCCACTGCTGGCGATGATCCCATCTGTCACAACGCCGTCTTCAACACACCGTTCAAACGCCGCCAATGCTTTATCCATATCAGTCGAACCCGCAGATTCATATTCGATTAACACATAGTAAGGGCTGGCGACTTCAAATGGGGATGTCAGATCCGATTGCAGCAGTACCTGCCGCAATGCGGGATCGGAAAAAAACTCAAAGGCGTTGATGGTGACGGCCCGCTTGAAGGATTCAAGGATCATGAGGCAGCCCTCGATCTTTGGCACCGCCAGCAGAATGACCACACTGGCTTCTGGCGCGGGCAACAGTTGCACTGTCGCCTCGACGATCAGCCCGAGCGTTCCTTCAGCACCAATAAACAAATGACGAAAGTCGTAACCCGTGTTGTTCTTCGCGAGCCCCTTGTTAAGATCAAGGACGTCGCCCCGCCCTGTCACCACCTTGAGCCCCGTAATCTGATCGCGCGTCATACCGTATCGAATGACTCGTATACCGCCCGCGTTGGTCGAGATATTCCCGCCTAACTGACTTGAACCACTCGACGCAAAATCAACCGGGTACAACAGCCCACGCTCTTGCGCAAATGCCTGTAACTCTTTGGTAACAATTCCAGGCTGAACGCGAACGCTGCTGGACGCGGCATCAAATTCCAAAACCTGATTCATCTGCTCAAAAGAGACCACAATCTCTCCGGCAGTGGCGCAGGCAGCGCCAGAAAGCCCGGTCCGGCCGCCAGAAGGAACCAGAGGAATGCCCGCTTCCCGAGCAAGATTAACCAGTGCAACGGCTTCACCCGTTGTGCGGACAAAGACAATAGCGATAGGTTTCGGGTCGTAAAAACGGGTCCAGTCGAGGCCATAATGTTCAAGGTCAGCGCGGTCCGTTTTGACCCGCGATTCCCCAACAATATTCTTAAGCCGTTCGACCAATGTCATCTGACGGGGTTAAGCCGTTTTTTGATCAAGCTTCCCTGACAGATACTGCTCTGACATGGCTTCGAGCGAGATAGGTTTGATTTTTGATGCATTGCCTGCAGTACCAAAGGACTCATAGCGCGCGATGACGATGTCACGCATCGCTGTTTGCGATGCTGCAAGGTATTTGCGCGGATCAAATTCTGACTTGTTTTCGGTCAGGAACTTGCGAATTGAACCGGTTGAGGCCAATCGAAGATCGGTATCAATATTGATCTTACGCACACCGTGCTTGATGCCTTCCTGGATCTCTTCAACGGGCACGCCATAGGTTTCAGGAATCTCGCCGCCATTCTCGTTAATCACCTTAAGCCAGTCCTGCGGGACACTCGAAGAGCCATGCATGACAAGATGCGTATTCGGCAGCGCTTCATGAATCGCCTTGATACGGTCGATCGCCAGGATGTCTCCCGTGGGTGGTCTTGAGAATTTGTAAGCACCATGGCTTGTACCGATCGCAATCGCCAGCGCATCACAGTTCGTCAATTTGATGAAGTCCACGGCCTGCACAGGGTCAGTTAACATCTGATCCATGCTCAATATGCCGGCAGCACCAACACCATCTTCTTCACCGGCTTCACCTGTCTCGAGCGAACCTAGACAACCCAGTTCTCCTTCAACAGTGACACCACAAGCGTGCGCCATTTCCACGGTGCGACGGGTTACTTCGACATTGTATTCATAGCTCGCCGGTGTCTTCTGGTCTTCCAGCAGCGACCCATCCATCATCACCGATGAGAAACCCATCTGAATGCTACGCTGGCAAGAGTCCGGAGAGGCACCATGGTCCTGATGCATAACCACGGGAATATCAGGAAATTCTTCAATAGCCGCCAGAATAAGGTGTCTCAGGAAATTGGGTCCTGCGTACTTTCGGGCCCCCGCAGATGCCTGCACAATCACCGGGCTATCGGTCTGCTGGGCGGCTTCCATAATCGCGCGCATCTGCTCCAGGTTGTTGACGTTAAAAGCGGGTATGCCGTATTGAAATTCAGCCGCATGGTCGAGCATCTGTCGCATGCTGATTAAAGCCATTGTTTTATCCTCTCGTTAAATTCGTTTCGGGGCGAACTATGACCTACGCAATCACGGATTGCGTAAACTTCGCCCGCATCTTGGGGAACGTGTCCCCACCCTTCTTATGCAAAGGGCTATCGTTAAATGGTCGTTCACAAACGGTCACGTGCGATTAGGCGTGTGTTCGTAGCCGCCTATCTACTAGTTACTCGCACTATTAGTAACTGTGCGCCTCTAGCTACCGCGCGCTTCAAGCGCAGCCACTGCCGGTAGCTTTTTACCTTCTACAAACTCAAGGAAAGCGCCGCCACCTGTTGATATATAGGAAATACGATCTGTAACACCAAACTGATCAATCGCTGCCAGCGTATCTCCACCACCCGCAAGCGAGAATGCATCACTACTCGCAATACTCTTTGCCAGTGCCTTAGTGCCTTCTGCGAACTGCGGTATTTCGAAAACACCCACCGGTCCATTCCAAAGAATCGTACTGGCTTTCTGCATCACATCGCACATTGCCGCGGTGCTTTCCGGGCCAATATCAAGAATCATGTCTTCCGGCGCAATATCGCGGACATCCTTGATCGTCGAGCGCGCGTCGATACTAATATCGTTAGCCACCACCACATCGGTGGGCAGTGGGATATCGACCTTATCGAGCAGCGCTTTGGCTGTGTCCCGTGAATCATGCTCACAGAGCGAGCGGCCAACAGAAAGACCCGTCGCCGCCAGGAACGTATTAGCAATACCACCGCCAACAACTAGCGAATCTACCTTGTCGACCAAAGCCGTCAGGACTTCAAGCTTAGTGGACACTTTACTGCCGCCCACCAC
>JBLIIB010000007.1:0-41761 GCA_047634795.1 Candidatus Azotimanducaceae bacterium | reverse complement strand
TTCTGTCGGCACGGCGAGAGGCTATTTATAGGTTGATGGTTTTGATGCGGCCAATCGCACCACGCGGTCAGTTCTGCAGCTCCGTCAACGCTGGGCGCCAAGGTTTAGGACATTGAGGTACCACCGGCGGGCGAGGGGCGAAGCGCATCGTTTCTGATCACTAATGCAGAATCTTCCACTTTGCATCGACAGTATTTGTTTGAGCGCGCGGATGACTTCGATCCTGATACGCGTGATCAATGTCTGGCAGGATCACTGTTACCAGCAGGTTGGTAGGTCCGCGCACAGGCCGCTCGACAGTTGTATGCAATAAAAAATGTAGAACTCTTTCGGCAAATTGAGGTATTGATTGCTCCGGTCACACCTTGTTGCGCCCCTGAGATCGGTTCAAAGGTATTGAAGGTGGGGGGTGAGGCGCTGCCCCCGCGTCCAAACTTCTGATATTTTACGGAGCTTTTTTCGTGTGTCGGTTTGCCCGTCTGCAGTGTTTCGGTCGTCGACTCCGGCGCCTTACCGATGGGTATTGAAGTGATTGCAGCACCCCGGCGGGAAGATCTTTGCCCGGGGGGTTGCTGCGGCGCTAGAGCAGGCAGGATTCGCGCGGGAATTTGTCGAGGAATAATCACGTTGTTGCGACAATCCACGCGAGCCAAACAGAGGCGATCAATGTGGTCATCCATGACAATCTGTTTCTAGTTACTTGTCCAAGGCCTTGATGATCCAGTGTGGTCAGTATTCCCATTATCGATAGTATGAAACAGATTTGAGCGAGTTCTACGCCTAGGTTAAATCCCAGGAGGTTGATCAGGAAGTAGTCGGTGGTTGCTTCCAGGCTTTGTAGGCTGGACGCAAAACCCATGCCGTGTAGAAGCCCAAAGGCGAAAATCCATATGACGGTCGTGTCTAATAAATGACTTTTAGGACGTCCATTGTTTCTTGATTGTTGCCATAGGTTGTTAATGGCAACCAATACGATTGACCCCACGATAGCGATCTCAACCCAATAGGCGCTAAGTTCTATTATTTTGTAAGAGGCCATCGCCAATGTCATTGTGTGAGCGACCGTGAACACGCTAATACGCGTGATGAGTGTCAAGGTACGGTTCGTTGAAAGACACAGTGCCAAAAGAAACAACAGGTGATCCCAGCCGCCTTCGATGATGTGACTGAAACCGTAGACGATAAATATTGCAGCCTGGTTAACGGTCTCTCTGAGCGAAAGGTCTGCCCGCTCGAACGAAATGCTGCCTGGATCGAACCGTTGGCTCGTTTGCCCCGCAACCAGCCAACGGCTTTTGCGTTTGCCTGTGTCTGTTGCGCGGATTGTGAGCGCGATGGGTTCTTCGAAGATGAATGTTGGTGCAAATCGAATGGTAATTGGCGAGGCTGCGTTAAGTCGGCCCTGTAGTTGGACTTTTGTTTTTGGCCAACTGATCTGGTTTTGATAGTCGCTGAGTGAATAACCTGAGGGCCACTGAACCTGAGTTACCCTTAGATGGATTTTGACGTCGTCCTGAATCACCTCCACCGCCGCCGCCAGCCTGGCGAACCTCTCCGTGCCGGATGCCAGTGTGGCATCAGATTGTGCTGCTGCGTAGTAACGCTCTGCGGACGCGTATTCTGTCAGTAAATCGAGTTCGATCGAAATTTCTAGGTGACCAACAGGATCGATCTCTGCGATGGCCTCGGTCATGTTCAGCAGGTGAGCATAACCGGGTGAGCAGGCCATCAGGCATAGCAGGGCTAGCCAGGTTAAGTCATGACCCTTAAAAGGATGCAATCAATGCTGCACTACCAGACCACGGGATGTGTGTTGCCGGTAGTGACATTCACGAAGCCGCCCGGGTTGCCTTCGTACGGCGCTACCAGTTGCCACTTCCATGGGGATGCCGTCAGAAATGCAAAACGCATTCGTTCGGGTAGACCCGGCGCGCCGATCCATTCCATTTCGTCAGCGGCTTCCAGTAGCGCTTCGACATCTGCTGCGACCTCATCAACGGGTCTTGCGGTCATCAGACCAGCGATGTCCAGTATTACGGTGGCAACGACCTTGCCTTCGCTGACGAGCGCCCACCCACCATGTTGGTCTGCGACCGTGTTGACGGCCAATGCCATTGCTGCGTCATCGTTGCCAACGGTCCAAATATTGTGAATGTCATGCATTTGAGAACTGGCCAGCGCTGATCCGGGCGTAATCGGTCCAACATCGCGCCAAAACATTCTGGACACGGCACCTTCGCCGCTATATCGATCGACGATCGCCACTTTGGAGATTTCCCTTGAGACGTCTGCTTCGACGCGACCGTTAGTCACCGGCAGAGTATCGCGCATGAAATCAGCTTCGAAATAAAATGGATGCATCAGTGCGACGTTGACCTCATCAAGTCCGGGCGGCGCCGTGATGACAAAATCATTTGCTTCTATTTGCCGTCCGACGTTCATGGTGTTCTTTGCCCAATCCGGATAGTCGATTGAAACCACGTCCGGGAGGTACTTTTTGCCAACGGATACCAACTTGCCATTGGCGACGACGCGGGTGATAGAGACGGTTTTTGGATCGTCAAGAAGCACGACATCGGCGTAACGCCCTGGTGCAATAGAGCCTACGAGGTGCTCAACATGAAAGTGTCTGGCCGTGTTATAGCTTCCCATCATGTAGGCTGCTTCCACCGGTACGCCAGCGTCGATCGCGTTACGAATGTTGTAGTCCATGGCACCGAGTTCAATAGTGGCCGCAACGTCGCGATCGTCCGTTGTAACCGACAGGTTACTCCAGTCCGTAATGCGTTTTTCGATTAAGAAGGGGAACAATGTGCGAGCAGCGTCGGGCCTGACTTCCAGGAAGACGCCACGCCTTAACTTTCTAAGGCCTTCTTGCGCCAGTCGAACTTCATGGTCCGAAGAAAGACCAGAGGCCGCGAATGCATTGATCTCATCTACGGTGCGTAGTCCGCTGCCGTGGCCTTCCACCACGCCACGATTTTCCCAAGTAGCTTGGATCATGCCCCAAAGTCTTTTGCTGGCCGGTGCATCCCTATTGCTGATGGCAGGCCAGTCCATGACTTCTCCGAGAGCGACGACACGCAGGTCAAAATGCAGAAAGTCTTCCATTTCTTTGTAGCCATAGTACCCCGCGCCCTTTTCGTAGGCTGTCGGTGGTGTTGCTGAGCCGATAGCCGGAAATATTTTTAGTGGGCTACCCGCTTTTTCGGCCATCAGCCAGAATTCGACGTTCATGGGGCCGATGGCGTTGGACAGTTCGTGGGAGCCTTCCATCGTCCAGGTGTTGCCGCGCGGAATCACCAAGGCCGCTTCGTATTCCGGTGTCAGATAGCTACTTTCTATATGTTTGTGCGACTCTCCGAATCCGGGCACCGCCCATTCCTTGTGAGCTTTGAGTTTGGCTTTTGCGGTACCTGGCCATGTACCGCTTTCTCCCACCCAGGCGATTCGCTTATCGCGAATCACGATATCCTGATTGGGTAGCCACTCCTGCGTGAAAACATTCAAGACGGTCGGGCCTTCGATCAATAGATCCGCAGGTTCTCGCGCGAGTGCGGTTTGTATCAAATCTTGTCTTGTGAGGACTTCTTCATTGAGTTCAACGGCGAAGAGCGGATTGTTCAGCGAGCTTGCCAGGAGCAAGGTAAATGTTACGGCGATACGAAAAGCTGAAGAGGATTGGGCTAGAGGCGAACTCACGATGTTTCTCCTGATGCGAGCGGTTGATATTCTTTGAGTTGTTGGATGAGTTGCGATTTAGTTTCGGCTTCACAAAATGCTGCATTAATAGCGTTTTCCTGAAATTTGACCAGATCGTCAAGCGTCCAACCGAAAGCTTCTCGCAGTTCTGCCAGTTCGCTGTTCATCGTTATGTCGAGAATGACCGGATCGTCCGTGTTTAGCGTACATGGCACACCGGCAGCGAGCAGGGCAGGCAGGGGGTGTTCGCTCAGGTTACTGTACAGCAGAGAACAATTGCTGGATACACATACGTTTAGGGCCGTTTGAGTCTCGGCTAGGCGATCGAGTAGTTCGGGTGATTCGGCTGCACGCACACCATGATCAATGCGCTGTACACCCAGAATATCCAGTGCTTCGATAACACCTTCGGCGCCTGATGACTCGCCGGCGTGGGCGGTTGTTTTAAAACCGTGGGCTTGAACACGATGAAAAGCAGGCGCGAAGCGCTCGTTGTTGCTGCCGCTTACCGATTCACTGCCGTCGATGCTGAGTCCACAAATACGGGGTAAATCGCAATGGATCATCCAGTCTGCGAGTTGCTTCGCATCAATAGCAGATTGATGCCTCCCAAGAGAGGGCAGCATCCTGACGTCTGGCCCGCCGTTTTGAAATTCCCGATCAAACGCCTCATTTAGGTTTCCAAAGAGTGTGTCCAAATGGATCGTGCGCCAGTGGCTTGGGTTAACAATCAGTTCAACATATTGCAATTGTTGCTGTTTGGCATAGGCCGCGAATTGTTGGGCCAGGTGCTGTAGTGAATGACCATCTTTGTACAAGCCACAGATCCAATCCAGAGTATTAAGAAAATCCTGAAGGCTTGTCACTGTGAACAATCGTTCAAAGGGGCGAGGTGGCGCTGAATCAGTGCTTACTGATAGCGCCTGTATTTGCGGCAGTGTGATGCAGCCTTCAAGGTGAATGTGTAACTCACATTTAGGTAGCGCTTGTATTTTGGCTAGTTCGAACTTTGTGGCAAGTTCGGGCGTCTTGGATAGTTCAGACAGCTCGGATGGTTCGGTGCTCATTGGTAGATTCCTGGCTCCGGCTCCCAGCCGGTGAGTAGATGGCGACCGATCTCAATACGCTTATATTCCACCGGGTCGTGCAAGCTGAGGGTGCGTGCATTGCGCCAGAACATGTCGAGTCGGTGGCGCATATCAACGGACCGTGTACCCATCAAGCCATGGATTTCGCTGGTGGCCTGCAATGCGGCTTTGTGCGCGACGACTTTGGCGGTGGACACCGGCAGTGCAAGTTGGCCTCTGCTGATATCACCTTGATGGTGACTTTCAAACAAAGGTGCGCAGGCCATTAGTGTTTGATACGCGGCTGCGAGATCCGATGCATACTCGCCGAGATTGCGCTGAATGCTTGCGTCATCGACCGCGTGTTCAACATCAGCGGCAGCCCAGGGACGACTTTTAGTTTGTATGAATGATTCAGCTTCTAGCAGAGCGCCGAGGCCAATGCCCGTGAGTACGGCGGCGAAGCCAGCCTGGTAACGAAGACTGGCGTAGGCCAGAGGCGCCTGGCCAGGCACAGAGGACAACCATTGTGCCGGGCACTCAACCTGATCGAATGTAATCGCCCCGGAGTCCGTCGCGCGTTGCCCCAGGGCGTTCCAGTCTTCGTGGACGGTTACGCCTTTGGTACCCCGGGGAATAAGGAACAATTGCATGCCCAAAAGTGGATTGTCGGCCGTTGCCTGTTCAGCGTCATAAGCCCAGGTCGCAATCAGGTCCGCTTTCGCCGCTCCCGTGGTATAGATTTTTTTTCCGTCAACGACATAGTGGCCGTCTGCGTGCTTAAGCCAGCTTGTTTTCATTGGATCTTGCGCGGTTCGACCCGCCTCGGCGACGGCGATCCCAATTACGCTGCCGTTTTCGACGATCGCCGTCCCCAAAGCGTCCTGCTGTGCTGGCGAGCTGTAGTACGGAATCTCTCGGCTCAATTCGTCGTGCACTTTGAAGACTTGTGCAAGCGCAGAATCGACCATGGCGATACGGAGCTGAGCCTCAAGACTGAAGCGTGTACTAAACCCAAGTCCTCCTAGGGAGGTGGGTAACCCACTTTGCATAATGCCTGTCTCTCGCAGTAGGTCGACGCACTCGACCGGATAACGTCCGTTTATATCGTTCTGTTGGACCAATGCTCGAATCGATGTGTCCAGAACTTCTTCGACGGCTTCGAGCATATTCGTCTCGTCAGCAGACAGAGCGGTAGACGGTTCTGGAATCATGAGTCCAGCCAGTTTTTGTAATGTCATGGTTTTTTAATCCGTGGGCAATTCAGTTGAGTGGGTGTCATGGATGTGCAAGGGGCATCGACAGCAATGAACGACTGGAATGAATTCTTGAGAGGCAGAATCAATAAGGCCCTTTTCAGTTAATCCATAATCAGGAACTCCGGCGAGTCCCACAAAAGCCAGTATCATGAATGGTGCTTTAATCTGGCATCCGATTGAAGCGGCCGCTTCGTCGACAGCATCGGCCTTCGACATTGCTTGCGGCCACGGCTCCGCCGACATGATGCCGGCGAGAGGCAAATCGAGGGTGGCGAGCACTTTACCGTTACTGACAGCGACGTAACCCCCACCGATGTCTGAAAGCGCTTTGCCGGCAGTGGCCATGTCTGCATCGTTAGTACCCAATATGACGAGGTTTTGATTATCGCAGTTCGTTGTGGCCGCAATGGCACCCTCGGTTAATCCGAAGCCACGCACAAACCCGCAGGCAGCCGTTGGGGTGCCATGATGTCGGTCGACAACCGAAACCTTGGCAATGTCCTGCGAGGGGTCGGCCATTACATTGCCGTCTTTAACGGGCAGTTCCACATCAATGGCACGCTTGAAATAGCCATCAAACATCTCCATTGCGCGTACAAAAGCCACTTCATTCGGCGCCGCATCTGCGGGCACTTTGAAAGTGCCCGCTCCGAATTGTGGTGAAAGGTTCATCGTGTCGTGCAACCATTCCGGGACCGGATCATTGTTGTCGAATTGGGCATCACCATCTTTACCGGCCAGCTTCCCATCGATAAAAACATGATGCGGGCGCACATCGCTGAGATCATCGAGGAGCATGAAATCTGCTCGACGGGTCGGTGTGATTGAGCCAATCACGTGATCGAGGCGATAAAACATGGCGGCACTTAACGACGCCATTCGGTAGGCTTCCAGAACAGGCAATCCTTGCTTGATGGCCTGGCGCACGTGATGATCAATATGTCCTTCACGATGCAGGTCGGCAACATGCTTGTCATCGGCACAAAAAGAAAAGTGGTCAAGGCTCCCTTCCAGGATCGACAGGTCCGAAAACACGGTTGGTACGTTGTCGTTCATTGAACCGGCCATCACGGTAATCATCATGCCGAGCCGGATACGGTCGAGTACTTCCTGGCTCTCGAACGCGTTGTGATCGTCCGAGATGCCTGTCGCGGCATAGGCCCACAACATTTCGTCCTTTACGCGAGCGCTGTGACCCGTGTTGCGTTTCCCTAACTGCAAAGCTTCTGCTTGCATCCGGGCGGCACGCTCATCAAAGCGGAAAGGGACTGATTCGCCCACGCCTACAGCTGCGGGCTGTCTTAACATGGCCATTTGATCGTCTTCGGTGACGGTCGCGCCGCCGAGTTCTAGAGTCGGAGATCGCGGTATCCTATGGGAGATCTGTTGTAATATTTTCAAAGGTGTTGAAGTGGTTCCCGCCCATTGCATTGCCTTGGTGCCAAGCACATTACCGATACAGTTCGGGTCGGCAAGTACGCAACCCGTGCCGCGCGGAATGACACATCGAGCGAACTCACCGGGTGTCAGTAGGGAATATTCAATATGGATGTGTGTGTCGATGAAAGTGGGTGCGAGGAACGCACCCTGCGCAGAGATGGTTTCATGTGCCTGAAAATGGTGCCCAACCGGCGTCACCGCGGCGATAAATGCACCAGCAACGACCACATTTCTTTCCAGTATTTCCCTGGTTTGGAGACACAATACCCTTGCGTCCGTGATAACCAGGTCAGCGGTTTCAAGGCCAAGTGCAACCTTTCTTAGCCGCTGTAGCTCGTCCGCAGACGGGCATAGATGTGTCGCGAGCGCCATCTAGTTCGCGCCTTCTGATTGTGATCTGTGTAGCATGTTGAAGTGTCCTGTTTAGTTCTTGGTGACCATGAAGCAAATTACAGGCCACGAATCGGTGTGACTTAGATTTTAAGTGCCGATATTGAGCGTCTTTTCCCAATAGCGCTTGACCTGCGTAAGGTAATCATCCTTTTCCGCCTGGCTCAGCCAGCAGATATCAAATCCATTGCGCACGATCTGGAGAATGTCGTCCCGATTAAATGCGCCGTGGTCAACGAGCACTTTTAGGTTGTCATTGATGTACGCTTCAAAATACGCTGGGTCGTCAGAATTGATGGTGACTTTGATGCCCAAATCAAGAAGCCTGCGAATGTGCTTCAGCGTATAGGTCTGGTTGATAAAGTAGGTTGATATCGGGCAGATGGTTAAACCGATACCCCGTTCTTTAACCTGTCGCGCGAAGTCCGGATCATCAATGGTGTTCGCACCGTGATCGATGCGATCGACGTGAATCAAATTCAGGCATTGATCCAATTGCTCACCAATATCTTTTTGATCGAATTCAGCGTGCATGGTCAGTCGAAACCCTTCGTTGCGTGCACGGGCAAACACGCGCTGGAATTTGCTGGGCGGGTTATCAAAGCCGTTAGAGTCGAGGCCGACGCCCAGTATTCCTTGCTTGTACACAAGCGCCTGCCCAAGCGTGATCATCGCTTCGCTTTCCGGTTTGTCGCGTAGAAAACACATGATGAAATTGACCTGAAGACCGAAATCCCTCTGCGCATGTTCTTTGGCGAGGAATAAGCCTTCAATGATGGTTTGGAAACTTATCCCTCTGGACGTGTGCGCCTGCGGGTCGAAAAAAGCCTCTACATAAACGACCTTGTCCTTCGAGACCCGGCGGAAGTATGAGTAGGCTAGTTCGAAAAAGTCTTCCTGCGTGCGCAACACAGCAATTCCTGCATAGTAGGCTGCGAGAAAAGAAGGTAGATCGTCAAAACGGTTCGCGCGCCGGATGTCGTCCGGGTTTTCGTAATGCGTATTCACCCGGTTTCGCTTGCCCAACCTGTAAATCAATTCCGGCTCAAGGGTTCCCTCAAGATGGACGTGTAATTCGGCTTTGGGTATGCCGTCGATAAAGGCGTGTGTATCCTGCACTAGTGAACCTTGTTACAAAAACGAAAATGGTGCATAGGCGATCCGCATTCATCGACGGCAATGTGGTGAGGCTCACTAGGGTTTTCGTGCGACCGTGAAAGAGCCACACCGGCGACCGCAAGCAGCAATCGCCTCGCTTGATTACTCACCCGCGGCTGCAATTTTCCGAATACGGTCGGTGCGCTTGTCTATTTCTGCTCGAACAATAGATTCGTCGTACTGGAGAAGCTTATCGTCCTGTGCAACCTGTACCCCTGCGACCCAGACCTGCTTCAGGTTCCGCAAACTGCTCGCCAGAACATAGGAGGCCAGAGGCTCATAAATCGGACCCGTGTCAGGGCTTCGCAGATCGACGACGATAAAGTCCGCGAATTTTCCGACTTCCAGGCTACCTACGTCCTGATCTATGCCGAGCACCTCAGCACTGCCGAGCGTATGTAGAAACAATATGTCCTTGATTGATAGTACATCCGCCCGTTCATGCAGCGCGCGCATGGTGTAAAGGCCAATGCGCATGTTTTGAAAGGGGTCACTGACATCGGTACAGCTTTGGTCATCTAGCCCCATGGCGACAGGGATGCCAAGCTCTCTGTACTTAACGATATCAGCGATACCATCGGCCAGGCGGCCATTCGAAGTGGGTTGCCAGCTCATCTTTGCGCCTTTCTCTACAACAACCTTGAGAATCTCATCGTTGGTGTGAATGAAGTGACCAAAAATAAAGTCAGGTCCGATCACGCCTGCTTCTAGATACCAGTCGAATTTCTTCTGTTGTTCCTCTACTTCAGTCGGACTTTCGAGGAAATGACTCTGATTGATCACTTTGTATTTATTCATGACGGCGGCTTCAAGCTTGGCAGTTCGTTTGGTCGGGCTAAATTGCTGAGATCCGGACAAGGCCATCTTGAGGAACAAAGGCTCGTCGTCCATCAGCGGCTTTGACCAATTGAAGGCATTGTCATATCGGGTAAGGATGTCCTCGTCTGTACCTATCTCTGAGAGCCATGGGCTATTGATGAACCGTAAGCCCGCATCAATCTTGGCCTGAATTTGATTTTCTTCGAAGGGCCCGGGCTTCATGAACGCTGGCACGACACCTTCGCTCGGATCTTCTCCCAGTCGATCAACGGCGGCAGAATTCGTGAAATCGTAGGCCGTGGTGATGCCATTGCGAATGAAGTCCAGGCTGCCGTGAAGCGTGAACCAATACATGTCTTCTGCGGTTGTGTGGCGAAGGTAGTAGTCCCATGCCTTGAACCAGCCATAGAGATTCTGGTCATGACCCAGTCCGCGCAATGGACTCATGTAGAGGTGGCTGTGCGCAGAAATAAACCCGGGTGCGATGACTTTCCCGCCCATATCAATAGTCTTGGGGGCTTTGATGCTTGCGGGTGGGTCGCCAGCGCCAAGATGACTGATACGACCATCACGGCCGACCGCAAGATATCCGTTAAAGGCGTCAGGTGTATCTGGTGCGACCGTTATTAACATTGCATTTTTGATGATTAGGTTCGCATCATCGGCTTGCGCGACCGCGGGACTGACTAAAACGAGTAATGAAAAGATGCTGGTGAAAATGTGGGTGAAGCGCATAACGCTGTATCTCCTTAACTGAACGCGTGCCTGATTAACTCGGCATATTTTATCTGGAGGATGGCGATGCAAAATACGAACCAACCGGGCGTATAGAAAAGAGACCTTGGATACAGGCCCTGAATAACGGCTCGAAATGCAGGACGCTTGGTTTATTGCTTTCCTTTTTCGCACAGTTATCGGCCCTGGTTGCACCAATTGGATGCGACTCAGTGTCCATTTCTGGTGACTTGGCGTTCCACCAGAACGCTTATTGAAGCGTGAACCCAGCGCTAAACGGACCTGCATGCATCTGATGTCTTTTATGGTGTCGTTTTTGCATGTACCCATTAGCCACATTAATTTTTTAGGTTTTTAAGATGAAGTGTTCAACGTGAAGCTATCTGTCTATTTACGCGTGCTCACCGTCACTGCGGCTTGTTTCATTAGCATTGATTCTAGCGCCGCTACTCTGATCAAGAACGCAACGATTATGACGCTCGCCGAAGGCGATGACTCAGCTTTCGTTGGGTACGTGTTGATCGAGGGTAAGAAAATATCTGCGGTCGCTGCGGGAGCCGTTCCTGTGGGGGTGCAGGCTGACACAGTTATTGATGCGGCGGGCAAGATCGTGATGCCGGGATTCGTGTCCGGACACAACCACCTCTGGCAATCAGCGTTTCGAGGCATTGCCGCAGACAAAGAGCTGTATGGCTGGTTAAGTGATTTGCACTGGACCTATGGTGCCTATTTCGGCGACGGTGATTTTTACAATTTCACGCTACATGGGGCTTTAGATCAGCTATCGCGAGGTATCACTACCTCGTACAACCATTCGCAGCGACTCGATGGAACCGAGGCACAGTACCTTGAGTCGTTTCAGGCGGAACTTGATGCCGGCCAGCATTTCATTTTTTCTTATAACGCAAATATGCGTCAAACCAATGAGGCCATCACGAAAGACTTCGAGACATTTATCGCAACAAGCAAAAAGTACATTGGCTCCTCGCCCTTACTTGCGGTGTCTGTTCATTCCGTGGGTAGTTATTCAGGCGGGGACAAACTCAAACTGGAAATGGATATCGCTAAGAAGCATGGGTTAACAGCACAAATCCACTACCTTGAAGAATATCAGCGCCGCTTTGCTGACCGGAGAAAATGGCCTGATTTCCTGTCGGCGGGCGCAGTCGCTGACGGTGTCTCATATGCACACTTCATTCACACCACTGACAAGATTCTTAACGATACAGCATTGAATGGCGCTTCGATGATCTGGAATCCACTGTCGAACGGTCGGCTGGCTTCAGGTCTTGCAGATATCCCACGGTATCTGGAAATGGGTATCGCGGTTGGCATGGGGGTAGATGGTGCCGCTAGTGCTGACATAGCTGACCCTTTTGAGAATATGCGAATGGGGATGTACGCGCTACGGATGCAGCATCGCAACGCAAATGTCATGTTACCTGTAGATGTTTTGCGCCTTCATACACTCGCAACCGCCAAAGTGTTGAAAGTGGATAATGTTGTTGGAAGTTTGGAGGAGGGGAAGTTGGCTGACCTGCTCATTATTGATCCGGGAACCGGCGTGTTTTTCGATACTGCGGCAACGTTAGTCCTCGCAACGAACGCCAGTGATATCGAAACGATATACGTAGCAGGGAAGCCGGTTGTGAATGAGGGGCTTTTACTCCATCACGATATGAGCGCTATCAAAGCTGATCTCTTAACAAGGGTTGGCCGTATAGTCGCTGCAGAGGATGAGTAATGGTCTATATTCCGACAATTGATTTTGGTCATTATGACGATACCGATGTTAAAACGATGTCTGTTCTGGCCGATCAGGTAGAGGCCGCCCTGACTCAGTCAGGGTTCATGAAAATAAAGTCTTTGGGCATCAGCCAATCAGAGATCGACCGAGCGTTTGATTTGTCTCGTTGGTTTTTTACTCAGGCGAGTAACGATAAATCGCGATCGGCTTACGGGGACGCTGCGGAAAATTTTGGTTATCAAAATGTGGGCGTTGAACATCTCGATCCCAGCAAACCAGCAGATCTGAAAGAGACATTTACCATGCGTGATGTGCTAAATCACGATCCTGCTGATGCGCGATGGCCATCACCAGAGTTCTGTGAAGAGATAACAGATTTTTTTCGAGCATGCCTTGAGGCAGCTTATCGAGTGCAGCGTGTTTTTGCCTGTGTGCTTGAAACCGATCCCGATTATTTTGTTCAGTATCACCGAGGTGAAAATGTGACGCTGAGGCTTTTGCATTACCCATCAGCGGGGGAACCTGCGGTTAAGCAAGGTCAATTAGGCGCTGGATCGCACACTGATTACGGGATGATCACATTGCTTTTCCAAAGAGATGTTGGTGGACTTGAGGTTCAAGATGCCGCGGGTGTCTGGCACGCCGTTCCTCCGGATAACGATGCCATTGTGATCAATTCGGGTGATCTAATGGAGCGCTGGACCAATGGAAAGTTTCGTTCCACGCCACACCGAGTCCAACCCATGCTGGGGGATGAAGATCGTTATTCCATCGCCATGTTTGTTGACCCGGATACCGACACGCCGGTGAGGGTGCTTAATAGTTGTGTGATTCCTGGTGAGCAGGTGAAATATACGGAAGTCACGGCGGGTGAGCACATACTGGAACGTATCAAGGCAACCCATTAATCCTAGTTAGATTGCCGTTCTCTGGTTGCTAAGTCGCCCTTGACGGTATTGCGCATCATGCCGGGTACATAGCGATTTTTTTGCTGGATACCGCGGTTCGCACTTAGATCAACTATTCTGTCAGTATGAAGGCCTCTTCTAGTGAGGTTCTGGCATATGCAGTCTATTTTAAAAACGCCCTGGTACTATGGTTGGAATATTGTTGGTGTCAGTCTTGTTTTTCAAGCTGTTCTGTTTGGATCCGTTTTCTTTTCCTACACCCTGTGGGTAGGTGAATGGCTGGATGATACTAGTCTCGCCGTAACACTAACCTACGTGATGGTGCCGATTACCATACTGAACCTGGCCCAAAGCCTTGTTGCGCCGGCTGCGGGTTATGCGATGGACAGGTTCTCCATCCGTACATTGATCTGCACGGGTGCGGGCTTAGCAGGACTTGGCTTTGTACTGATCTCTCAAACAACCGCCTTTTGGCAGATTGTTGTCATTTACGGCACGTTCATTATGGCCGGGGTATTGTTGGCGGGACCTTTGGCGGCACAAACCCTCGCCGCGAAATGGTTCAATAAAAATCGCGGATTAGCGATAGGGCTTTCAACCACGGGAACATCTATTGGTGGAATGCTGATGGCTCCCCTGGTGACATTGCTTTATCAGTCCTATGGGTGGCGAGATGCACATTGGATGCTCGGCATATTGTTTGTTTTGGTTATCGTGCCGCTGGTGTGGCTGACGGTTCGAAGTATGCCGGAGGAGTTGGACCTTGATATTGAACCTGCGGGTAAAATGGACGCGTTAACGAGCGGTCTGCAGACTCGTCGTTGGACGATTAAGGATATTCTGAAGGAAAGAGCATTCTGGATTATCGTTCTGTCGTTCTTACCCTTGGTAACGGCCTTCGGTAGTATTCAGCAGCATCTTCGACCTTACGCAGGGCTCTTGGGTATCGAATCCATGCAAACCGCATTTCTGATATCGATTTTTGCAATGGTGATGATTGGAGGGAAATTGTTCTTTGGCACAATGGCTGACCGATTTGATCACAGAGCGTTGTTTGGCCTCGCGTTATCTGCCTGTGCCATTGTTGTAAGTGGTCTGCTGATGACGCCGTCCTACTTTGCTTTGACGGTATTGAGTGGGCTTTTAGGGTTTTCGGCCGGCGGGTTCCTACCTTTGCTTGGCGCAATGATTGCGTCCCGTTTTGGCGTTGCGTCCTTTGGGAGTGTCATGGGGCTCGTTGGGCCGTTTCTTGCCGCCAGCGCTTTTGGGCCGATCATCTTCGCCGAACTGTATGAACTCAACGGAAACTACGACCTGGCACTATGGGTTGCGCTGGTGCTATTGGTGCCCGGTGCGATAGCGATCGTGTTTTTACCCAAATTGTCATCTGAACCGATAGAGATTGGGCGCTAAGCAAGGGAACAAGCCGGCAGGGTAGTGTGCAAAAATATAAATTGATTATTTTATGCTTCCGCTAATCGCGCTGGAATCAAAGTGAAGTGCGCCGGCAATAATGTTCAAACGGTCCGATGTTTTCCTGAGCGTCAACAGGCGAAAGCGAGTGGGCTCATTTCGTGACGCAGACGGTGTCGCTGATGACGTAACGATCTGTGCCGGACTTTTTTCGCCATAAACAGAAAGTCATGATGGTGAAATACGATCTGCGCTCCAGGACGGTGTGCGCGTCCACTTCTTTCAAAATAAAGTGCGCGCTTTCACAGGATGAACAATTTCATCTAGGGTTCAGCACGCTCTGTTAACGGGCTCTGCGCCGCCAGAACAAACATCAGAAGGTTCCTCACAGGTTTTTCCGGATAAGGCGAGAGGCTGAGGCTTCGATCAAAATGATAACGAGACATGACCTTTAATCCAGTCTTAGCATTAATTTTTGCCACCTGTTTTTGGCCGTGGTGGTTGTGGTAATCCCGATTTCTATTTCTAGTGGGAACTTTGGGGCGACATCACCACAGTTCCTTACCACGCAGTGTGGCGCTTGATTCTTCGACGCTGGCCAGCAAACTTCAGGTCATGCTGTGATCGGGTTATACGCTCGTATAAGCGGTAGTCTTGGCGCAACCCCTTCGCCACTGCTTTTGCACCGAATGTAGATAACTCTTCAGCGCTTCAGTATATTTTCCCGAACGAGGAATTCCTGGTGTGCACAAGCGATATTGGCGCTGTTCGCCAGTGCTCCCCTTGTCGGGAAACCAAGGCCATTTTCCAATACACCGACTACTCGCTGACGGCTCAGCTTCCTAACCGAGGTGACGAACCGGGGTTTTCGCTGGGTGCCAGTTTCAGTTTCTTCGCAGGATCACCGGCAAACATTATCATGGATTTTGACATGACTAATCCGGGCGAAGGGCTGCCGAGCTTTCGGCAGTTTACGGTGCTGGCGGCGCAGCTCGCGCCTTATCAAGGCCCGCTTATTAGGGTCAGATGCTCGGTATAGCGCTCAGTAGGCTCGGAGATTCTTTCCTTAACATCGACAACGTTAGTCTGGAAGCGATAGATGTTTCTGCGCTCGCGAAATGGGCTTTGTTTTTTGATGGGTGGGTTCGCCTTGCGGTGGAAAAGCGTTCGACGTGCACAGCATAGCTATACCACTCAGGCACGTATTGCGGATGTGAGGCTCTCCGCCTGTCTGTGGCGAGCTATATTCAGAATTTTGTTTAGCGTTGATGTCATCGGTATGCGTTTGATTGTATTGGGTTGGAATCGGCGGTCTGTGTTTTGGAATAGCTTAGGCTTTGAAAAGTCTGACCCTTTTAGTATAGAGCGCAACCGAGCAACCGGTGGGTCACTAAGACAAGAACTTTGTTAAGGGGCGTGACCGTCCAGAGAGCGGCGGAGCTCTCAGCACAGCATATGCTAGATGTAGCGTATGCCTTGTTTGCATTACTTCTCATTTTATTTTGTCTTGTCTCATGCCGTTAATCGATGCTCGTCAAATAGGTGGTGTAAGTAGCGGGCCTTAGGCTAAGGCAGCCAGAGCCCGTCGCGCATTGCGCCTGGCGATCGCTTCGCGCATCCGCGCGTGCCGCTCTGCCGTAATTGGATAATTCCAAACAATACCTGCTGCGACGAAAAACAAAATGGCGGGTGGTACCGTGAACAGAACACGTAGACCTAACATATGAGACTCAGAATTATCCGCACCGAGTTGCGGGTCGAAGCCCATCAAACCCAGAATATTGAGCGCGATCCAGCCGCCAATCGCAGCAGACATCTTCGCGGTGAAAGACCAGGTGGCAAAGAAAGAGGCGGCGCGGTTGTCCCCGCTCATCATCGTATCCAGGTCGATCACATCAGCTTTCATTGAGTTAGGCAGCGCTGCAAAGGAACCGCCCGCGAAGCCCGATACGATAGTGATTGGAATCATCCACCAAAAATCGCCCCAGCCATGAAAGATATACAAGGGATGGGCGCACCCAATCAGGATAAAGCTTGCAGCATAGGCGCGGTGTTTGCCTATCTTGTTGGATAGTTGTACCCAGAAAGGAATGCCCAGCAGGTTCGATAGATAAAAGAATGCCAGCATGACGATTGTCATAGTCGGCGCACCCAGCACGTAACCAACGAAGAAAGCATAGAGTGGCGTGGTAATATTGAAAGCGGTCGAGCCAATCATGAGTGCCGCGATCAGCCGTTTGAACGGCCCATTCCGCCACATCAGTTTCAAACCTTTTCTGATCGGTGTGACCGAGCTCACGTAATCGTCAGTCTCTGGTACCTGGGTTACCGTTATCAGAACGGCAAGTGGTAAGAGGATGACCATCATGACACCCAGGATCGTCATCACTGCTTTGTCACCGCCATAGCCAAAGAACACTAGGAACAAAATAGGCACACCCTGAGCTGCAATGTTGCCTATGATCCCGATAGCGGATCGCCAACCCGTGATTCGAGAGCGTTCTGAATAATCATCTGAGAGCTCCGCCGCCCACGAGTAGTAGGGGATTAGAATCATGGTGAGTGCTAGATAGAGGCCCATGACACAGGCGAACAGGTACCATGCATCAATCTCTCCCTGTGGCAGAAACAGTAGGTAGAAGCTGACCGTCATGATCGGCATGCCCGCGACGATCCACGGTCGGCGTCGCCCCCATGGCGTTCGGGTCCTATCGCTCCAGTAACCGATAAGGGGGTCGGTAAAAACATCCATGATGCGCGCGAGCAATAGGATGTTGCCGACGACAATAAGGGTGAGTCCCAATTCTGAGGTGTAGTACTTGGGGACAAAGATCAGCACCGGAGTGAGCGCGAAGTGCAGCGGCATGTCGGTGACCCCGTAGCAAAATAATTTGAACCGGGACAAGGGGGTTACGGCGTGAGGCTTCTCAGGACTAGATCCCGTGGAATTTGGCGTGCTTCCCGCTTCAGTCGATCTGACTTCGTTGTTCATGCAGCCACATTAGCGCGATCTGCAAAAGGATGTAGATTTAGATTACTCCCGATCAACCTCGCCAATCTGCTTGCGGCACACCACATGATCGGACATATTCATCGGCTTTGGCTTTGGCTTTGGCTTTGGCTTTGGCTTTGGCTTTGGCAAAGTTTGCCTTGGCGAATGCGGCCAGCACTGCACCTCTATTAAAAACAATGGAATCATCGTGACAAGACCCAGTGGACTTAGTCTTTATCTATTTGCTAACAGCACCTGGTTTCTGGCGTTTGGTATCCAGATGGTGGTGTTTGCATGGCTAATCACCATTGAGTTGAATGAGTCGCCAACCCGTGTGGGCATCGCCCAAATGGCGCTGTTGTTGCCAACGCTAATATTTATCCTGATTGGCGGTAGTCTTTCTGATAGATACGGCGGCAGGAATGTGGCTATCGTCGGACAAAGTTGCGCGGCCATTGGGCCGCTTGTCCTGACAATCGCTATTGTGACGGGGCACCTGAATTTTCAAACCGTCATTATTTTCGCTCTGTGGATGGGCATCGCCCAAGCGTTGGTGACGCCTGCACGTGATGGCTTGCTGTCGCAGTTGGCGGGGGGCCAGATTCAGAAGCTGGTGATTATCGTGAGCATGATCCAGTTTGGCATTCAGGTTGTCGGATTCCTGATAGCTGCGAATGCTGACCAACTGGGTGCCGTGGTTGTTTTGGGCAGCCAGAGCGGCATCCTGATAGTCGGGATCATTGCGTATTTGTTTCTTCGTGTAGACGAGCAATTGAAACCAGTCTCCCAATCCAGCCTGCTACAACACCTTAGGGAATCGATCTTCGAAGGATTCAGAACAGTTCGAGCCACCCCGGCGCTGCTAACAGTGACGATTCAGAACCTGGCGATGGGCATGTTCCTGATGGGATCTTTTATTGTCACGTTGCCCCTACTGATTCGCCAGAACTACGATGGTACTTCGGCTGAATTGGCATGGGTGAATACAGCAAATGCGGTGGGCTTGTTTCTCAGTACCATGGTGCTGTGGCGACTCGGAGGCGTAAAACGCCCGGGCCGCGCGCTGATACTGTCGCTCGCCATGGCAGGCATTTTGTTAGGGTTAACAACTTATGTAACCGAGTTCCGGATGTTGTTAATGGTTGTCTTCATGTGGGGTGCCGCGGGCGGTCTGGTGATGACCATGTCGCGTAGCATCATGCAAGAGAAGGCGCCGGCGGATCAGCGTGGTCGTATTATGGCGGTGTTTTCTCTGTCGTTTATGGGGGCCGGGCTTTTTGGTTCACTGCTCAACGGTTACCTGGTTGAGCAGATTCGTGCAGAAGGCGCATTGCTGGTGTCGACCGTCGGCATACTGGTCTCGGTGTCAGCGGTGGCGTTCGTGTCATCTTTATGGTCACTGGAAAGTGACCATAAAGCGGGCTGACAGATGCCTGCTGGCATGAGTAGTCATGCCTTTAAAGGTGCGGGTTCAATTCCTATGAGTGTCTTTTTCTTCGCTCGCCGCGCTAATCCAAACGGTCGCTAATTAGCTTGCGAGCGCCTTGAGAAGGTCTGTCTTACTTAGCGAATCAAATTTATTCATCGCTAGTGGCATCAGGTTTACCAAAGACCAGCAAGACATTACCTTTCATGTGGCCCGCGAAATTGTAACCGGAGTTCACGTACAACCTTCCGTCAAAAGGCAACGGCGCACTGCCTCCATCCATCGAACCGCCACTGGCACTGGTCCCTGAAACGGTTGTCACTGATGCCGTAGTATCAATTTTTCGCAGTATTTTGCCGTTCGTAGCATCATGTATGCGTAGGTAACCGTCCAAGGCTCCCGCGAACACAAGAGAAGGCGTTGCCGTGATCGCCCCCCCTACCCCTGCATCACAGTATTTGCGCCCACGGCATTCATTCGCCAGGGCAGAGCGCCAAAGAAACTTGCCGTCGTCGATGTTAAGCGCGAACAAGCCTGGATTTGCATCACGCGTGTGGGGTTGATAATCGTTAGCGTCAGAAATGGGGATAAATGCACGTCCCTCGCTGGTAGCGATGCCGAAATGGATACCCCCATGCAATCCACCGCGACCCACTCTAACCTGCCAGCGTAATTTGCCCGTCTGCGGATCAATCGCATACACGAAGCCAGATTTTTGAGGCGCTAACAATACGTCCTGGTTCGCGCTATCTGTCGTCAGGACAATGGATGCACCAAAGTCATGATCGGGGCCGTCCTCTTCCGGACAGTTAGCGCCTTTCACTTTTCTTGAGCAGGCTGTATTCCAAGCGTCATTTGGCGTTACCTGATAGTGCCAACGAATTTCGCCCGTATCCAGCGCCATAGCAAGAATGGCGTCACTGGTTGACGTTGCCGGTGAGGAGTAGTTTTCACCGGTGCCGACGTAGAGCAAACGCCGCTTGGAATCTATGGTTGGGCTGTTCCAGATCGGCGCGCCTGAAGGCCCATAGTTTTGTGCGCCAGTAGCATTTATTTGTTGCGGTGCAGGCGTTGAAGCAATCGTATAGGTCCTCCAGATTTCTTTTCCGGTGACAAGATCGAGGGCGAGTATGGACCCTCGAAACTTACAGCATTCGTACTGATCATTGAATGCGGATACGACTTCCAGCGATGACACGGGTATGTACACACGATTTTCAAATATGGTGGGCGTGCCGGTAATCGTTGTCGCAGGGTGTTCGTCTGCACGACGACGCCAAAGCTCGCTGCCGCTATTGGCATTGACCGCATAAACACGTCCCAGAAGATCACCAAAGACAATGATGTGTTGGACTTGGGATAGGGCTGTGCTGGTTGATGCTTCGTTGGTGAAAGCTCCGGTGGTTGGACCTGTATCGCTTGATAGGGTGGCAAGCGCGATGCCCGTTCTGACTTCGGCAGTCGCCTCAAATGTCCACCGCACGCATCCTGTGGCTGCGTCTAATGCATAGACCTTTCCTGTCTGGCTGCCTACAAAAACAGCGCCTCCGGCGATGAGTGGGTGTGAGCGCGCGCGTTGTGCATTGGGATACTCAAAAGCCCATTTCAGTTCAAGCGTTGGAATATCGATCGGTGTGAGATTGGCTGCCGATTCACTGACCTCACGTGTGTTACCCAGCGTCAGGCCCCAGTTATGCGCGCTCACCGGGGTGGACCAATCGAACCGACTTGCGGGTTCGCGACACACAGGTGCAGGATGTTCAGCAATCGTATCGGTCAGTTCTCTGCGTGTTAAGAATTGCGCGACAAGTTTTTTGTCTTCATCACTTAATGCAGCGGCTTGAGTGCGCATCACACCTTCAGTGAGCGTTTTATAAACGACTCGGGGGGCGAGAAAGCCGAGCATCCGCTGGCCGGGCGCGCGCGATACGCTATTGCTGTGACATGTGGCGCAGTGTTGATCAAATATCGCCTTGCCGCGGGACTTGGCGTCCGCAACGGGAGCGCGAATATTGTCGACGCTCGCGCCGTAAGTTGATGTCGTAAGAATAAGACCTGCCAAGATCAGCAGTAAGGCACCACATAAACCTGAGTAAGTGAACGCTCGCAAACTAGGCATCCTTTTTTATTTTTATTAAGGGGAGCGTAAATGTTCACGTGCTGAAATGAAAGATTGAAATTTTGGGGGTGGATGGAAGCATTCCCTCCAGTTGATGTGCCGTACGTTACACGCGCTTTGTATTTCTATGTCGGTGAGTAATTTTGCCGTTACCATGCTGGCAGGGTTAAAAGCTGGAAGTTTTTCGGCAGGGTTCGGTGAGCCATGTGTTTCAGCCACAGTCTCCAAGATGTGGTCTGGTCGTGAACCGCTGGAGGGCTGACTTTGCTCAATGAGCAGAGGGTTGATCGCGAGTCATGCGTTAGGCGAAAATCACTTGAACAGCCGCCGACTGAAAGGGGCGTTGCTTTAGAATCCCGGTGCAACTGCTTGCACAGCGCACCGGCAGAGAACTTACTTTTCTAACGACTTAACACGGACTTGCTACTTTTACCCCAGGAACCCTGCGTTAGCAGCAGGTTTGCGCCGTGGTAATCGGCGATCACTGAGAGTGAATGTCGTAAGGCTCTCCTGTCTGCGGAATTGAAAGTCATCTCGTTCCATTCTTCCATTTCAGCCTGGCTTTTGAATCCTAGGGCAATGAGATGACTGGCGCGCGCGTTCCCTCCGCCAGCAACCGTTGCGAACAAATGTGCTTGACCGGGAAACTTCTCGCCAGTGTCAGACGCCATTAAGCCATCCACCGCGCGATAAATAGAAGCGGCATCCGCGGTCGACATTGAGTGGACCAGCCACACGGTATCATCATTGACTGAGCCCCAAGCCCCTTCGTGTGCACTTCCGGATGTTGTAGTGATCTGAGCAACGGGAGTCACCTTGCCAAGGTAGGCCATCCATTCGGCCATGGAGTCCTCGCTGCTCTGGACCTTACTTGTAAAATCCTCGTTTTCTGCCACAGACGGAAACATTGCGACGATTCAATGGGTTGCAGGATCACCCCCATCGGCCACATGTGACTGCAGCAAGATTCTGCCTTTACTACCTTTTC
The DNA here is from genome assembly GCA_047634795.1 of Candidatus Azotimanducaceae bacterium. Lineage (GTDB taxonomy): Bacteria > Pseudomonadota > Gammaproteobacteria > Pseudomonadales > Azotimanducaceae > UBA9659. The sequence goes on along the minus strand of JBLIIB010000007.1, from coordinate 19,598 downwards.
CTGCGCCTTCCATCCATTCTTCGAGCGCCATCGCAACCTTTGATGCGTCCTTCGGTAAAACCGAAACCGCTGTGACTTGAACACCGGGTCCTGCCTTTATAGTCACCGACAACAAACAAAACAAAACAACTAAACGACAAAACTACTCTCTATATTTTTCATTATTATTATTCCTAATACTGAGCGCGTGAGTGTTTCTATACTTTCTTAGCGATGATGGACTGGTTTATAAGTCCTTCATCTCAGCGGTAAGACAAAAGGCCCTCGTTAGAATTGAGATCACACTAAGATCACTAAATTGGATGTGGGCTCAGGGACGCATCACTACAAAATATGGGCACGGTGTGTCTCACGAATGGATCAGAGGTAAGAAAAACAGGTGTTGGGGAAAGGGTTTGTTCGAGTCTTGCAGGGTGTAGGTGATATTGCGCAAAAAAGTACTAAAAGGTGTGCGCCCTCTCTTATTCCTTTAGAGAGGGCGCACGGGGGAACTACTTATTGAAGTTGTATCTGAACTGCAATGTAACCAGTCTTGGCGGGGCGATAGACCCTGTCATATCTCCGTTGACACCGGGATTGATCTTGGCTAGCGGCTTGTTACCGATAGAGGTCACGTAGATTTCGTTAAAGCAGTTGGTGCAGCTCACACCCACTTCCCAGGGACCATTCTCCTGGAACAACGTTGCCGCTAGGTGAGTTACTGTTCGTTCAGGGACTTCCGTGAAGGGCTGGTTCAGGACACGCTCTCCATCGCTGTGATGAATCGTGTCGAACGACGCTTCCAGTCCCCATCCGTCCATGATGGATGTGTTGTAGGTGGCACCCACATTGATCACGAACGGTGGACCTCCGTACTGTTCACCCGAAAGATCCTGAATGGGTACGCCGCTTGGGCCGATATGACAGCCCGGGGCTGTCCGGGTTGCAAGATCACTCCGGGCGCCATCAACAGGATGACAACCCGCGTCCTCCCACTCATCAAATTCTAGATAAGCATAAGATAGGGCCGTACGAAGCTGCCAGGCACTACTGAGTTGGTAGATAAAATTGGCTTCTACGCCGTAGTTAATGGCAACAGCCGCGTTCTGCAAGGTGAAGCTGGTGGTATTTGAGTTAAAGATACCAACCTGCAGGTCTTCGGATTCAAAAAAGAAACCGATGACTTCGGCGCTCAGGCGATTTTCCAAAAAGCGACCTTTCATTCCTAGCTCAAACCCATCCACCGTTGTCTCATCAAATACCAGTGTGTCGTTGGCGACATCGACGGGTAGTGCGGAGAGGTTGGGTACCGTGCCCGGGTTTGAAATGCCAGCAGACTGGAACCCTGCTTTGTAGGCTCCAAAAAACATGAGGTTGTCACGGGGTTTATAACTGACCGTGAACTCGGGCGAGATATTGTCAGTTTTATCGGAAGGATTGTAGACCAAGCCGACGGGACCAAACCCCAGAGCGCCACTGTTTTCGAATAGATTGCCGCCTACTGCTGAGCGATCTTCTTCTGTGTAACGAGCACCACCAGACACTTTCCATTGGTCGTTGATCTGGTAATCGACACTGCCGAATATAGAGAAACTTTCAACGTCATTGTCCCAGTGCTGGTGATAGTTGATGTAGGAACCGGTATAGGGCGCTGGTGCGCCTACTGCGGGAACACTCGCACCGAAGATGTTACTTAGAGATTCTGTCAGAATCTGGACGGGCGCATCGAGATCACGGAACAGATCTTCATAGAAAACGCCGGCCATGAAATTAAACTTGCCGTCATAGTTCGATTGGATTCTAAACTCCTGTGTGAGGGAATCACCTGACTCACCCTGCTCTGAGACAACAACCGCGAAACTCGTGTAGTCGTAGTTTGTGTACTCACGGTGTTCGTAATCCCAGTAGCTGGTGAGGGACGTTATCTGGTAGTCACCGAGGTCCCAGTTTAACTCGAGCGTATAAATGTCGTTTTCTACACGATTATAAAAACGATCATTTTCATCGAGTCCAACGTGTGTGTTGACGACACCCGCTGGTGGTAGGGCGCCATTTCGTTCCAATCGTGGAGAATTGGTACAGGTCTGAGATACGTCAGGCCAAAGGAATGGCCCCGCACCGTAATAGGGGTTTGACCCTACGCCGTCTGCACAGGCGACCAGAGCTGTGACACCGGAGTCATTTTGTTCTGACTCAGAGTAAAACACTTTTAGTTTTGCCTCGAAATTGTCGGTTGGCTGCCAGACCGTTGTCCAGCGGAAGACTGTCTGTTCCTGCCCTGGATACTTGTCGTAAGACGGGCCGCGGACGGGCAATGGTGTTGAATACTGTGTGATACCCACCGCTCCATCGGGGAGACTGTTGTCAATGACCTTAGCGGAGTTATCCAGCCAACCGCCGTTCATGTCCTGAAATCTGCCTGCTATTCGCATCGCCATGTTGTCACCGACTGGAAAGGAGTAACCAGCTTCGATGACAGGATCTTCTGAAATAAATTCGTAGCTCGCACTGACAAAGCCTTCTGCTTCGTTGCCGACCGTAGGCGATTTGCTGGTGACGCCAATGACGCCAGCTGGGCTGTTTTTGCCGAAGTACAGAGATTGCGGTCCTTTGAGGACTTCAACTGACTGCAGGTCAAAAAAGCCGACGTCCAGTACATGGCTTCGCTGAAATGACATGCCGTCAAGCACCAGTGAAACCGGCTGATCTGTTCCGTAGTCAACCGCAAGGTTGCCGACACCCCGGATGCTGATGTTGCCACCCTGACCACCACCAGCGGCATGACTAATCGATACGCCCGGTATTCTTTGCGTCAATTCAGCAAGGTCACGGGTTCGGTAGCGGTCCAAGTCTTCGGCGGTCAATACTGCCGCAGAGACGGGTACGTCGATCAACCGTTCTTCTCGTTTACGTGCCGTGACAATGACTTCTTCAATTTGCGCGCGTTCTTCTGCGTGTGCAGAAGAGGTGGGAAGGAGAAAACTTGATAAAGCGATGGGGAAAATTCCAAACGCGCGCAGCGTTTGGGGAGATACAGACTTCAACGAGAACATGGCTTGCTCCTTGAGTTGGCCTTTAGTTTTAATGACCTATTATTTTTTTATCTCTTCGCCATAGCAAAGAGTTCCACGGACCATACGCCTCAAAAATGATTCTTGCAAATTAATGTAGACAACTACACTTGTAGACCTGTGGTGTTGCAAGGATGACTATCAGGGGATTGGACCCATTCGGGGGAGGGGCTGCCATACGAGTCGTAAAGCAGCTTCCGTTAGCGATAAGACTGGTGATGATGGAATTATATCTTCTCTCTTGGCCTCGCTTAGATGGGCGGAACTCCAATCTTCTCAGAAGAGATGTTTTTTAGTCCGGTAGCTTTACGACCAAAACGTCGCACTTTGAAGACTCGAGTACAGATTGAGCGGTATTACCTATGATTACACCACTGATACCCTTGCGTGCGACGGTTCCGATCACAACAACGCCGGCGCCAATACGATTGGCAACGTTGTTGACGGCGGCTGCCGGTGTGCCTTCTTCAACATGAACCTTAGCAACTGAAACATTAGCCACTGAGGACTCACCTAGAAATTCGGTCACCTCTCTTGTGCGCTCTTTCATGATATCGCTAGAAGTTGGGTAAGGGGTTGTATCTATTGCACCTACCGTCGCTATGGGCGTTGGCATATGGTAGGCATTTGTCACGTGTATTTCGCTATCCAAAACCTCAGCAAGCGGCGTGGCCTGTTTCAGAACAAAACTATTTTAGCGCATCGTGGTTATCATCAACGGAGCTGACGTCAATGGCCGCCAGGATCGGTTTTCCTCGCGTGCTCTGCGATTCACCGACGAGCAAGAGTGGGAACGGACAATGCCTGATCAGGTTCCAGTCAGTGGAAGTCCGAACGACCGTTTGGAAAAGTGAATGCTGGCGCATGGGTTTTACGACAAAATCTGCGTCTAGCCTCCCGTCGGTTTCGATAATTGTTTTATAGAGGTCTGTAAATTGGACTACGTCGGCGGTAATTTTGAACCCGTCGGCAATGTATGGCGCTACCCGCTCCTTGAGCCATTGAGTTTTCTCTTTGAATATTTTTTTGCAAAATGCTCAGCGGATTCATGCTCCATGAATACAGCCGCGTGTATGTCTAGGTCCTGTTCCGGAGGCTGTTGCTTGCAGCGTTCCAACGCAAGATGGCTGGATTCTCTGGGGTCCAACACAGCGAGAATTTTTGTCACGGGTTTAAGCCTATTGTAAATGCTGGTTCAATTTTACCTCTACCCAGTGTGTTAAGGGTTGATCTTAGTCAAGGTAACCCCGTTCAATAAGATTAGGGGTGTGAGAATAGTTTACCCGGAAGGCATGCGAGTAATGAGGGGGAATGAAGACATTCAGCTAATGCCGTTCGGCAAGTTTTTTGACGCTGTCGATAGGGCGTTCGGTCGAAAGTATAGGGCTAACTTTGGTTCAGCGAGGGGGCGAGATGCTCGAGCGATGCCTAGCATCTCGAGCTTCTTAACCTCGAGGAGAGTTTTTAATCTGACTGGCCAGAAAGGCCACTTGGGCATTGTTATTTGGGTCCGGGTGGACCGACAGGCGTGCCCGCGCCGCCTGCGAACTCTAGTCCGGGTTCAACGCCGAGAAGAATTTTTCCAAGATCTTCGTACAGTGGGTGTCCCACCGCGAGAACCTCTGAGTTTTCGTTCGAGCGGGCTGTGCATTCTCATACCGGTTGTGCCCACCGTGTTCTGTAGAAGATCGACCACCTTCATACATTCGTTAGCAGCGAGTGTGCAAGCGAGCCTCGCATCCTGGGTTGTCTTTGCGCCGAGTAGAAGGTCGTTATCAAGCATCTCATCTTCAACGGCGGTCATGGTGTCATCATTCCAGACACAAATGTTGTTGGATTGATGCTGCGCCAGGATGTCGTGCAGGCGGTCGACGAAGGACGGTTTTCGATTTATCCCGTAGCGCGGATTAAAGAGGCGCTAACAATATTGCTGAATAAGCAATATTCAGGTAGCGCTGAGGCAATATTGGAGACGTCGCGAGAGAAAGCGCATGCGTATTATTCTTCTGCGTCGAAGAGAACGCAGGCTTCGGCCGAATCTGACTGGCGGTAATGTTTATGGCGTTGTATTGCTTGCGATGGACTCGCCTTGTTTAAGCAGCCAGAGAGGGGTATTCGTTCTCATTTGAAAATGGAAAGTGTCGAATCTGATTTTTTGGGTTTGGGCTTTGTTTATTTTGCGATTGATTGTTTGTTCGAAAGTGCGTTAACACTTTACCCTTGAGCATCTACAGTCGTGGAATCAACTGCTAATATCGTGGCTTACTTTTTCACTGTATCTCTATGTCGACACAAGATGGCGGAAACGCCAGAGAAGATCAGGCCAAGCGACAAACGACTGCGTTATGTGCTTGGTGCGATGCGCCTCGCGCGGCAGGGTCAACCTGTCCGAAGTGCGGCGCGGATTATGAAAAAGCCGCTAGGATCAAATCGGGTAAACGGTCCCAGCCCTTATCCAAACCCTCAAAAGTCAACGAAAGAGAACAGCTGCACGTCGAGCGTTTCATGAATGAATGGGCGCCGGTTAAAGATCCTGCGTTCGAGCAGCAACTCAGCAGCTGGGTGATTCCATGCATGCTAGGACTGACGTTTTTAATGGAAGCCGTCGGGGTTGGTGATGGCATGTTGCGTATTGTGTTCGGAATGCCCGTTCATGAACTGGGTCATGCCATTGTCGGCTGGCTGAGCGGCTTTAACTCCGTGCCAACATTGTGGAAAACGCTGATTCCAGAGAACAGAGGTTACATTGCGCCGTTGATTCTGTTGGCAGGCAGTGGCTACCTGATTTACTATGCGCGGCTCAAATCCAACGGTGGATTGATGCTGACGGGTGTCACGGCTCTCATTTTACAGTTCATTGGTACCTTTATTCTGGAACTTAACACCGCCCGACTGCTGGTCACCTGGGGCGGCGATGGTGTCGGTATGATGCTGGCGGTCGGCCTGATGGCAGGTTTTAGCTTCGGTAAACGGACAGGTTGGTACAAGGATTACCTTCGTTGGGGATTCGCTTTTATTGGCGCGGCCGCCTTCGCTGATATTACGTCACCCTGGTGGGCATCTCTCTCTGATCTCTCCGCCGTGCCATACGGTATGACGGGGGGTACCCACACAGATACCTACAAACTCATTCATTCCCACGGGTGGAAGATGGATGACGTCATCAACCGATACGTTACCTTGAGTGTTGTCTGTGGATTTGTCTTAATGGCCTTTTATGTCCGGGGCATCAAACAAGCGAAGAAAGCTGTTCTCTGGCTCAAAGCAGTGACCGCTTTGGAAGGCTCGAATTCTCAGGAAACCTTAGAAGATTGATCGGATAGCGTCGCGCGCAAACCTCGAAGGCTTTTCCATACGGGATAGCTAGGCATCACCGCCTCACCATCGTGTCTCCTGATCGAAGTGTCTGTGATGGGTTGTTATCGATGACACGGGTGCGACACCGGTTCTGGGTTACTGGATAGGGTTACTGGATAGGGTTACTGGATAGTGTGGCAGGATAGAGGGACCTTAGTTGTCTGTCTGCGCCTGCGTTTCCCCAAGCTAGGTTTTGGTGGGAGCTCTGCGTCAGCTCACTTCTTTCCTAGCTCCCTTCTTTCTTAGCCCCCTAGGTTTTTGTCTTTTTACGTTGAATAGGGCACTGGACTCTAATCCTAAATAGAACCTGAATGAGACGGCGCTTTTTTACCGATTCGAGTTTCTGAGGTCAACGCGAAGAAAGGTGGGTCGTTCTACCCACACATAACGGGAGAACTACTAATGTCGAAACTCATTTTAGTCATGCTGACGCTGCTCTGCTTAACACTTTCTCAATCTGCTTTTGCCCAGCCGGGTAAAAGTGTCGCGCACCATTCTCATAAATCATTGCCTAGTAAGCATTACAGGGTCAGCCATAGTGGTAAGTCCTACTTCTACGCGGGCGGAATGTTTTATCAGCAGCGAAAAGGAAGCTATCTAACGATAACTGCCCCGTTCGGGGCAATTGTGCCGACATTATCCAAAGGCTTTGTTACGTTTGGCCTAGGTTCCAATCGTTATTACTATCTTTCCGGCATCTACTATCAAAGAGCGCCTCAAGGCTACGTTGTGATTCGCAAGCCCCAGCACGCAGAGTCCGTTTTGGCGAGTGCAGGCTCCAATAAGCTGATCATCTACCCTGCTAGAGGGCAGGATGAAGATCAAAGACGTCGTGACAGATTTGAATGCTTCGAATGGGCTTCGAACGAAACTGGCTTTAATCCTGCAGATGTGGATGCCGACAATTTGCTTCAGGCTGATTATCGACGTGCAATGAGCGCTTGTCTGGAAGCTCGTCACTACGTCGTAAAATAGAGCGGAACCCGCAGGGGGGCTGATCCTATTTCTTCACAGCACCCCTTGTGCAAAAGCGCTTACATTCATTGACACTTTTCAAAGTGTGGGGCGAAAAGAGAACCTGCCTCTTTGTAAATTCTTTCCTGTTTTCAACCGATTCTGAGGTGAACGGATTTGTCACTCTGTGTGAGGTGACTTGAGAAGAGACACGGAAATGTGTTTTATTCCAATCAACACACAAGTAGATGTCCCTTAATTGATATCCCTTAATTTTGATGTCCCTTCCACCCCAATCAGAAGGAGAAACCATAATGGTTCGATCTGAAATCCTGGAGCGCCAAACTCAACTCTCGAAGATCCCAATACTGGAACGAATTGCTGCAATGAAAGAGTCGCTTGTCGCGGCGGGTGATGAAGCCCAGCAATTGCGTCATCTGCCCGAGTGGGCGTCCAAGGAAATGGCGGATCAAGGTTTATACCGTTATGCCCTGCCTACTGAGCTAGGCGGCGAAGGTCTTACGGCGCGCCAGCAGATCGAAGTCATTGAAGCAGTTTCCGCGATTGATGGATCTGTGGGCTGGTGCACGCAGATATCTTCAGAGATTAATGCGCTGGTCATCCGCCGTATGGACCGGACGCTTGCGGACAAGATCTTCGATGACTGGGATGTGTTGGTCTGCTCAGGTCACGGGCCTGCGAACGGTCCTAGTCCAGGCCGGGAGGCAACAAAAGACGGTGAAGGATGGCGGTTGAACTACCAGGGTTCATTTGCCAGCGGCAGCCATAACGCAAACTGGAATTACCTGATGGGTGCAATGACGAAAGACCCGGATACGGGTCAGCCTGCGCAGGCTTCATTTATGGTGCCCGTCGGTGAGTTCGACATTATCGATACATGGGATACGGGGGGTATGCGGGGCTCCGGCAGTCACGATGTGCGCATGACGGATTGTTATGTGCCACCTGAACACCTTTTGCCTTTCAGTTCATTGGCGCCGAGTGAGACCTGGGACAACCCAACCTTTAGAAACCCGACGCACGCTGTTTACAACAAAGCAGCAGTGGCGCTCGGCGTCTGTCGCGGAGCCATCGATACCTTTATTGCCTTGGCGCAAGAGAAAACGCCCTGGGGAACATCCAATACACTCAAAGACCAGTCACAGATCCAGTATCGGGTGGGTGAGGCTCAGGCGACATTAATGGCGGCGCGGAGTTTCGTTATGGAGACTCAGGATCGCCTGGAAGAACATCTCGGACCGCTACCCAAAGACGGGGGCCGGATGGCGCCAGAATGGGAGTACTTCTGGCCTGCGCTACTGGCTTGTGCACATGCCGCGCAGTCGACTCGAAGTGTCGTTGGCATGATCAACAACACCGCCGGTACCACTGGCTGCCGTATGGATAGCCCGCTCGAACGTCAGCTTCGTGACGCCCAGCAGGCCGCCAACCATGCACTCATTTCCTATCGACACTACGAAGAGCTGGGTAAAACCTTCCTTGGCCACGATCCGGGCGAGGGCTACATGTACCTTTCTCGGGCATAACTTGACTGCGTTAGAAGTTAAGGATGCACATGGGCGCTGAATCTTGTTAGGTTCGGCCGCTTCTGATTTCTCAGGGGGGAGAGAGTCTCTCTCCGGGACTTAGAGCTTACCTGGCTTGGTGCATCAACTATCTGGGGCGTGCATAGAAGCAGGCGGAGTTACAGCCTGGAAATTCGGTTTACACAAGTTTTACTTCTCGATTCATCTCCCGACCTTACTTCTGGTTACTGCCCCTCTTGGCAGTTCCATTCGCAAGCCTGAATGCCATGGTTCCCCCGCCACCTCGCCGCAGGGGTCAGGTCTATAATGACAGAAGAGTTTGCTTGCGTTATTTTGTGCGTCCGCGCTGATGGCTAGAATTTGGCGCGATCCTATTTTGGGTTTATCGATGAATTTTTCTAAAGGAGCATGGTCGTGCACGAATTGTTGTTAGCAGAATCCACCAGAGAGCGGCTGTCCGCTGAACTTGAGCAACTAGCCGATGTTGTGTGCGTTTGCCCGAATGCGGAGGGTGATTTCGTCCGCGGATCAGACATTGTTTCTGCGGAGGAGCTTGATATCTCGATGGTTCGACTGGACTTGGAGCTATTCGCTAGTCATCAAGCAAAGCTAATTAATTTGATAACTACTGCGCCCTCGCTGGAGTTTGTGCAAACCGCAGCTGCAGGGCTCGATAATCCAATGTTCAAAATCATTTCAGAGAAGACGAGTGTATTTTGCAGCAGTGATGCCCAATCGCCTGCGATCTCTGAATTTGTCGTCGCATCGGTGCTGAATCGATGGCACCGTTTTGACCTTCGGCGTGAATACCAACAGGAATGCCAATGGGAGGAGAATGAGTTTAAGCAGATCTTTGGTTCAAACTGGTTGATCGTTGGCTTTGGCAATATCGGAGAAGGCGTGGCGAGGCAGGTAAAAGCTGCGGGCGCATCGGTTACAGGTGTCAGGCGCAACCTGGCGCCGAATGAGCATGCCGATGCGATGTTGTCATTGGATGAGCTATACGCCGAATTACCTAAAGCAGACGTTGTTGTTTTGTCCTGCGCTCTGAACGATGCAACGCGTGATATGGCGTCGGCCGATTTCTTCGGCGCGATGAAACCTGGTGCAGTACTAGTCAATATTGGCAGAGGCGAATTGCTTGACGAAGATGCCTTGATTACCGCGCTCGATGCCAATCAACTTGATTATGCGGTGCTTGATGTGTTCAGGAAGGAACCACTTCAGGCAGAATCAAAGTTGTGGGCACATGACCGGGTCCAGATTACTCCCCACGCCTCGCATCGTGGTTCTGCAACATCACCACGGTTTGATGCTCTGTTTTTGGGCAATTTGCGCGGATTCCTTACCGGTGGGGAAATTAAAAACCAGGTCAAAAAGGATTACTTTGCTTAGCGTTCTGTTGAGCGCCAAAGGCCATACTTGAGAGGAACAGAGCTGAGAGAATAAGAACTGAAAAGAATAAGAATTGAGAAAAAATAGAGGGGCGGAAGGGGCCAGTCCTGCAGGATGTCCCTTCCGTTTTAGCGAGACAAATCCCGGCGGCACCTTCACTAACGAAGCATCAACCAACCTTCGGCTTGTTGCTGTATCAGGTTAGGCAAATGAGCCGCCAATGACATGCGTGCTGCCAATACCTGTTCATCAGTGCTGCGATGTTGCGGTGACCAAATAGAATCCGGAAAAAACGGATCATCCAAAAATCTGGGTACAACATGCCAGTGCAAATGCGACACCTGGTTGCCCAGGGAGGCAAGATTAACCTTGGTTGGACCCATCTGTTTTATGATCAATTGTTCAACGCCAAAAACAACCTTCATAAGGCGCAGTTGGTCCTCTGAACTCAAGTCGGTCATTTCACTGACATGCTCGGTCCAGATGACGCGCACAAACCCTGGCAACTGCTGATCTGCAACCTGAACAATCCGTAACGAATCATCAGACCAGATCAGATCACCTCCGGGTACGTCACAAAGTTTGCAATTCACGATTTATCTGACGCCCTGATTTTGTGACGGTTTTGTGATGCGTTCTTGCGCTTGCTCTCAGACCGCGTTGGTGAATTCGGGCTAGCCTCGTTAATGTTAACTACCAGAATCAATCATCTGTTGATCAACCCAGGCGGAGTGGAATCCGAACGGAACTCGTGCAGGCATGACGATGCGTGCGACAGGTCCATCTTCGAAATTTGCGGCATCCAGAACGATACATTCGCTGCGTTTAAGTTGCTCATCCCAGACGAAGCCAATGACCCAGCCGTCCTCTTCGTTCACACCACCCGGTTTGGGTGCAAAGATAGGTTCGCCGCCAAGGCGTCCCGGTCCGTAGGCATAGTGGGCACTGTCATCGTTAACCAGGTCGTATTTGATGATGCCGTCGAACCCTGATTCCAGGTTATCCCCTTTAATTCTGGCGGCATAAGTAAACTGGTTACGCATACCCATAAATGATTCATTGATTCGAGCAAACTCACAACCCCAGGTCTGGTCCAGCGAACCTTCGGTGACTTCACCGGTTTTCATATTGAAACGCCACTGATACAACATGGGAAGATCCGAGCGATCACCAGCGGCTGGTTTTTCATCATCGCCGATGCTGTTTCGTTCTGAGCGACACCCCTCAACAACAACCTCGTCACCTTCTTCAAAGGCGTTGACCGTGTGATAGCAATAACAGTTTTCCACATCAAACCACTTGATGTCTTCGCCGTCTGCGCCCCGGGCCAGGATACCGAACCGGGATCCGTTCTCAGGCTCGAAATACAGCATGCTCTTGCCTTCTGCCATCCGGGTAAAGTCGAAGACACAGGGTAAGTCCATAATCACGGTGTGGTTCGATGTGATGGCGCAGTCATGCATCATGATGGGCTTTGGAATATCGATATCTGTTGTATGGATGAGTTCGCCATCACGCGTAATCAATGAAACAGAGCAATATGGCTTGTTCATGACGCTGTAACCGTAGGTAATCAGTTCGCCGGTATTTGGGTCAATCTTTGGGTGTGCGGTAAATACATGTTTCAGGCGACCGTCGTAATCAAATTCGCCCACAGGGTCAAGGCTAGGCAATTTCAGTTCAAATGGATTGGCGCCTTCCTGTAACGCCAAAAACTTGCCCGCGTGGAAAATCATGGCGGTGTTGGCGAGGTTTTTTGAGCCATATTTTTCAGCATCTTCGGGTTTCGTGTTCGAGCCGTCCCAAATGAAATCACCACGTGCCTGTTCAGCCATGTGGCCTTCAGTTTCGACGAAGCGGTTGATATAGGTGACTTTTCCATTGGCGAAAACGACTTCATGAATCATGCCGTCGCCGGCGAACGGGTGATACGACTCAGGGTCATTCACGAAGACAGGGTTTGCTCCAATCCTCAGAAAAGCCCCATTCAAATGTTCAGGTATGGCGCCAATAATTTCCGTACAAGCTTGGTTATGCTCGTCCTGCACAGGCGCAAAGTTGTCGCGAAAGTAAGAGATTTCGGTTTTTTCAAGATCGGCGATGCGCATGACGATTATCCAGTTTGACAAGAGTTTGCAATTTGACACACTGGCAAGTACCCATGCAATCGTTGGGGTTACGGTATTAGTCGTATTGATTACGTGCCTGTCACATCAGTGGCATGCGGCCTATTCGGCTAGGCTGAGTGAAAACTCAAAATAGGATTGCTGCTGGGGTCAGAGATACTGACAAAGTAAAGGAACTCTATGAGGAAATGGATCGGCCTTCTCCGGCAATTCTTTTGTAATGCTTCCCTCCCCGTGATTTTTATCTGAATCAGCGCTGGGGTCCCTGTTGGCGAACGGTTATTGGTCTGAACAGAGGCTTAAGTCTGGTGCTAAATCAAGGCAGGATGAGTGCTGGAAACTCAAAGCGTTAGGGCACGGGTGAGCGCTATGAAGAAATGAGCCAACCTTTGTCTGGGCGTTTAATTTGTCGCCCAATTAGGCACTGTCATGGTTCATATCACGTTGTATCCTGGCCCAGGCTCCGGGCAAAAAAAACCGAGTATTTTCCATAAAATCAAATGCTTGACGGGTCGCGTCAGCTGAAAGTCCCTCAGGCCCGCCGAGCAGCGAGCTATCCCATTGTGCTAAGCTGGTTAGCCACTTCCGTAGTGTTCTGCAGTGCGCTATTGAGTGTCTTCTACCTCGAAATTATTAAAATTGATTAAGCTTGACTCCCGTTGTGCAATGCCAAAACATAGTAACTTTGCAGATTCACCATTCGGTATACTTTAAATGACTTATTGCCTTGCGATCGTGACTGACACTGGTCTCGTATTCGTGTCTGATTCAAGAACAAATGCTGGTGTTGATATGGTGAGCACCTACAGCAAGATGTACAGCTTTGGTATTCCGGGCGAGCGTCAATTTACATTGTTAACGTCGGGCAATCTGGCTACCTCACAGTCCGTTATCAGTCATATCAAGAAGGACATTAAAATGTCCAAGCGGAACATCTTTACGATGGAGCATATGACAGACGTCGCAGAATATCTGGGCGAAATCAACACAGAAGAACAGGACAAAACCCCGAGCGCCAATGTTAACGTTCAGTCGTATTTCATCGTCGGCGGTCAAATTTTGGACCACAAACCTGCGGTTTCCCTTGTATACCCGCAGGGCAACTACATTTCAACGTCCAGCGACACAACCTATCTTCAGATCGGAGAGAGTAAATACGGCAAGCCGATTCTTGACCGAATTCTGACGCCGAAAGTGAGTCAGGAGACGGCAGCCATGTGCGCGCTCGTGTCGATGGATTCCACGATTCGAAGTAATCTGAGTGTCGGTCCACCCGTTGAGCTTTCCATTTACGCCAAAGACTCCCTTCAACTTGGCAAGTACTATCGGTTTGAGGAAGACAGCGAGTACCTCAGGCACCTAAAGAAAAGCTGGGATCAATTGCTCACGGATGCTTTTAAGAAGTTGCCGCCCGTTGCGTGGAGCGGCACCTGGGATCGGGAAGACGATTTCGGCTTTAACGGGAGACCAAACTGATCTTCTCTTAGGTCGGCAGGTAATTTTATGTCCATTCAAGTCGCGATAAGACACAACACAGAATATTCTTTCGACAGAGCGGTTACTGTCCACCCTCATGTTGTTAGGTTGAAGCCAGCGCCACATTGTAGAACGCCGATCAAATCGTATTCTCTTAAAGTTGAGCCAGACAATCATTTCGTCAATTGGCAGCAAGATCCATTCGGCAATCATCTCGCTCGATTTGTTTTCCCAGAGCAAACACGATCACTGAAATTTCATGTAGAACTTGTTGCTGAAATGATCGTGATCAACCCATTCGATTTTTTTCTTGAAGAGTCTGTCGAAAACTATCCCTTCCTCTATGACAAGTTACTCAGAAAAGATTTAGCGCCTTACCTTGACCTAAGTGAAAAAGGTAGCAAGCTAACAAAGTGGGTTAAACAAATTGATCGAAGAAAAGAAGCTGTTGTTCCCTTCCTTGTCAGAATTAATCAGCAAATACGCGACCATGTAGAGTACGAAATTCGCATGGAAGCGGGTGTTCAGACCTGTGAGCAAACATTGTCCTTTAAAAAAGGATCGTGCCGAGACAGCGCCTGGTTGTTAGTTCAGGTTCTTAGGCATCTAGGTTTAGCCGCTCGATTTGTTTCGGGTTATTTGGTGCAGCTGACATCGGATCAAAAATCTCTTGATGGACCTTCGGGGCCGACTTCTGATTTTACCGACCTGCATGCGTGGGCCGAGGTGTTCTTGCCCGGTGCCGGATGGATTGGTCTGGATCCGACATCCGGGCTATTTGCCGGGGAGGGGCATTTGCCTCTTGCCTGCACTCCGGAGCCTGCGACAGCTGCTGCTATATCAGGGGCAACGGGTGTTTGTGAAACATCCATGGTTTTCTCAAATACAGTCGAACGTATTTTTGAAGACCCCCGAGTGACCCGGCCTTATACGGAATCAGAGTGGCGGTCCATCGACGCGCTGGGTGCGAAGGTTGATCAGGCCCTTGAATCATCCAAAGTCAAATTGACCATGGGCGGCGAGCCGACCTTTGTTTCTGTCGACGACACGGAAGGTGCGCAGTGGAACAATGCAGCCCTGGGAGTAGAGAAACGTGAATTAGCAGGACAATTGCTGCAACGATTGAAGACGCACTTCGCGCCGAACGGAATGCTGCATTACGGACAGGGTAAATGGTACCCGGGTGAACCACTGCCGCGCTGGGCGCTTACGATGTTCTGGCGTAAAGACCAAAAACCGATTTGGACAGACGATTCCCTGCTCGCTGATGAGACAAAAAATTACGATCACACGCTTGGCGATGCAAAGCAACTGATGTCTGGTTTAGTAGAAGCGCTTGGCTTGCCGTTGAAAAGAATTGTCACAGGATATGAGAATCCGGGTTACTACCTTTGGAAAGAGAGCACGTTGCCAAAGAATGTGACGGCAGGAGATAGCAAATTAAAAGACCCATTGGAGCGAAAAAGACTCGCGAAGCTTTTCAGCAAAGGTATTGATGAGCCGACGGGTTTTGCTCTGCCGCTAAAATTTGTGGCAGATGGGAAAAGAGGATACTGGCAGACGGGGCCGTGGCCATTTCGATCAGGTAAGTTGTTGCTGATTCCTGGGGACTCGCCGTTGGGCTACAGAATCCCATTTGATTCACTGCCGTGGGGGAAACCAGAAGATCTGGAGCCAGAATTAGACCCATTTGCAGATATAGCACCGCTTGCGGCGATCAAAAAGCGCGCGAAAAAAATTGCCTCCAAGGACATTCCTCGAGAAATCGTACATACCGCACTTTGTGTCGAACCCCGTGACGGTAGGTTGTATGTCTTTATTCCTCCATTGGCACGGGCAGATTACTATTTAGAGTTACTGGCAGCGCTGGAGCAGGTGGCGAAAAAGCTGTCTTTGAAGATTGTCATTGAGGGTTACGAGCCGCCTTTTGATCCGAGGCTTACTGTGATGCAGATTACGCCAGATCCGGGTGTGATTGAGGTGAATATTCATCCCTCTAAAAATTGGCGTGATCTTGTTGCCAATACAACCCTGCTATACGAAGAGGCACGTCAAACCCGGCTCGCGACAGAAAAGTTCATGCTGGACGGTCGTCATTCCGGTACGGGGGGTGGTAACCATGTCACGCTCGGCGGCGAGAAGGCTGAAGAAAGTCCCTTCTTGCGGCGCCCGCATGTGTTGCGAAGCCTCATCACTTTTTGGCAGCATCACCCGGCATTGTCGTATCTCTTCTCGGGTATGTTTATTGGCCCTACCAGCCAGTCACCTCGTGTTGATGAGGCCAGGGATGACAATCTTTATGAACTGGAACTCGCCTTTGACCAGCTCCCTAAGGGAGACTCCAAGAAGCCCTGGTTGGTTGACAGGATACTGCGTAACTTCCTGACGGACCTGACGGGTAACACGCATCGATCTGAGTTTTGTATTGATAAGTTGTACTCGCCGGATTCAGCATCCGGGCGTAAAGGGATCGTCGAATTCCGGGCGTTTGAAATGCCGCCACATCCCCAAATGAGCTTGCTGCAGATATTGTTGGTTCGTGCACTGGTGGCTCGATTTTGGAATAAACCTTATCAGGGGAAGCTCATCCGATGGGGAAGTGAGCTTCATGACAGATTCATGCTGGGGCATTACGTCTGGGAAGACATGAGAAGTGTCGTCGAGTTTCTCAATGATGCCGGTTACGAATTTGAACTAGGCTGGTTTAAATCCTTTAAAGAGTTCAGATTCCCACGAATTGGAACGACAAATGCTGGCGGCGTTCAGCTTGAGGTGCATACCGCGCTAGAGCCGTGGCATGTGCTTGGCGAGGAGTCTACCGCGCAGGGAACCGCGCGCTATGTCGATTCTAGTCTGGAGCGGATTCAGGTGAGCGTCAGCGGAATGATCGAAGGCAGGCATATTGTTACCTGCAACGGCCGCCGGGTTCCTCTGAGATTTACAGGTACACAAGGTTGCTTCGTTGCGGGCGTACGGTACAAAGCGTGGGATCCGTTTTCGGCTATGCATCCTTCTATTGGCGTACATACACCGCTGACATTCGATATTGTTGACATGCACAACCAGCGCTCAATTGGCGGGTGCACGTATCACGTATCACACCCGGGTGGCAGGAATTACGATAGCTTCCCAATCAATGCTAACGAAGCTGAAGCCAGACGACACGCCCGCTTCTCTGCAACGGGACATACGCAGGGTGTTGCATCGATTCCGCCGGAAGAGATTCAACCGGAACAGCCGTACTCGCTTGATCTAAGATTCCCCCCACCCAAATAACGCCGATCCCACGGGTTGTGAGAACGACCGTGTGACTCGTGCTCACGTAGACCTCTAAGTCGTGTGTTCTTCAGAGACAAAAGTCACACTTTTGTTGCGTGTGTATTCCTGCTTG
Source organism: Candidatus Azotimanducaceae bacterium (assembly GCA_047634795.1). Lineage (GTDB taxonomy): Bacteria > Pseudomonadota > Gammaproteobacteria > Pseudomonadales > Azotimanducaceae > UBA9659. The sequence continues at coordinate 2,302 of JBLIIB010000007.1, read as the reverse complement.
CAGCGTCTTGCGGCAGTGTTATCGTTACCAAGAGATTGGCCTAACCCATCGTGGTGACTATGATAAAAGAACAATACCTGTCGAAGTTGATCAGTGAGATCGATGCCCTGAATCCCTCAGATTCCTCCGCGCTGGTCACACGTTTTTCTTCGTTATTCTGGCAGCGAGCGATCGAGGAAGATATTGCTTCCAGGAATCCTTCTGACGATGCAGGATTTTGCATTGATAGCTGGCGGCTGTTTGAGCGCCGGGGCGCTGATGAAGTTGTCATTCGTTTGATCAACCCGGTCCTTGAGCGAGACGGTTGGCATGCTCCCTGCACAATGGTCACCGTCATGGCGAAAAACATGCCGTTCACCGTCGATTCAATTCTGATGGCGTTATCGCATGACGGTATTGTCACCCATTTTCTGAACAACGTTGTTTATGCCGTTGAGCGAGATGCCGGCGGTAAGGTGACAAACCTTTCGTTAGACACGGATCATGATAATCGAGAGCTCTTCATCTTTGCGGAGGTTGATCGGCTCTCGGATGCAGATCTCCCCGAGCTTGAAGCGCGGCTTAATCGCACCTCAAAAGATTTGTTTGCAGCGGTCACCGACTTTTCCAAAATGAAGTTAATGATCAAGGAGGTTAGTGAAAGCGTTCTGCAGATCGATTCAATTCCCAAAGATGATGTGATCGAGGCCAAGGAGTTTTTAGCATGGCTGCAACAAGATAATTTCACTTTTCTTGGCTTCAGGGAGTTCGATTATCGAAACGACACGATTACCCAGGTAGGAGACCCGCTTGGTGTTCTCCGGATTCGGGAACCTGCTACCTCCAGGCGAATTTCTGATCAGCCCGATGCCAGGCGAGATTTTTTGCTTGAGCCGGTTGTACTGTCATTTTCCAAAGGCGGGCGTAAGTCGCTCGTTCATCGTCCGGCCTATCCTGACTACGTAGGAATTAAAAAATTCAACGATGCCGGTGAGGTGGTTGGTGAATACGGATTTCTTGGCCTCTATACATCGAGGGTTTACACCGACCACCCTGGTGTTATACCGGTAGTCCGCAAGAAGTTGGACCATGTCGTAAATAGCTCTGAATTTGAGAGCAATGGCTTTGACGGAAAGGTATTGAAGCAGGTTATCGCTACCTATCCGCGAGACGAACTGTTTCAAATTTCCGAGCACGATCTCCTCCATCAAACGACGGCGGTGACAAATTTCCACGAGCGTCGAAAGATCAAGCTGTTTGTCAGGGAAGACAGATATGGCCTGTTTGTGAATTGTCTCATCTATATGCCACGAGATCTTTTTGATACGCGGGTTAGTCATGCGGTTGAAAAACTTTTAGTAGGCGCGTTTAACGCAGAAGATGCCCAATACGACACGCTTTTATCCGAGTCTATTCTGGTACGTTTGCAATACATCCTGCGGGTTACGCCGGCGTCGGATTGGTCGATTAATGTTGCCGATCTCGAGAAGAAGATTGCCTCGATTATTAACGACTGGCGAGCAGAGTTGGATATTGGACTGGCGGATCAGTTTGGTGAAGTGCGAGGCCGTGAATTGTTACTGAATTATGTCGATGCGTTTTCCGCTGGCTATAGAGAATACTATTCAGCGGCGATTGCTGTTGCAGACATTGGTTGCATCGAAGCTATGCCAAAAGACCTTGGCCTCAACACAAGGTTGTACCATCTCATTCAGGACGACGCATCAACACTCCGGCTCAAGGTGTTCCATCAAGGTAGTCCACTGCCCTTATCGGATCAGGTGCCTAAGCTTGAAAACCTAGGCTTCAGAATCACCGAAGAGAAAACCTACAGGGTCCAGCGAAAAGAGGGCAGTTGGATTACTATTCATGATTTTAAGCTCTTCTTTGAAACCCAATTGGATTTACTCGCGATTGGCGATCTGTTTAACGAGTCGTTTAGTGCTATCTGGTTGGGGGTTGCCGAAGATGACAGTTTCAATCGTCTGATTCTCGGTGCAGGCCTCAATTGGCGGCAGGTAAACCTGCTTCGCGTTTACGCGCGGTATATGAAACAAATCGGCTTTGCTTTTGGCCAAACTTTCATCAGCGACACGCTGTTCAGCCATCAGGATGTTGGCCGAATGCTTGTTCACTTTTTCGAGGCGAGGATGTCGCCGGGCACGGTGACGTTGGACCCTGATGTTGTTTCAGGAAACATCGTCCAAGCATTGGAAGATGTCTCACTGCTCAACGAAGACAGAGTCCTCAGGCGTATCCATGAACTGATGCTTGCCAGCCTTCGAACGAACTATTTTCAGAAAGACCAGACAGGTAAGCCAAA